>DATJEK010000115.1:0-6216 GCA_035496715.1 Candidatus Eiseniibacteriota bacterium | reverse complement strand
TCTTCGGTTTGGCGGACGGGCTGGGAGTCCTTTACTGGTCTGGAGTTATGATTTGCGGCGCGCTTCTTTGGATCGAGCACCGTCTGGTGGGCGACGGGGATTTGAATCACATCCACACGGCGTTCTTCACCATCAACGGCTGGCTCGGAATTCTCTTGCTAATTTTCTCGTATTTAGAGATATTTAGATAAATCGAGCGAAGACATCCCGTGGGAAAAAAAATCATCGTGGGGATCACCGGCGCCAGCGGGGCGATGCTGGGCGAGCGGCTCGTGCGCTTCCTGCTCGAGGGCGGACACGAGGCGCACGTGATTCTGAGCGACGGCGGGGCGGCGGTTTTCGAGGAAGAGCTGGATATCCGGCTCGGCCGGACGCAGGAGTCGATCCGGAAGGGCCTGGCGCGGCACTACAAGAACCACCCCCGGCTCTTCACGGCTCCGGCCGGCGATTTCGCCGCGAAAGTCTCGAGCGGTTCGTCGAAGATGGACGCGATGATCGTGGTGCCGTGCAGCATGTCGACGGCGGCCGCCATCGCCACCGGCGTCACCATGAATCTGATCCACCGCGCGGCGGGCGTCACGATCAAGGAGCGCAGGCCGCTGGTGCTCGTCCCGCGGGAGAGCCCGCTCAGCCCGATCCACCTGAAGAACCTGCTCTATCTTTCGGAGATCGGCGTGCACATCGTCCCGGCGACGACGGCGTTTTACCACAAGCCCAAGTCGGTCGAGGAAATGGTCGACTTCACGATCGGCCGCGTATTTGATTTTCTCAGGATCGAACACAACCTTTTCCGTCGCTGGGAAGGGGCAGGAGAATAAATGAATTTCATCCGCGAATTCAAAGACATCTTCGAAAAGGTCAAGGCCGGAACCCGCCTGTCGCGCGAGGACGGCGAGCGCCTCATCCGGTCGAAGAACCTGATCGAGCTGGGCGCGATGGCCGACTACGTCCGCCGGCGGATGCACGGTCAGAAGGCCCACTTCACCCATTCCATCAACGTCAATCACACGAACGTCTGCGTGCTGACCTGCAAGTTCTGCGCGTGGGCCAAGGGCAAACGCGACCACGACGGATACGTGCTCGCGGCGGACGAAGTGGAGCGCCGCGTCCGGGAAGCGGCCGGGCACGGCGTGTGGGAGGTCCACATCGTCGGCGGACTGCACGCCGATCTGCGGATGGACTACTACGAAGAGATGCTGCGGCGCATCAAGAAGGCCTGTCCGGGCGTCCTGATCCAGGGCTTCACGGCGGTGGAGCTCGACTTCTACGCGCGCCTCGAGAAAATCACCGTCGAAGAGGTGATCGACCGCCTGATCGCGGCCGGCCTCGGCGGCGTCCCCGGCGGCGGCGCGGAGATCTTCGCCGAACGTCCGCGCAAGCTCATCTGCGAATCCAAGATCGACGCCGACCGCTGGCTCGCGGTTCACCGGGCGGTGCACCGCGCGGGCCTGCGCTCGAACGCGACGATGCTTTACGGCCATCTCGAGACCCCCGAGGAACGCGTCGATCACCTGATCCGCCTGCGGGAGGCCCAGGACGAGACCGGCGGCTATCTCGCGTTCGTCCCGCTGGCTTTCCAGCCGGAGAACAACGACCTGTCGTATCTTCCGCGCACGAGCGGCGTGACCGACCTGCAGGTCCTCGCGACGTCACGGCTCATGCTCGACAACTTTCCGCACATCCGTCAGCTCTGGAACTACGTGGACGAAAAGCTGATCCACGCGGCGCTCGATTTCGGCGTGGACGACCTCGGCGGGACCAACTACGACGAGACGATCGCGAAGGCCGCGGGGTCGCAGGAAAAGGGATTCACTTACGACGAGCTCGTCGCGATGATCCGCGCCTGCGGCCGCGAACCGGTCGAGGTGAACAGCACGTACACCCCGATCCGCAAAGAACTTCTGGTGGCATCTTAATGCCGCGCCTGCGCCTGGGCTCGATCGAGTTCATCAATTCGCTCCCCGTGGACCTGGGGCTCGGCGGCGCGTCGCCGCTCGACGCGGAAATCGTCCGCGGGACCCCGTCCGCGCTGAACGACCTCATGCTGGCGGGATCGCTCGACGTGAGCGCCGTCTCGGCGTTCTGGTTCGCGCGCCACGCGGCGGACCTCGTCCTCCTTCCGGGCCTCTCCATCAGCTCCGAAAGCGGCGTGCAGAGCGTCCTCCTTTTTTCCCGTCATCCGTGGAAGGAGCTGAAGGGCACGCGGATCACTGTGACCGGCAAGGGCCGCACGACGCCGGCCCTCCTCGAGATCCTGTGCCGCTTCCGCTACGACTTCACGCCGAAGGTCGATTATTCCCCGTCCGCCCTCGAAGACGTCGTGAAGGGCAGGGCCTCGGCCGCGCTCCTCATCGGGGACGAGGCGCTGACCGCGCGCCGCCGGTTCGCGGGCGACGAGGCGCTGCGCGTGTACGACCTCGCCGAGGAGTGGAAGGACTGGACCGGCCTGCCGCTCGTCTTCGCCGTGTGGACCGCCCGCCGCGCATATTTCAACGAACACCCCTCCCGGGTCCGCGAGGCCCACGAGGCGCTCCTGGTCTCGAAGCGCTGGGGCCTCGAGAATCCGGAGGCGATCCTCGACGCCGCCGAGGCGCGTTCCGGTCTCCCGCGCGAGACGCTCCGCTCCTATTTTTCCGGCCTCTCGTACGGGCTCGGAGAGCCGCTTCGAAAGGGCATGCTCCTTTATTTCGACTACGCCAAAAAAGCGGGCCTCCTCGACCGTACGCCCGCGATCCTGGAGCTGCCGACGGCCTCCGCCGCGCCGTCTCCGGCCGCGACGGCGGCGCCCGTCGCGGGCGGTTCCGTCGAGTCGATTCTCGCCAAAGCGCTCGCCGGCGGACGCGTGACCGTCGAGGAGGGCGTGAAGCTGTATCACGAGGCGAACCTTTTCGAACTGGGCGCCGCCGCGAGCGAGCTCTGCCTGCGAAAGAATCCCGGCTCCGACAAGAAGGCGACTTTCGTCGTCGACCGCAACATCAATTACACGAACATTTGCTACACCTACTGCAAGTTCTGCGCGTTCTACCGCGAGCCCGGGGACGTCAAGGAAGGGTACCTGCGCAGCACGCAGGAGATCTTCGACAAAATCGCCGAGCTCGTCGCGATCGGGGGGACGCAGGTCCTGCTCCAGGGCGGCCACAATCCGCAGCTCGGGATCGAATACTACGAGGACATCGTCCGCCGGATCCGCGCGAAGTTTCCGCAGGTGCACGTCCATTCCTTTTCGGCATCCGAGACCCAGCACATCTCGCGGGTTTCCAAGATATCGATCCGCGAAGTGCTGGAGCGCCTCAAGGCCGCCGGGCTGAACAGCTTGCCGGGCGGCGGCGCCGAGATCCTCGTCGACCGCGTGAGGCAGGCCGTGAGCCCTCTCAAGACGAAGACCGCCGAATATTTCGAGGTGCATCGCACGGCCCACGAGCTGGGGCTCAAGAGCACCTCCACGATGGTGTACGGCCTCGGAGAGACGATCGAGGAGCGCATGATGCACCTCGACGCGTACCGCACCCAGCAGGACAAGACGGGCGGTTTCCGCGCGTTCATCCCCTGGAGCTTCGAGTCGGAATCGACCGAGATGAAGATGCCGCGCCGCACGGGCAGCGAGTACCTGCGCATGATCGCGCTCTGCCGCATCATGCTGGACAACATCCAGCACCTGCAGGCCGGCTGGGTCACCGAGGGCCCCAAGCTCTCGCAGGTCGCCCTCGACTTCGGCGCGGACGACTTCGGCGGCATCCTGATGGAAGAGAACGTCGTGAGCGCGACCAAGAGCGACAAGCTCTACGCCGGTGTCACGAAGGAAGAGGCGATCCGGCTCATCGCCGAGACGGGGAAGACGCCCGTCCAGCGCAACACCAACTACGAGACCGTGAAGGTCCACCAGGCCGACACCCAGCTCGTCGCCGGTTGAGGCGCGGGCCCTCCCTGTGAAGATCCCGTTCATCGACCTCAAGGAGCAGCACCGCGCGCTCAAGAAACCCATCCGCGCCGCCGTCGCGCGAGTGATCGACTCCCAGCAGTTCGTGCTGAAGGGAGAGGGCGCTTCGCTCGAGAAGCGGATCGCCGCCCTGACCGGCGCTTCCCAGGCCGTCGGCCTGGCGTCGGGCTCCGACGCGCTGTACCTCGCCCTCCTGGCGCTGGGGGTAGGCCCCGGGGACGAGGTCGTGACCACTCCGTTCACCTTTTTCGCCACCGCGGGATCGATCTCGCGGACCGGCGCGACTCCCGTCTTCGCCGACATCGACGCCGCGACGTTCAACCTCGACCCCGCGCGTGCGGCCGCCGCGGTCACTTCCCGCACGAAGGCGCTCCTGCCGGTGCACCTGTTCGGTCTGCCCTGCGACATGCGCGCGATCCTGGCGCTCGCCAAAAAGCGCGGCCTCGCCGTGATCGAAGACGCGGCCCAGGCGATCGGCGCCGAATGCGGCGGCAAACCGGTGGGGGGTCTCGGCGATGCGGGATGCCTCTCGTTTTATCCGACCAAAAATCTCGGCGGCGCGGGCGACGGCGGCATGCTGGTGACCCGCTCCGAGGCGCTGGCCGCGAAGGTCCGCGTGCTGCGCGACCACGGTTCGACCCGGAAATACCATCACGACTTCATCGGCATCAACAGCCGGCTCGACGAGATGCAGGCGGCGGTGCTCGGCGTCAAGCTCGGCCACATCGCCCGCTGGAACGCGCTTCGGCGCCGTCACGCGGCCGACTACGACCGCGGCCTGCGCGGGCTGCCCCTCGAGACGCCGGCCGTCCCCGCGGGGATGAAGCACGTCTACCACCTCTATTCGATCCAGACCGACCGCCGAGACGAGCTGGCCGCCCATCTGACGTCACGCGGCATCGGTTCGGGTGTCTACTACCCGCTGCCGCTTCATCTCCAGCCGTGCTACCGCGGTCTCGGCTACAAGGCGGGGGACTTCCCGGTCTGCGAGCGCGTGACGAGCCGCGTCCTGTCCCTGCCGATGTTCCCCGAGATGTCGGCCGGCCAGAAAAAGGCCGTCATCTCGGCGGTCCGCGAATTTTTCGGCAAAAAATGACCGCCGCTCCCGTCCTCTCCGTCGTCGCTCCCGTCTACAACGAAGAGAAGGGGATCGTCGAGTTCCACCGCCAGCTTTCCGCCGTCCTGAAAACCATGGGCCTCCCTTGCGAAATCCTCCTCGTGAACGACGGCTCGAAAGACGGCACGTCCGCGCTCCTGGAAGACATCGCCCGCCGCGACGCCACGGTGCGCGTCCTCGAGTTCTCGCGCAACTTCGGCCACCAGGCCGCGATCAAGGCGGGCCTCGACCACGCGCGCGGGCAGGCCGTCGTCGTGATGGACGCCGACCTGCAGGACCCGCCGGAGACGCTGCCCGAGTTCGTGGCCAAATGGAAAGAGGGCTACGACGTCGTCTACGCGGTGCGCGCCTCGCGGGCGGGGGAGACGCTCTTCAAAAAATTCACGTCGGCCGCCTACTACCGTTTCCTGCGCAAGATCTCGAACGTCGACATTCCGGCGGACGTCGGCGACTTCCGCCTGATCTCGCGGCGCATGGCCGACGTCCTGAAGGGCATGCGCGAGCAGGGCCCCTACATCCGGGGCCTGGTCGTCTGGGCGGGTTTCCGCCAGATCGGCATCCCGATCCAGCGCCAGGCGCGTTTCGCCGGCGAGACGCGATATCCGCTTTCGCTGATGCTCAAGCTCGCCTGGAGCGGCGTGGCGCATTTCTCGTTCCTGCCGCTGCGTCTTCCGCTTTATTTCGGATCGGCGGCGGTCTTCGCCTCCGCGCTCATGGGCGCGCGGCTCCTCTGGATGCGCGCGGCCGGAGTTCCGACCTGGCACTGGGCGTGCGTCACGTCGGTCGTGTTCTTCTTCGGCGGTGTCCAGCTGATCTCGATCGGCGTGCTCGGGAGCTATCTCGCGCGCACCTACGACGAGACGCGCGGCCGCCCGCTCTACATCCTGAAAAATCCCGAATGAGGTCCCGGACCGCCTTCGCGGTCATTCTCGCCGCGGCACTCGCGCTGAGGCTGTGGGGTCTGGGCTTCGGCCTTCCGTACGCCTACCACCAGGACGAGCCCATCGTCGTGAACCACGCGCTCGCGATCGGGGCGACGGGCTGGGACACCGGGCGTTACATGCCGCCGCAGTTCGCGAGCTATCTTCTCTTCCTCCTGTACGGCGCTTTTTTCGCGCTCGGAAAATTCACCGGCCTTTTCAAGGACTCCACGGATTTCGCG
>DATJEK010000114.1:0-20268 GCA_035496715.1 Candidatus Eiseniibacteriota bacterium | reverse complement strand
CCGGCGACCCCGAGGTCCGGATCGACAAGACCTCCGACCTGGCCAAGGGCGGCGCGGCGAACGTCTCCCGGATCCGGATGGGGTCGCACACGGGCACGCACATGGACGCGCCGCTGCACTTCATCCGGGGCGCCAAAGGGCTCGACCGGATGCCGCTTTCGGCGACGATGGGACCCGCGCGGGACATCCGGATCCTGGATCCCGAAGTCATCCGCCCGGCCGAGCTCATCCCCCACCGCATCCGCCGCGGCGAACGCATCCTCTTCAAGACGCGGAATTCGCCGCGGTGCTGGAAACGCCGGGGCTTCGTCAAAGATTTCGTCTACCTCTCCCGGACGTCGGCTTCGTACCTCGCAGCGCTCGGGGTCCGCGCGGTGGGCATCGATTATCTGTCCGTGGGCGGGTTCTCGAAGGACGGTCACGAAACCCACTTTGCCCTGCTCAAAGCCGGCATCTGGATCATCGAAGGCCTGGACCTGACGCACGTGAAACCGGGACGCTACGAGCTCGCGTGTCTTCCGCTCAAGATTCTGAAAAGCGACGGCGCGCCCGCGCGGGCGGCGCTGCGCGCTTTGGACAAGGAGAAACATGGCCACTAGCGAATTCGGGGTCATCGGGCTCGGCAAAATGGGCGGCAACCTCTCGCTGCAGGCGATGACGAAAGGTTTGCGCGTCGCGGGTTACACGCTGGGAAAACCTCCCGAGGAGCTCGTCCGGGCGGGGCTCGTGGCGGTGCCCGAGCTGAAGGCGTTCCGGACCGTCCTCCAGGCGCCGCGCGCGATTTTCATCTACATCCCGGCGGGACCGGCCGTCGACGCGCTCCTGACGGAGCTGGCCGGCGTCCTGGAAAAGGGCGACGTCCTCGTGGACGGGGGCAATTCGTACTGGGGCGACTCCATCCGCCGGCACGGGGCGCTTTCGGAAAAGGGCCTGCGCTTCGTGGACCTGGGAACGAGCGGCGGGGTGGACGGCGCGCGGAACGGCGCCTGCTTCATGGCCGGCGGAGACAGGGACGCGGTCGAGCGGATCGAGCCGATCCTCCGGACGCTCGCGGTGCCGGACGGATACGTGCATGCCGGAGGGCCGGGCGCGGGACACTTCACGAAGCTCGTGCACAACGGGATCGAATTCGGGATGCTCCAGGCGATCGGCGAGGGTATGGCGCTCCTGAGGGGGTACCGGGAGAAGCTCGATCCCGCCGAGATCCTGCGCTGCTGGCGCCACGGCTCGGTGATCCGCTCCTGGCTCGTCGATCTCATGGAAGCGGCCTGCCGCGCGGGCACCACCGATTCCGTCCCCTCCTACGTCGAGGACACGGGCGAGGTCAACTGGCTCGTCTCGGACGCGTTGAAGATGGAGGTCCCGATCCCGGTCATCGCGCAGTCCGTGATGCAGCTTTTCGCCTCCCGCGACGACCGCAAGGAATGGGCCCGGGCCGTCGCCATGATGCGCCACGGGTTCGGCGGACATCCGTACGGCCCCGACGAAGGCATCCGGCGCGAGCGACGCGACGGCCGGGTCGGCTGAGGCTTATTTCCAGTCCTCGCTCCAGGCGAGGATCTCGTTGAAGGCGTCGGACTTGGTCGGGAAGATGCGGAGGATGTCCTCGAGCTTGAGGATCTCGACGATGCCGTTCAGGCGGTCGGGGACGTTCATGAGGCCGAGCTTGAAATTTCTCTGCTTGAGCTTCGAGAGGACGACGATGAGCTGGGCGATGACCGCGGTGTCGACCTTTTCCACCTTGCGCAGGTCGAAGAGGACGCTTTTTTTCGTGAGCTTGCGGCCGTTGTCGCTGTTGTCGAGGAAGCGCGTGACCTCCGGGACGGCATGGAAGTCGAGGTCGCCCTTCAGCTTGACCATGATGAGGTGGGAAAACTCGTCCACGCCGTCGATGAAACCCGGCCAGCTTCCCTTGTCCGCCGACTGTTTCGCCATGTCCCCTCCCGCCGGATAGTCTATCAGAAAAGCCGTCCCGTCGCGACGGCGAGAGACTTGCGAAAGGGGCGGGGGACGCGCTACACTCTTGGTCGGAGGAAACCAGCATGCGGGAAACGATCGTCGCGGTGGCTCTTCTCGCCGCGGGCCTGGCCCTGGCCGGGTGCGAGACCGTGAAGGGCGTCGGGCGCGACATCACCAACGCCAGCGGCTCCGTCCAGGACGCTTTCTCGAACCGCAAATAGCGGTCCGGCCTACTTCCCTTCCCAGCGTTCGAAAAAGACCGTCCGGGACAGGGGAAAACGCCCGCCGTACTTCTTGTCGTCCCCTTCCCTCTGCCCGATCGCCAGGAGCGCCACGACGCGCACGTGCGCCGGGATCTCCAGCGCCTCCCGCACCTTCGACTCGAAAAATCCCTCCATCGGCGCGGTGTCGTACCCCAGCGCCTCGGCCATCAGCATCATGTGCGTGAACGCGATCATGACGTGCCGGTTCACCCAGAGCCCCAAGTCCGGCGCGAGGCCTCCGGCGTCCCCGAGGGTCCCGCCGAGAAATCCCGTGATGCTTTTCTTGGCGGCCTCGTGCTGGGCGGGCCCGCCGTAGCCGTTCTCGGCGGCGAGGCGGAACGTCTCGTCCATGTCGCCGTTCTTCCAGCCCGCCGGGTCGCCGCAGGCCACGATCACGACCGGGGCCTCGCCGACCTTGGGCTGGTTCATCGCGGCCGCTTTGAGCTTCTGCTTCTGGGGATCGCTGCGGACGACGATGAAGCGCCAGGGCTGGAGATTGTAGCCGCTGGGGGCCTCGAGTCCGGCCCGCAGGATCTGCTCCAGATCCCTCGGCGCCACGGGGTCCGGTTTGAAATGGTCCGTCGCGCGCCGGTCGCGGATCACGTCGGAAAGAGGCTTTTCTTCGGTTCTCAGAGCTGTGTTCATGGGTAATCCTCCGGTCCTTCGGAATATCTTCAATCCAGTTTATCCCCGCGCGGCTTAAAGGACGGTTAATTTCCGATTAGAAGATTCTAAGCCGTAACCCGAATAATCGCAGACGGTTGAAAAGGTTAAACCTTTTACAGTCCGGCGCGTCTAAAAGGCAGAAAAAGAGCTCTCGATAAACGCGCTTGTGGCATAATGAAGTTTCGATCCAACCAAGGAGATCCTAATGAAACGGCACAAAAAACACGCGCTTTTGACGATCGCGCTAGCGGCGGGCATGGCTTTCGGCACCGCGGCCTTCGCGTACGACAAGGACGACAACCCTCCCGGTCCGGCCGGCGGCAGGGGCACCAACTGGGAGAACCCTCCGGGGCCCGAAGGCGGCCCGGGCGCGACGCCCGACCGCAGCCGGCGGCACTGGAAGGAAAAGGCCGACACGAACCACGACGGCACGGTGGACGACACGGAACGCGCGGCCGCCGAGGCCAAGCGCGCCGAATGGAAGGCCAAGGTCGACACCAACGGCGACGGCAAGATCGACCCGACCGAGAAGCAGCAGGCGATCGATACCTGGAAGGAAAAGAAGCACGAGAAGATGGAACGCCGGGCCGACAAGAACCATGACGGCACCGTCGACGACACCGAGCGCGCGAACGCCGAGGCCAGGCGCGCGGAGTGGAAAGAAAAGGCCGACAAGAACGGCGACGGCCGGGTCGGCCGCGCCGAGCGGCACGAGGCGCGCCAAGAGCGCCGCGAGAACAGGCGCGAAGCCCGCTAAGCCCCGAAAAAGACCGAACCCCGCCGGGCGCGAGTCCGGCGGGGTTTTTTCTTAAACAAAATTAATCTCGTTTTAATCCTGGCCTAATCGTCGCGGCGTTAGGATGGGCGCATGAAAAAGATCCTCTTCCCTCTCCTGGTTTCCCTGGCGTTCGGCCTGGCCGCCGCCCCGGCGCGAGCCGAAGAACCCGCGCCCCCTCCGGCCGACGACAAGGCGCTTCACGAGCGCGCGGACGGCCTGCGCAAGGAATGGGACGACCAGAAGGGCGCCTACAAGAAGAAGTTCAACGAGCTCCTCGACTCGATCAACAAGCGCATCGAGGACCTGCAGAAGGAGAAGGACTACGGCGACGACGGCAAGCGAAAGAGCATCGCCGACGCGATGAACTCCCTCCTTCGCGACCGCAACGAGCTCAAGCGGTACCTCGACGAGCTCAAGGCCGCCAGCGCGATCAACTGGGTCCACCTGAAAACCCGCCTCGACGACTTCTTCGCCCGGCTCACAGGCCGGGGCGACTCCCTTCCCCGCTAGTCCTTTTTCTTTACCCCGCCGCCCGCCAGCCACGGAAACACGAAGAGCGCCGCCATCGGCGACATGAGCGAGCTCAGGATCACCGACAGCCCGAAGCGCTGGGTCGGCGGAAACGCCGAGAACGCGAAGATCCCGAACCCCATGCAGACCACCACCGTCGAATAAAAGATCGGCCGCCACAGGCGCGCGCACGCCGCCGTCCAGTCCTCGCGCGTGATCCGCCGCTTGGCGGCCTGGCGGCGCACGAAGAAGATCATGTTGATCAGCGCGTCGACGCCGATGCCGATCGCGATGTTCACGCCCGGGCAGGAGATGATGTCGAACGGCACGCGGAAGTGGCCCAGCACGCCGATCGTCCAGAGCGGGATGAGGAGAAGGCTCACGAAGATCGCCGCCATCACGCGGAAGGACAGGAGCATCGCCCCGCCGATCAGGACGAAAATCAGGATGAGGATGAAGAGCCCGTCGAGCGTGCTCGAGACGACGAGCTGGGACATCTTCCCCTGCAGCACATACACGCCGCCCACCTGGACAGGGACGAACCCTTCCTGCCGCACGATTCCCTCCACGCGCTTGACCACTTCGAGGCGGGTCGTGTCGCGGTTCATTTCGTTCATCCGCAGGAAGAAGAGCGCCCGCTTCTTGTCCTCGGTCAGAAAATAACGCACGACCTTGCCGAACTGAGGCATCTCGAGGAGGTCGACGAGCCAGCTCGTCGGCAGGTAGGACGCGAACGGCGCCCTCTTGGCCTCGCCGAGGATCGCCGGGAGGGAGATCACGCTTCCGACCGCGGGGTCCTTCTCGAGCGCCTGGTGCAGCGTCCACAGGCGCTTGTAAGCCTCTCCCGAATCCAGCGTCTTGCCCGAGGGGTCCGCGACGACGAGATTGAGCGGCGTGCTCCCGCCGTGCTCGTCGATCGACTCCAGGCCCGCGCGCAGCTCTCCCCCCTGCTTGAAATACGAGAAAAGGTCCGGGTCCGCGTTGAGGCTCGAGATGCCCGCCGCCGCGATCCCGGTCAGCACGAAGAGGAGGAAGACCGCGCGGCCGTGCGAGCGCTCGAAGAAGAGCGAGCGGCCCGGCGGCCGCACGCCCCGGCGGCGGCCTTCGGGAAACCGTGAGGTTTCCAGGCGCAGGAACGACGGGTAGATCAGGTAGGCCGTCGCGAAAGAGATCAGCGACCCGATGATGCCGGCGGTGCCGAGCTGGCGCAGCGGCGTCGCCTGCACGAACAACAGGCTCGTGAACCCCAGGAGCTGGGTCACCATGCTCCAGAAGGAGGGCACGAACGTCATCATCGTCCCCACGTACGCGGCGTCGCGGCGGCCCAGCGTCAGCGCGTGCTTCCAGTTGAACGTGATGAAGATGACGTGCGTCAGCGTCAGCACGAAGACGATCACCGAGAGGTTCGACGTGAGCGGGCCGATCTGGATATTCAGCCACTCCGCGGCCGTCAGCGTCAGGAGTCCGGCGTTCAGGCAGGCCAGGAGAGAGCCCGCGAGGATCGGAAGCGACTGGAAAAGCGCGTAGATCGCCGCCGCGAACACGCAGAACGCCACCACGCTGAAGACGAGAAAATCTCTCAGCAGGCTCTGGCGGATCATCTCCACGATGTACGGCGCCCCGGAAAGGACGACCTTGAAATCGGGGGCCTGGGAATGCCGCCGGATCTCCTCGAGCTTGGGAAGGATCGTCTCGACGCCGTCCGGCTTGACCAGCACGAGGACGATGGAGGCCTTGCCGTCGTCGGCGATGAGCGCCCGCTTCCAGAGCGGGCTTTCGAACGCGTCGGCGGGGCTTCTCGGGCCGCGCGTCAGCGACTGTGCGTCGGACGTTTCCGGCAGGGCCCTCACCTCTTCGGTCAGCCGCCCGATCCTTTCGACGTACGACGGAGAACGCAGGTCGCCTTTCACGCTGAAGACGAGCTGTTCGGGCGCGGGGAATGTCTTGGAAATGTTCTGGTCGGCCTGAAATTGGGGATCGTCGCTCGAAAAGAAGAAATTCTCGTCCACGTGGGGCTTGATGTCCACGAACGCGTGGAAGGCCAGCGCGGAGGCGACCGTGACCGCGCACCAGACGGCCGGCAGGATGAGGTCGGAGCGTTTCAGCGGAGGCATAGGATTTTTCGGGTCCCCGTCAGGCCGCGGGGAGGAACAGAGTGAATTCGGCCCCCTTGCCGGGCTCGCTCTTCACGCCGATCCGTCCGCCGTGGTTCTGGACGATCTTGAGGACGATCGACAGGCCGATCCCGGACCCCTCGTACTCGCGCGGGTTCAGGCGCTGGAACGGCTGGAAGATCTTGTCCTTGTACTTCTCGTCGAAGCCGATGCCGTTGTCGATGACGCGCACCGCGGCCATCCCCGGCTCCGCGCACGGGATCCCCTCGATCACGACGACCGGCGGCTCTTCGCGGCGCGCGAACTTGATGGAATTGGTGATGAGGTTCTGGAAGACGTGCCGCATCTGGGTCGCGTTCGCGAGCACCCGCGGCAGGGCGCGCACGTCGACGCGCGCTCCCGAATTTTTGATCACGATCTCCAGGTCGGTCATCACTTCCTTCAGCGTCTCCCCCAGGTCCAGCGGCTCCAGGTCCGCCGCGCGGGAGACGCGCGAATAATTCAGAAGATCCTCGATGACGGTCCGCATGCGCTCGGCGGCGTGGTTCATGCGGACGAAATATTCCTTTTCCGAGGCGTCGAGCGTGGGCGTCTTTTCCTTCAGGTAGTCGCTGAACGTGATGATCTTCCGGAGCGGCTCCTGCAGGTCGTGCGAGGCGACGTAGGCGAACTGCTCGAGCTCGCGGTTGGAGTTGAGGAGGCCGCGGTTGGCGGACTCGAGCTCGGCCGTCCGCGCCTCGAGGTCGCGCTTGGCCTTGAGCAGGCTTTCCTCGCTCTTTTTCGCCTGCGTGATGTCCGCCAGGACGGCGAAGAAGCCCTGCACGCGCCCGTCCGGGCCCTTTTCCGGCACGTAGGTCGCCTGGATGAAGTGATCCCGCCCTCCCCGGTTGAGCAGCCTCTCGTACGTCACGCGCTGGCCTCCGAGCGCGCGCTTCAGGTGCGGCTTCACGAGCTCGTAGGCGCGGTCGCCCAGGATCTCGCGGACTTTCTTGCCGAGAAGGGGCGCTCTCGGGCGGCCGAACCATTCCTCGTAGGCGCGGTTGGCGAAGCGGTAGCGCTCCTCCCGGTCGACGTAGGCGATCAGCACCGGCACCGAGTCCGTGATGAGGCGCAGCTCGCGCTCCTTGGTCTGGAGCTCGGCGACGCGCCGCTCCAGGTTGCGGCTCATGCGCAGGCGCTCCATCAGCTGGCCGATCTGGTTGCCGGTCGAGGCGATCGCCAGGTGGAGATCGGTGTCCGGCTTTTCGACGCGCCGGCTGTAAAATTCGAGCACGCCGGCGAATTCCTTCCCCTGCGTGAACGGAAATCCGAACGCGCCGTGAAGCCCGCATTTGAGCGCCGCCGCCGCGCGCGGGAAATTGGGGTCGATCGCGACGTTTCCGATCCACATCGGTTCGCCCGTTTTCCAGACGCGGCCCGGCAGGCCGATGCCCGGATAATAGGTCATCCGGCGGCTCGCCTCGAGAAACTCGTCCGCGGCGGGAACCCTGGGCGACCGCCAGCCCTGGGCGCAGTGGAGCGCGGTCCTGCGCTCGTTGACCGTCCAGATCACGGCGCAGTCCCAGCCCAGGAACTCGGCGATCAGCCGGAGCATGCGCGACAGGCCGCTCTCGAGCCCTTCGGCCTCGGCCAGAATCCGGGCGATCGCGTACTGCAGCTCGGCGACCCGCCGCGAGCGGTCCGCCTCCGCGACCACCGCCGCCAGGACGAGCGTCATGACGCCGATCGTGGCGCCGAACGTCTGCAGGAAAAGCAGGGACTTGTTGGGCTCGGACAGGCTGAACGGGCCGAAGCCCATCAGCGTCCCGCGGAGCGCCAACGCCAGGATCACGATCACCGTGGTGACGGCCGTCCGCTGGTCGAACCGGAACGAAGCCCACAACAGAACGGGGATACAGAGATAGCCCAGCGGATAGTGACGCGTGCCCGGCGACCACCCGCCGAAAATGAATTGCGTCACGAGGACCGCGACCAGGAAGAGGAGCGCGGCCTCCCCGGCCTTTTTCCAGCCGCCGCGGCTCGACGGCTTGATCACCCAGAGGACGATCGCCGGCGTCAGGACCAGCGCGCCGACCGCGTCGCCGAGCCACCACGTGGCCGCGACCCAGAAGTAGTGCGGCCAGGGGGCGAGTCCGCCCAGGCAGAGCGTCGTCGTCCCCCACCCGGCGCAGACGGCGGTGCTCACGAGTCCGGCGAGGACGACGTATTTGAAAATTCGGGTGGGACGGTCGAAGGCCGCGAGGCCGCCCGCGAAACGGATCGTGAACCAGCCCCCGAGGAACGCCTCCGCCGTGTTGCCCGCTGCGATCGACAGCGACGTCCACCAGACGCCCGAGGTCGCGAAGTTGGCCGCGAACGCGCCGACGAAGACGCCCGGCAGGATCCACGGGCCGAAAAAAAGAACCGCCGCGATGGCGGCGCCGGTCGGGGGCCAGACGGCGCTGGCGTTTTTATTGAAAAATGCGAGGGACAGCCCGAACCGGGCGAGGACGAAGTACACGGCCGCCGCGGCGCCGGCGTACGCGAAATCTTTCCATCGTTGGCGAACGGGCGGAAGCGGGATCATCGGCGCCGGCCGGAGATCTTAGGACGCGGCGGGAACGGGGTTTTCGGCGGACTCAGCTTTCGGCTCTTTGATTTCCTCGATGCGGTCGGCGAGGACGGAATGGTCGCGCTCGACGTTGTGCAGGCGCTTGGCCAGGAGCTGGAGCTCGGACTTCATCTCCTTGCGGAGCGTGACGGCCTCGGCCTTGAGCGACATTTTGTCTTCGAGCGACATGGAATCGAACCGGGCGACGAGCGCCTTGTACTCCGAGCGCAGGTCCATCATGTCCAGCTGGACGCGGATGTCGAGGTTGGAGTCGCTCTTGTCGAGAAATTCCATGATGCGGTCGTATTTCTGGGAGAGGGTGACCATTTTGGCCGAGAGGTCGGCGTCGGCGCGCTGACGGTCGCTGCGCTCGATCGCGATGGTGACGCCGGCCGCGGCGAGGCAGCCGAAAATGAGGAAAAGAATGGCGAAGGTCGCGATCGTGCGGTCCCGGCCGGTCCGGGGAACGCGGACGATCTGCTCATTGGTTTGAGCGGCCTTCTTCAACGCGTCGTTGATGCTGCTCATGCCCTTGATCCTAGCACACGGGAGGGAGACTGACAAGAAAATCGAGTCACCGGAGGCTCTCCCAGCGGGTGAATTGGCGCACCGTGTCCGGTCCTCCCGCCTTCATGCCCGTCCCCGAGTGGCCCCAGCCCCCGAACGGCTGGCGGTTCACGGCGGCGCCTGTGATCGGACGGTTCACGTAGACGTTTCCGGCCTCGAGGCGCTCCCTGGCGGCCTCGATCCGCGCGGGAGACTGCGAATAGAGCCCGGCCGTCAGCGCGAACGGCGTGGAATTGGCCAGGCGGACGGCGTCCTCGAAGTCCTTCGCCGTGAAGACGCACAGAAGCGGCCCGAAGATCTCCTCGCGCGCGAGCCGGGAGTCTTCCGGCACGTCGAAATAGACGGCCGGATCCACGTCGATCCCTTTTCGCTCCGCCAGGACCTTCAGCCCTTCCCGGCTCGCGACGGCCCGGTAGGATTCGACCTTCGCGCGGGCCTCGGGTCCGACGAGCGGGCCGAGACGGCAGGCCGGGTCGTCCGGCGCGGCGATCACCATCGACCCGAACTTGGCCGCCAGACGCTCGAGAAAGCGTTTCTTCGCGCCCCGGAGGACGATCACCCGCGAACAGGCCGAGCACTTCTGCCCCGAGGAACCGAACGCCGAAATCACGACGCCCGCGGCCGCCTCGTCGAGGTCGGCCGTGTCGTCGACGAGGATCGCGTTTTTGCCGCCCATCTCGGCGAGGACGGGCTTGCCGCTGCGGACGAGCGAAAAACCCGTCTCCCGCGAGCCGGTGAAGGCCAGGAGGTCCACGCCCGGATGCTCGACTAGGCGGCGTCCGGCGTCCTCGCCGGTGCCGGGGACGAAACCCAGCGTCCCCGCGGGCAGGCCCGCTTCCTCCAAAAGACGAACGAGCTCCGAGGCGATCGCGGGGGTCTCTTCGGAAGGCTTGAACACCACGGCGTTTCCCGCCGCCAGCGCCGCCGCGACCATGCCTGCGGGGATCGCCAGCGGAAAATTCCACGGCGAGATCACTCCGGCCACGCCGAAGGGCCGCCGCTTCCATCCCTCGGGCGCGCCCTCCTCTTCCAGGCGCACCGCATCGAGGCCGTAGTAGCGCAGAAAATCGACCGCCTCCCCCACGTCGCGCAGGCTCTCTTCGATGTTTTTCCCGGCTTCGCGCACGATGAGCGCGGCCAGCCTCGCGCGATCGGCCGCCATCCGCTCCGCCGCCTTGGCCAGAATCACGGCGCGCTCCTCCGCCCTCAGGCCCGCCCAGGCGGGAAACGCCGCCCGGGCCTCGCGCACGGCGCGGTCGACGTCTCCGGGCAGGGCGGTCGTGATCGCCGCGCGGCGGCTTCGGAACGCCGCCTCCGAGCCCGCGAGCGCGCTTTCCATTTCGGCGCGCGCGGCGGCCTTGTGAAGCTCGGGCTCGGGAAGACTGCGGAAGCCCGGCAGGCCTCCCCTTTTGTCCAGGTCCGGCGCGAAGCCGCTTTTCAGCGTGTTCTCCGAGACGGATTTACCCGTCACGAATTCGAGCGCGTATTCGGGCGTGACGTCCGTGACGAAGCGCTTCACGCACGCCTGCTTCTCCAGGTCGTCCAGCGTGAGACGCCTGAGAAACGCGGCGCGGTCCGGCGGGCCCTGGTAGGAAATCCAGGCCAGGTCCGGTCGGCGCGCGAGCGATTCGTTGTCGCGCGGCGCGGCGCGGGCTCCGGCGAACTCGACGTCCTCCGGTCCCAGTCCCGCTTTGCCCAGCAGCGGGAGCAGGGCGCCGCGCCACTTCTCACCGGGAAGAGAGACGATGACGCGGCAGCCGCCGGCCACGGGTCCGGCCAGACGCTCCGCGAACTGCGCGAGAGCGGGCTCTTCGCCCTCGAAGATCAGCGCCCCGGCCCCGCGCGGGACGTAAAAGTAGGCGTTCTGCTCGCCGGGGACCGACTCGACGGCGGAAAGCGATTTCCGCGAAAGCTCCCGCAGACGTTCCGCGTACGCGTCGAAGATCCGCGTCGCTTCGCGGAGCTCCTTTTGAGACACGCCGGCCACCGTCCAGCGCGAGAAGGCCGCCGAAAGATTTTTCAGGAGGCGCAGGCTCCGTCCGTCGCGCGGCGCGGGCGTGCCCTCTCCCGGCGCCTCGTGAGGGATTTCGCGGAGCGCCTTCGGTCGCGGCGGCGCCAGGAGCTTCGCGATCGAGGCCTCGTCGTACGACAGCTGTTTCAGGAACGACTGGTTGGAGGAGTTTTCGAGGAGGCGCCGGACCAGGTACGCCAGCCCGGGGATCAGGTCGCCGTAGGGCGTGTAGAACCGCACCCGGCAGCCTTTTTCGCGAACGGCCGCCACGGCCTCCGCGGGGATCATGCCGTAGAGGAATTGGAACTCGAAATCCTTGCGGTCGACGCCCAGCGCGTCGGCCCACGCGAGCACCGAGGCGATCGACCGCAGGTTGTGCGTGCCGAACGCCGGGCGCAGGACGCCCGCGTGCTCCAGAAGGAGCCGCACGTTCGCCTCGAACGCGAGGTCGGTTTCGGCCTTGTCGAGAAAAAGGGGCGGCGTCCAGCCCTTCGCGAGCGCGGTCGCGACTTCGTGGTCCCAGTTGGCCCCCTTCACGAGCCGCACGCCGGGGCGCCGCCCGGGGTGCGCCTCGGCCCAGGCGATGATCCGGGACAGGTCGGCGGACGACTCTCCCCGGACGTAACTCTGTACGGCGAGGCTGAGAGCCACCGGCGGCTCCTCCTCGAGAGTCTCGAGAAAAACGTCGAGCGTCAGATCCTTTCCGGCGTAGTGCTCCATGTCGATCGTCACGGAAGCTCCCGAGGCGCGCGCCTTGTCCAGCACCTTGCGGAGCTGCGTTTTCACCGCGGCCTTCGTCCGCGCGGGCGCCGCCGGATTGAATTCGGGATCGAGGCTCGTGAGCTTGATCGAGACGTCTCCGATGCCCGGCGACTCGAAAAGCTGGAGATATTCGGAGACGTAGCGCTCGGCGTCCTCGCGCGAGAGCGAGCGCTCGCCGAGGACGTCCACGGACACGTCGAGGCCTTTTTTTTCGAGGCGCCGGACGGCGGCCATGGCGTCCTCGAGCGTCTCGCCCGCGAAGAATCGCCGCGCGACGAGACCCTCGACCGAAAAGAGGACGGCCGCGGCAACGAAGCGCGCGGGCAGGCGGGGCGCCAGGAGCGCCGGAAACCGGAGCGCGCGCGAGACGCGGCGGTCCGAGAAGTATTCGCCGAGCGCGGAAACGACGCGGGCGGGGTCGTCCTGGAGGAGCGGCAGGGCCGCGGTGAACTGGAGGAGCCGCACGCGCGTGAAGGCGTCACGGCCGGCGAGGCGCACGAGGCGCTCCGCGGGGTCGAAGGCGCGCAGCGCCCGGAGGAGCCGCTTGCGCCGGGCGCGCTCGAAGAGGTCGCGGCCCGCGGCCTGCACCCCGTTTTCGAGCCGCGCCTCAGTCAAAGATGACGGTCTTGTTTCCGCTGACGAAGATGCGGTCCTCGAACGCGAGCTTGAGCGCGCGGGCCAGGACGATCTTCTCCACGTCCCGGCCGGCCTGGGCCATGTCGACCGCGCTGTGCGAGTGGTCGACGGGGATCACGCCCTGCGCGATGATCGGCCCCATGTCGAGCTCCTCGTTCACGTAGTGGGCCGTGGCGCCGATGATCTTCACGCCGCGCTCCGAGGCCTGGCGGTACGGATTGGCGCCGACGAACGCGGGCAGGAACGAATGGTGGATGTTGATCACGCGGTTCCTGTAACGCGCCAGGAAGCGCGCGGAGAGGATGCGCATGTACTTGGCGAGGACGAGGTACTCGGGACGGTAGCGAGAAAGGATCCTGAGGACAGCCGCTTCGTGAGCGGCGCGATCGTCCTCTTTCGCCGGAACGTGATGGAACGGGACCCTGAAACGGCCGACCAGCTTCTTCAGCGAGGCGTGGTTGGACACGACGGCCAGGACTCGCGCGGGAAGCTCGCCGTTGGCGTGCCGCAGGAGGAGGTCGCCGACGCAGTGCGGCTCGCTCGAGCCGAGGACGACGACGTCTTTCTTCCGCTCGCGGGCGATTTCGACGGCGGCGCCTTCGGGGAGACGCGAGCGGAGGCTTTTCAGGACCGACTTGGAGTCGACGGAGCCGGAAAACTCCGTCCGCATGAAAAAACGCCGGTTCGCGTGGTCCACGAACTCGGCGTTGTTGACGATGTTGAGGCCCTTCTTGAAAAGGACCTCGGTGACTTTGTAGACGAGCCCCTTTTCGTCGGGGCACTCGATGCGCAGGACGTGCGTCGATTCGGCCATCGCTACCGTTCGCGCACCACGCGGAAGGCGTGCTTGCCCTTGCCCTGCCCGTCCAGGTAGACCTGGACGCGGTCGCCGGTCTTGAGTCCCGCCAGCACCGTGCGCTCGGCCTGGACGCGCACCTCGGCCTGGCCGGTCTTCTGGCCCTCCGGACGGTCGGTCATGACCACGATCTCGCCTTCGTTCATGTCGACGCTCGTGAGGAGGCCCGTCAGATCGGGCTTGATGTCGGCCTGGGCAGGACGGTCGTAGACGGCCGGACCGGAGCCTCCGCGCTTGCCCCACCGGGCGGAATAGTCCTCGAGGTCCTTGATGAGCGCGACCGTGTTGCCTTTGGGCTCCACGGCGTTCCCCTGCAAGATCTCGCGGGATCCCACCGATTTTCCGTAGTAGGTCGAATTGGACTGGTTGTCCTGCGTCATGACCGCGCCGTCGAGCGCCACGCCCGCGAAGATGCCGACGCTGCGCGCGTAGGAGATGATCGCCGCCTGAAGGAAAAGATCCGTGCCGACCTCGTGCTTGCGGCCCACCGGGCCGGCGGCGACCGAGGCGTTGGCGCCGAGCGTGAAGCTGTCCGAGAGGACTCCGTTCAGGCCCCGGTCGTTCAGGATGACGAGGATGATGTCCGTGGCCTGCCCGCCGGCCTGCAGGCCGAAGCTGCCGCCGCCGATCGTGGAAAAAGCCACGGGCCCCCATCCGCCGTCTTTCGTGCGGGAGATCACGATGCCGCGGCCGTAGCGGCCGCCGAAGATGAACGCGGCGTTCAACGTCGAAGGGTAGACCGCGATCGCCTTGGCCTTGGCCAGGAGCTCTTCGGGGATGCTTTCGTCGCTGGAGGCCATCGCCGCGGCGAGGACTTTGCGGGAGGATTCGATGCGCTGGTCGAGCTGGGCTTCGGAGTCGGCGAAAACGGAAGGCGTGAGCGACAGCGAGAGAAGGAACGCTAAAAAGAAGGCTCTTTTCATCGAGGTTTCTCCGGAAAGGTTTTACCTATCCTACCACAACTTAGAGACTTATGAAAGTTGTCCTTTGCGCACCGACCAGATGAAACCGTCGTACCAGAAATGCAGGATGGATACCGTCAGAAGAAGACTCATCGCCGCGTGAGTCGTCTGGCCGAACGTCTCCGCCCACACGCCGTAGGCGAACGCCAGGAGGACGAAAAGCGGCAGCGCGGCGGCGCGGGCGCTTCCCTTGAGTCCCAGCACCGCGGCGATGTTTTTGTTCTCGCTCCACCAGATGAGGGCGAAATACTGGAGCGAATGGAAGAAGTTCATGATGAAAAACGCCTGGCCGAACGAATTGAATCCCCAGGCGAAGAGCGAGCATGCCGCCGTGGACGAGAGGAGCGCCGCCTTCTGCCAAGAGACGCGGTAGCCCGCACGGATGAGGCGCGCGTAGCCCCAGGCGTAGGCCGCCAGACCCGCGGCCCCCAGGAGGATCATCGCGCGGTTGAAAAGCCCGGCGTGGGTTTCGGTGAACTCGGGCACGGCCGAGAAGAACGCCGAGCCGACGCCCTCGAACTTGTAAAAATGCACGACGTGCGCGGAGAGCGAGACGCCGCCGACGATCGGGCCGACGTAGATCAGGAGGTTCATCCACCGGTCGAGGCCGCGGCCGGCGTCCGCGTCGTTGCCCGCGCGCCGGTCGTAAAGACGCCCGAGCCCGAACGTCTGCAGGCTCGAATGGTACACGTCCCACCAGACGGCCAGCACGAACACGAAGACGAGCATCCACGTCGAGACCATCATCGCCCCGAAGAGCGCCAGCGGCGCCAGGATGAAGCGTTTCGGATGCTGCCGGAAGATCGTCCGGTCCCCGTGGCTGCGAAAAAAAACGATCACCAGGTGCGCCGCCGTGAACACGCCGCTGAAGAGGCTGACGCAGGACTCCGTCTCCCCGTTCAGCTCGCAGACCGCCCTCGAGAGAGGCGTCAGCGAGAGCGCGCCTCCGAGAGCCAGCGCCAGAAGCGGCGTGAAAATGAAAAAGACGGAGTCGTAGAGCGGCCCCACGATAAACGATCCCGCCGGCGCCTCGGACCGCGCCCGCGCCGGGAACGCGACCGCCAGGCCCGCGTCAGTGCCCGGCATGATACGGCAGCCCCCTCAGGATCGCCCACGCGCGATAAACCTGTTCGGCCGCGACGACCGCCGCGAGCTCGTGCGGAAGCGTGAGCGGGCCGAAGCTCCATCGGAGGTCGGGCTTGAGCGAGGCGAGCGTTTCTTTGGAGAAACCGTCCGGTCCGCCGATCCCGATCTCGAGAGAGCGCGCGCCGCCGCCCAGGAGCGCGCCGAGGGTGCGCGCAAGCTCTTCGGACGAAAGGACCTTGGATCCGGGACCTCGGTCGCAGAGCCAGAGCCTGGAGGCGGGAGGCCTCTCCCCCGCCCCGAGAGCCTCGCAGGGACAGAACTTCCCGATCCGGGAGGCGTATTCGGAGAAAAGGGCGTGCGCGGCCGGGGATTTGAAGGCCTTGGAACCCGCGGGCCCGGAACGGGCCCAGAAAAGGCGGAAGCGGATCTGCATGCGGATGAGTTTAGCCGGGAACGCTTCCCCGGTCAAATCTCAGTCCGCGGAGACGGAGGCGTGTTTATTCGGGGTTTCCGTGGAGGCGTCGATGATCCGCAGAAGCGGCAGGCCGATCACGAACGACGAGCCGCGTCCGGGAGCGCTGCGGGCCGTGATGTGGCCGCCGTGGCGCTGGAGGATTTTCTGGCAGATCGCCAGGCCGATGCCGGTGCCCTCGAATTCGGTGCGCGCGTGCAGGCGCTGGAACGGCTTGAAAATGCGGTCGAGGTATTTCTCCTCGAATCCGATGCCGTTGTCCTCGACGACGATTTCGAAAAAGCCGCCCTCCACGGCCCGGCGCCAGCTCACGCGGATGCGGGGCGCTTCGTCCTTCTTGGCGAATTTGACCGCGTTCGAGATGAGGTTCTGGAAGAGCTGACGCATCTGGCTGGGGTTGGCGACGATCGGGGGCAGCGGGTCGACCTCGACGACGGCCCCGGTCTGCTTGATGCGCACCTCGAGGTCGTAGAGCACCTCGGAGATGACCTGTCCGAGATCGACCTCCTCGAAATGGCTTTCGCGGACCGTGACGCGGGAGAAATTGAGGAGGTCGTCGATCAGCGTCCGCATCCGCATCGCGGCGCCCTGCATGCGCTCGAAATAATCGCGCTCGCGGTCGCCGATCTCCTTCAGGCCGGGGTCTTTCAGGCGGTCGCTGAAGGAAAGGATCTTCCTCAGGGGCTCCTGGAGGTCGTGCGAAGCGACGTAGGCGAACTGCTCGAGATCCCGGTTGGAGCGCGCGAGCTGATTGGCGGCCTCGCGCAGGGATTCCTCCGCGCGCTTGGCCTCGGTGATGTCCCGGATCTCGACGACCGCGCCCGCGCGCTCGCCGTTCTGGACGAGCGGCGACGTCGAGACCGAACCGCAGAACCGGCTGTGGTCCTTGCGCGTGAAAACGGACTCGCACTCGCGGATCGGCTCGGAGAGCCGCTCGGAGGTGCAAACGGGGGGCCCGTCCTGGGGTTCTTCGCGGAGGATGTCGGCGAGGCGGCTCCCGTGGATCTCGTGCGCCTCGTAGCCGGTCAGTGCTTCCGCGGCGGGGTTCGAAAACGTCACCCGGCCCTCGCGGTCGGTCATGAAAAGCGCCACGGTCGCGTTGTCCGTGATCGTCTTCGTCACCTGGCTCTGATACTCGAGAAGCAGATCCGCCTGCTCCCGGATCTTGAGGTTCTTCTCGTAGAGCTCGACGAAGATCTTCACCTTCGAGCGCACCACGTTCGGGTCGAGCGGCTTGAAGATGTAGTCGACGGCCCCGGCGTCGTAGCCGCGGTTGATGTGCGCGGCTTCCTTGTTGATCGCCGTCACGAAGATGATCGGCGTGTCGCGCGAGGGGTTGAGCTGCTTGATCACTCGCGCCGTTTCGAACCCGTCCATGCCCGGCATCTGCACGTCGAGGAGGATCACGGCGTACGTGCGGTCGAAGAGGAGGGCCACGGCCTCCTTGCCGGACGACGCCTTGACGATCTCGTAGTCCGGCGAGGCGAGCGCGGCCTCGAGGGCCAGGAGACCGTCCGGGCGGTCGTCGACGATCAGGATGCTGGTTCTGGGCTTCATGCGGTTACCGGGTCACTTGCCCCCGGCCGGCCGGTGCATCCAGTTGTGGATGTGCGCGAGGAGCTTTTCCGCCTCGACCGGCTTCGTGATGTAGTCCGAAGCGCCGGCCTCGATGGCTTTCTCGCGGTCCCCCTTCATGGCCTTGGCCGTGAGCGACAGGATCGGCAGGTTCTTGAACTTCGGGATGCGGCGGATGATCTTCGTCGCCTCCACGCCGTCCATCTCGGGCATCATCGTGTCCATGAGGACCAGGTCCGTGTCGGGGTTGTCCTTGAGCGCCTGGATCGCCGTCTTTCCGTTCTCGGCGTGCAGGACCACCATGCCGCTCGGCTCGAGCACGTTCGTGATCGCGTACAGGTTGCGCAGATCGTCGTCGACGATCAGGACCTTCTTGCCCTTGAAGTTCGCGTCCGCGGGAAGCGGCGGCACCGGCTGAGCGGCCGCCTCGCGGGTCTCTCTCGAGACCGCCGCGTCCGCGCCGGCGTACACCAGCGGCAGATAGAGCGTGAACGTGCTGCCCATGCCCGGCGTGCTCTCGACGACGATGGCGCCGCCGAGGAGCCTCGCGAGCTCGCGGCTGATCGTCAGGCCGAGGCCCGTGCCGCCGTATTTGCGGTTGGTGGTGCCGTCCGCCTGCTGGAACGCCTCGAAGATGATGTTCTGCTTCTCGACCGGGATGCCGATGCCGGTGTCCCTGACCGAGAACGCGACCACCTTTTCCGCGCGGTCCAGCGTGTCGATGTTGAAGTTCCTCTTCGTGTCCTGCCGCACCGTGAGCGTCACGCTCCCCTTCTCCGTGAACTTGAACGCGTTGGAGAGGAGGTTTTTGAGGATCTGCTGCACGCGGTTGGTGTCCGTGAAGACCGTCGGCGGCAGGTCCGGCGCGCTCTCGACCGAGAACTCGAGCCCCTTGTGCGCGGCCACCGGGCGGAAGTTCTGCTCGAGGTACTCGCGGATCTCGGAGAGGCTCACGTAGGCGGGCTCGATCGACATTTTGCCGGCTTCCACCTTCGACAGGTCGAGGATCTCGTTGATCAGCGTCAGGAGGTCCTGGCCCGCCGAATAAACCGTCTTCGCGAACTTGACCTGTTCGGGACTCAGGTTCTTGTCTTTGTTTTCCGCAAGGATCTTCGACAGGATCAGCAGGCTGTTCAGCGGCGTGCGGAGCTCGTGGGACATGTTCGCGAGGAACTCCGACTTGTACTTCGAGATCAGCGACAGCTGCTCGGCCTTTTCCTCCAGCGAGAAGCTGGCCAGCTCGACTTCCTTGTTCTTGAGCTCGAGCAGCTTGGCCTTTTCTTCGAGCTCCTTGGCCTGCGCTTCGAGCTCGGCGTTGGAGCGTTTGACCTCGTTGAAGAGCTCTTCCGTCTTCATCGTCGACGAGATCATGTTCAGGATGACGCCGATGGAGTCCATCAGCTGGTCCAGGAAGTTCAGGTAGTTGGCGTTGAACGGCCGGAACGACGCGAGCTCGATGACCGCCTTCAGCTCCCCTTCGAAGAGGACCGGCAGGACGAGCACGTTGGCCGGCACCGACTCGCCGAGGGAGGAGCTGATCGCGATGTAGTCCTGGGGCGGATTCGTCAGAAGGATCTTCTTCTTTTCGAACGCGCACTGCCCGATCAGCCCCTCCTTGAGGCGGTAGCGGTTGGAAACGTTTTTGCGCATCGTGAACGCGTAGCTGGCCACGAGGTTGAGCTCGGGCTCGCCGTCCCGGCCCGGCTCCGCCATGAAGAACGTGCCGTGCCGCGCATCGATGAGCGGCGTCAGCTCCGACATGATGAGCTGCGCGACCGAGACGATGTTCCTCTGGCCCTGCATCATGCCCGAAAACCGGGCGAGGTTGGTCTTCAGCCAGTCCTGCTCGGAGTTCTTCTGCGTCGTGTCCTTCAGGTTGCCGATCATCTGGTTGATGTTGTTCTTGAGCGCCGCGACTTCGCCCTGGGCTTCGACGGTGATCTGCCGGGTCAAGTCGCCCTGGGTGACGGCGGTGGACACTTCGGCGATCGCGCGCACCTGCGAGGTGAGGTTGCCGGCGAGCTGATTGACGTTGTCGGTGAGATCCTTCCACGTGCCCGAGGCGCCGGGGACCTTCGCCTGGCCGCCGAGCTTTCCTTCCGTGCCGACCTCGCGCGCGACCGAGGTGACCTGGTCGGCGAACGTGCGGAGCGTGTCGGTCATGTTGTTGATGGTTTCGGCGAGCGCGGCGACTTCGCCCTTGGCTTCGAGGACGAACTTCTGCGAGAGGTCGCCGTTGGCGACCGCGGTGACGACCTTGACGATGCCGCGGACCTGCTTGGTGAGGTTCGACGCCATGAAATTGACGTTGTCGGTGAGATCCCTCCAGGTGCCGGCGGCGCCCGGAACCAGCGCCTGTCCGCCGAGCTTTCCTTCGATGCCGACCTCGCGCGCGACGGTGGTGACCTGCTCCGCGAAGACGCGGAGCGTGTTGGTCATGTCGTTGATCGTGTCGGCGAGC
>DATJEK010000113.1:0-25257 GCA_035496715.1 Candidatus Eiseniibacteriota bacterium | reverse complement strand
GTCGCCGGCAAGGGGAATAACGGCGGCGACGGGTTCGTCGCGGCCAGACATCTGGCCAACGCCGGCGTGCGCACGCGCGTTTATTTTTTTGGATCGCCGCGAGAGTTGAAAAACGAACCCGCCCTCAACCGGCGGATCCTTCTGCGGATGGGCGTCCCGGTGAGGCGCCCGCCGGCCGGCCCGAAACTGGAAAAAGAACTGAAGAGTTGTGATATCATCATAGACGCTCTTTACGGCACGGGTCTCACCCGGGAAATGCGCGGGGTGGGCCTCGCCGCGGTCCGGGCGATCAACGGTTCCGGGCGGCCCGTGCTGAGCGTCGACGTCCCCTCGGGCCTCGGCGCCGACTCGGGGCGTCCGATCGGGGGTGCCGGGGCGTGCGTTCGCGCCGACGCGACCGTGACGTTCGGCCTCCCGAAGAGGGGGTTTCGGGCGCCCGGAGCGGGGGCGTACACCGGCCGGGTCATCGTGAAGCGCATATCGCTGCCGCGGGCGCTGCTCCGCTAGCCAAAGGAGAATCGTTGGAAAATATCGAAGAATTCCAGTTCCGCGCCGACAAAGTCTACTGCCTGTACTACGGTCCGGACTGCACGGTCGCGCGATTCGTCAAAAAAACGCGCCTCAACGACCAGCTTTATTTCGTTTTTATGCCCGCCGACGACGGTTTCGGTTCGGGGAAAAAGCTTCTGCTTCAGGCGAAGGTCATCTTCCAGATCATCGAGTTCGATACCATCGAAGAATACCAGGAGCATTACGACCAGTGGAAGGACGAGCGCCAGTCGGGAAAGTTCAGCGGCGATGAAGACTACTGACATCCTGGCCGCCGCGGCCGTTTTCACGCTGCTCTCGATCCCGGTCTTCGCGGCCGATCCGCCCGAAGAAAAAAAACCAGCGCGTGAGGAGGACTATTCCTTCCAGGCCGGCGCCCCGGCGAGCGAACCGCTTCCCGAGGTTCGTCAGGGTCTCGGCGACCCGGAGGATTTTAAATACGGGATGACCGACCGCGTCCTGCCGGGTAACGAAATGATCGACCAGTCGGACGCTCTGGCCGCCCAGCAGCGCCATGTGAACGAGGCGGCGTTGCAGGCCAAAGACGTCTATGTCGGACGGAATCCGAACAGCGCGTCACCCGACAAGGATCGCCTGCAGCTGGTTTCCGGGGAATTCGTGATCGGGAACGTCCTTAAAAAAGAGATGGCTGGGGTGTGGATCGTCAGCGGCGGAAACAGGTCCTTCTACCTGTGGGAGGATTTGCTGCGCCAGGACAGAAAGGAAAAGAAATGAGCCGGAGGAGTTCACGCGAATTTTTGATCGTCAAAAGCCTGGGGTTCGGCGCGTTCCTCATCCTGGTGGCGCCGATCGCGGCTTCGGCCGAGGAGCAGCCGGCCGCGCAGAAGCAGGCGGCCCCGCCGGCGGGCGCGACCGCCGAGATCGGGGCCACGGAGTTCCAGCTCGACGCCTATTTTTTCAGCGCGAAACCCGCCACGACCCCCGAGCTGATGACCGACTATCTTCAGGAACTGGACGGCACCTTTCAATACCGGTACGAGAAGATCCAGAAGCGCCGCGGCCGTCATTTCACGGTGCACGCCAAGCCGCGGCCCCTGAAGGCCGGGGAGCCGGTCGGCAAGGACGCGCTCGACATCGAGCGGAACGGGAATTATCTCATGCTGGTCGCTGAGGGCCAGGAAGGCCAGGAAGCCGTGCGGACGATCCTGAGCTCCAAGCTCGAACCCGCCGTCGTGTTTCTGCTCGACGCGCCGGACCCGCAGACGTTGAGCTTTCCGGACAGCACGGGGAGGATCATTCATTACGTCTTCTACAAGGGCGGCGCGCGGAGCATGCTCGCCCAGAAAGCGAAAGACGCGCGGTTTCAGAACATCATCGTGCCGGATTTCCGGGGGACGGCCCTCTCCGATCCGTCCTCCCGCAAATTGATTCTCGACACGCAGGCGATGGGGATCAACGAGGCGTTCCAGTCCGGCCGTCGTCAGCAGGAAAGCGGAATCACGCTCCCTCCGACGCCGTTCGAGGAACCGGCGGCCGAGATGCCGGCCGAACCGAAGAAAGAAAAGAAGGCCTAGCTGAGATAGGGGAAGCGGGCGGCGTTCTGCTGGATCCAGCGGTGCGCGGCCTCGTCTTCGGAGACCTCGCGCTCCAATTCCCTGGAAAGCTCGCTGCGATAGCGCAGAATTTCAAGGGCTTCCTCCGCGAGCTTCGCGCGGAACGCGCTCGGCGAATCGACGAACGAGATGCCGCTGCGGAACTTTCCGGTCTTCCGGTCTTCGACCGAATAGGCGACCCGCCCTTTGACGTCAAACAGCTTCTCCTTGACCGCGATCGAGACCCGGATCAGATGTCCCTTGGCCAGTCGCGAGGACCACAGGAAGCTCAGGCCGCCGAGCGAGAGGTCCAGGGCTTCCGAGGGGGCGTCGGTTTCGGCGTCCAGGTGGAGGCTGAGCGGTGCGTGGATGGGGTGGCGAAAGAACCGCCGTTTTTCTTCGCTCATACGCGTTCGATTATATCAGGTTTAACAAATATTAAGCAAGTTTTTCTATCCAGGCGTAATTTCACCGGAAATGCCCTTGCCGCGATACGATTTGCTGGTCTTTGACTTCGACGGGACCCTCGTCGACACGGCGGCGGACATCGCCGAGCACGTGAACGCGGTTCTCGGTGAGTTCGGGCGTCCCGGACGGTCCCTGAAAGAGGTACAGAAGGCCATCGGACGGGGGATGCGGGAGCTTTTGAAGGGCGTCGGTTTTCCCGAGGGGGATCCGTCGCTGGAAGCCGCGGCCGCGCTGCTGCGCCTTCGCTACGCCGAGTCGCCGATCCGCCATTCCCGCGCCTATCCGGGAGTGGTCGAGGCGCTCGCCGGTCCGCTCAAAGACCTCCCCAAGGCGATCGTCACAAACAAGCCCCAATTCCTCACGGACAAGATCCTCGGCGAGCTCGATCTGGCCCGCCACTTCGGACTCGTCCTCGGAGACGGGGCGGGTTTTCCCCGCAAGCCGGACCCCGCCTCGTTGCGCCACTGCCTCGCGCATTTCAGAGCGGAGCCGGAACGGACGCTCTTCATCGGAGACAGCCTAGTCGACCATCAGACGGCGTCCGGCGCCGGCGTGGATTTCGTGTGGGCCGATTACGGTTACGACGACGCGCTCTCCGGGCGGGACGGCGTGCGCAGGTCCTCCGGCGCCGCCGACTGGGCCGGGCACGTTTTCTGATTTTCACCTCGGCTTAATTGAGCCGTAACAAACCCGGGGCATACTGCTCTCCGTGCAAAGGAGGCGTGCCATGGAGCTCAAAAAGCGTTACAAGAATCTCGTGGATTCCCTGCTGAGCGAACCGATCCTTTTCGGTGAAGACCCGTTCCGGCGCCGTCGGCCGGACCGCCCGAAGCGTCCCGCGGAGAGGAAAATCCGCTTCGACTGGCGCGACAAATAGCCTTCCCCCCGCGCGTATGTTATGATGTTCTTGGGAGGATCAAGAACATGAAAAACAAAATCGCACTTTTACTTTGCCTTGGTTTTATCGCCGCGGTTCCGGCGTTCGCCGATTGCGGCAAGCGCGGATGTTCGATGATGGGCGGCGGACACGGTTCGTATGCCGCGGAGAGCGGCGGCTGCCCGATCGCGGGCCGGGCCCTGATGAAGGCCCATTTTCTGCTGGAGAACAAAACCCAGCTCGGCCTGTCGGAAGACCAGGTCAAGGCCATCAAGGCCATCAAGATGGACCTCAAGAAGCAGTCCCTCCGCGACGGCGCCGAAATGCAGATCATGATGATGGACATGGAATCCAAGCTGTCCGAGGAGACCGTCGACGTCGAGGGCATCAGTGCGATGATCGACAAGGGCTCCGCTCAGATGGCCCAGATCGGCAAGGCGAACGTTCAGGCTTACGCCAAGCTCAAGGCCATCCCGACCAAGGAGCAGTGGGCGAAGCTCAAGCAGATGAAGGAAGCCGCCGAGAAGGAAGAAGAGGAAGAGCACGAACACCAGTAAGTCCCGATAAAAAACAGCCGCGGCCGCTTGACAACGGCCGGACCGTCGAGTAACTTTCCTATCACGGTTGAAAGAGGTGGCTGTTCGATGAAAAATAACCGAATCACCTTGAAGGGCCCGCTGACGAACTCAGCGGGCCTTTTCAATTTCAAGGCCTATATAATTAAAAATCTGTTTAAAAAGAGGGTCCGGATTTTCCCGGCCCCGCATGAATACTGGAGGCTCCTCGATGAAGTGTCTTCCTTCGTCCAAAAATAAGTATCGCGCGTTCGTTTCGTTCAATCCTCTGTTCGTGCCCGCCCGCCGCGGTTCCGTCCCGCGTTTCTGACCCTCCGCGGCGCCCCGCCGCGCTTAAAAGGCTTTGCTTTTGCTCCGGGTTTGCTTAAAATACCGGACATGAAAGACATCAACCTCGACATCGTCCGCGTGACCGAAGCGGCCGCGATCGCCGCGTCCGCCTGGGTAGGGAGCGGCGACAAGAAGGCCGCGGACAAGGCCGCCACCGACGCGATGCGCAGCCGGCTCAACGGGATCGATTTCAAGGGCCGGGTGGTGATCGGCGAGGGCATCAAGGACGAGAGCGCGGGCCTTTTCGCCGGCGAAACCGTCGGTTCCGAGAGGAGCCTCAAGGTCTACGACCTGGCGGTCGATCCCATCGAGGGCACGCGTCCCACGGCCCACTCCGGACCCGAGGCCCTCAGCGTCATGGCGGTCGCGGAGAAGGGCGCTCTTTTTTCCACGAGCGAGTTTTACATGAATAAATTCGCCTACGGCCCCGAGATCGCGCGCAAGACCATCCTCTCCATCACCGACCCCCTCGAAAAGACGATCCGCCTCGTTTCCAAGGCCACCGGCAAGGAGCCGCGCCGGATCATGGTCTGCCTGCTGGACCGCCCCCGTCACGAGCCGCTGGTCGCCGAACTCCGCGGACTGGGCGTCCGGATCAAGCTGATTCAGGACTGCGACGTGTCGGCGGCCATCGCGGCCTGCCTTCCGGAGAGCGGCATCGACCTGCTCTGCGGCATCGGCGGCGCGCCCGAAGGGATCCTCACCGCCTGCGCGATCAAATGCCTGCGAGGCGAATTCCAGGCGCAGATCGTCCACAAGGACGGATCCGTCGAGCCCAGGATTCTCTCGCTGGACGACCTGGTCAGCGGCGAGTGCGTGTTCTCGGCCACCGGGATCACCGACGGCAGCCTCCTGCGCGGCGTCCGGTACACGCCTCAGGGGCCCGTGACCAACAGCATTTTCATGCGTTCCGCCAGCGGCACGGTCCGCCGGCTGACCGCTTACCACGGCAACTAGCGGACGGATGTCCGACGAAAGACTGTTCGCGTACCTCCTTGCCGGCCTTTTCGGCGGCGTGGCGCTCTTTGTCTACGGGTTCGTTTTGAGACAGCGGCGCAAGACGATCGAATCCATCCCGACGTCCAAGGTGCGGTCGATGGCGATGGGCCTGGTCGAGCTCTCCGGAAAGGCCGCGCCGGCCGGGGCGACTTTTCCCAGCCCGTTCGCCTGCGCCGAGTGCGTGTATTACCGCTATCACGTCGAGGAACGCGTTTCCTCGGGGAGGCGGGAATACTGGCGGACGCTGGCGCGCGGAGAGTCGCCGGGACCTTTTTGTCTCGAAGACGAAACCGGCCGGGTCCTCGTCCGCCCCGGCGGCGCGGACCTCAACCTCGACGTCGACCGGCAGTATTCGACGGGTCTCCTGGGCGAAAATTCGGCCGAGTTCGGGGCGGGGCTGGAACGGCTCGGGATCGGACGGGCGGCCTGGGGTTTTTCCCGGACGCTGCGATGCAGCGAAACCTACATCAGCCCCGGCGACCCGATTTTCGTCCTGGGGACCGCGTCGCAGGACCCTTCGAAGGCCATGACGGCGCGCGGGGACGACTGCCTGATGATTTCTTCGGGGGGCTCGGGAGCCTATTTCTGCATTTCGGACAAGAGCGAGAAGGATCTGCTGGCGTCGTTCGCGCTCAAGATGTACGCCTGCCTGTACGGCGGGCCGGCGCTGACGGTCGGCTGTCTGTATCTTCTGATCGAACGTTACTGGCGGACTTAACCAAAGGAGGGGATGGGCATGCAATGGATCGTTCCCGTGGTGGCTCTTTTCGCCCTGGTCGGCCTCGCCGGCTATTTCATCGGGCTGTACAACAGCCTCATCGTCGTCCGGCACAACATCGACAAGGCCTGGGCGAACATCGACGTCCTTCTCAAGCAGCGTCATGACGAGCTCCCGAAGCTCATCGAAACCTGCAAGGGCTACATGAAGCACGAACAGGGCGTTCTCGAAGGACTCACCGCCGCCCGGACCGCGTTCATGAACGCGCCGACGACCCAGGCCAAGACGATCGCGGAAAACGAGCTCTCGCGGGGACTCAAGACGCTGTTCGCGGTGGCCGAGAATTACCCCGACCTCAAGGCGAACCAGGGTTTTCTCGCGCTCCAGGGAAGGATCTCGGCGCTCGAGAACTCGATCGCCGACCGCCGGGAGTTCTTCAACGAGACCGCGAACCTCTACAACATCCGCATCGAGCAGTTTCCGGATTCCTTCGTGGCGGGCTTCCTGCACTACGCGCCGCACCCGCTCCTCGAGATCCCCAAAACCGACACCGAAGACGTGAAGGTGCAGTTTTGAAGAGGGCCCCCGCCGCGATTCTCGCGGTCGCCCTCCTGTCGGCCGCCGCCGCGCGCGCCGACCATGCGGCGTCTCCGCAGCCCCTGACGGACGAGGCGCAGGCCTTCCGGCGCGCCGTCTCGGCGAACGGACAGGACATGAACGCGTACGAAACGCTGGTCCGCGCCCTGGAGGACAAGCATCACCTCGACCGCGGAGACATGTCCGTTTTCATGAGAACGGTGTCTTCGGTCCTCGGGCCGGGCGCCGGGCAGGAGTACCACTATCTGGGGCTGGCGCTCTACGACCGCGGACATGACGAAGAGGCGCAGGCCGTCCTCGAAGTTTATCAAAAGGGGAAGATGAGCGTGTCGGAGGCCGTCGACAAGGTGCGGGAGGTGGTGGACGCCTCGAAGGCCGTGCTGCCGCCGGCGACGACCGCCCGTCTGGAGGCCGGCACGCAGAAGCTCGAGGCGACGCAGGCCCAGACGCGCGCGAACCTGGACCGCGTCACGCTGAAAAACGGCCAGAGCCTTTACGGACACGTCGTCGAAGAAGAGGGCGACGGGATTTGGTTCGAAATGGACGAGGGGACGAAGATGCTCCTCAAAAACGACGAAATCAAGGTCATCCAAAAAGGAGGCGCCTCTTGATCGCGATTCCGGGGCTCGGCTGGCTGTTTCGGATTTTTACGCGCGATGAACTCATGGAAGAATCGTTCTGGATCCTGCGCCTGGTGAGCTCGATGGCGGCCGCCGGCGGGGTGGTGCAGGTCCTGGTGGCGGGTTTCACGCCGCCGGCGCTCGCGTACCTTGGTCTAGCCGCGATCCTTCTGGGGGTTTCGTTCATCCGGCTGTACTGGGTGCGTTTCGGCGCCATGGCCGGCTGGACCGCGGTCGTCGCGTTCGATCTGGCGACGCGGCGCAACCCGTTCGGCTGTTTTTTTCTCGCCATCGGCCTCTACTTCATCTACAAGATGCTCAAATATTCGCAGATGTACGAGGGAAGGACGGTGATGAAGTGAGGACGCTTCCGCGGACGGCGGCGGCCCTTTTTCTTTTCCTGCTCGCGGCCGCCCCCGCGCGCGCCGACTGGATCGACGTGAAAGGCGAAGGGGCGATGAACGGCGACATCGTCGAGGAGACGGCCGACACCGTCAAATTCAAGGACGGCGAGGGCCGGGTGCACGAATACCGCCGCGACCAGATCAACTTCATGGAGAAGGAAAAGAAAAAACCCAAGGCGTCGGCGAGCCCCATGTCGCTCTTTTCGGGCAAGAAAGAGACGGCGGGCGCGGCCCCCGCGGCCGGAGCCGCGGCGGACAAGTTCGCGATCCGTTCGTTTCTCCCCGAGGACTCGCCGCTGAAGCCGGCCGAAGAGGCGCTGGCCGCGGGCGGGAAAACGTTTCGAGACTACCTGTACTACGACGCGGATTTCGTCGAATACCTTCAGCGCTCGGCGAGGTCCCTCGAGAAGATCTCCAAGGACAAGACGTTCAAGCCTTCCAACCTCGGCCTGGCGCTGGCCGGCCTGGTGCTCCTCCTGGCGGGGATGGTTTTCCTCGTGATCTACGGGTTCAAGCTCATGATGAGCATGTTCGAGGCGGGGTTCCTGTGGGGAGTCGTCTTTCTCTGCAACGCCGGGAGCGCCTACCTGAGCCGCATGCTCGGGGGGCCTTTCGGCCTTTTTTTCAGCGTCGTGCCGCAGGCTCTCAGCTTCGCCTTCGTGATCCTGCACTGGCCGGTCGCGCGACGCGCGGTCACGATGCAGCTCTACAGCCTGGCCGTCTTTTTCGCGGGCTGGAATCTACTCGCGATGTCCATGTGACGACAACACAGAAAGGGAAAGGCATGAAGCGCAAGAACATCTCCAGCGGTTCCAAGTGGGAGCCGTTCATCGGGTATTCGAGGCTCGTGAAAATGGGCCCGCACATTTTCGTGTCGGGCACGACCGGCACCGGGCCGGACGGCAAGCTGGCGGCCGACGTCTACGCGCAGACGGTCCAGGCGCTCCGGAACATCGAGGCCGCGCTGGTCACCGCGGGCGCGGGACTCAAGGACGTGGTCCGCACGCGGATCTACTGCACGAACATCGACGAATGGGAGCGGATCGGCAAGGCGCACGGGGAGTTTTTCAAGGACATCCGCCCGGCCACCGCGATGGTCCAGATCCGGAAGCTCATCCAGTCCGACATGCTCGTCGAAATCGAGGCGGACGCGATCGTCGCCGAATGAAGCTGATCTCCTGGAACGTCAACGGCATCCGCTCCGCGCTCCGGCAGGGCTTCGCCGTGTTCGCGGAAAAAAGCGGGGCCGACGTCCTGTGCGTACAGGAGACGAAGGCGCCCGGCGGCGACCAGAAGGTCGACTGCGCGCTGCCGGAATATCCCTACCACTACTGGAACAACGCCGCCCGCGCCGGCTATTCCGGAACCGCGATCTTTTCGCGCGTCAAACCGCTGGCGGTCACCAGCGGCATCGGCGTGAAAAAGCACGATGAAGAGGGACGCGTGCTGACGGCCGAGTTCAAGGACTTCATCCTCGTGAACGTGTACGTGCCGAATTCGAAGCGCGCCCTCGAGCGCCTGCCGTACCGCACGCGGGAATGGGACGTGGATTTCCTGAAGTACCTGAAACAGCAGGAAAAGAAAAAGCCCGTCGTGTTCTGCGGCGACCTGAACGTCGCGCACAAGGAGATCGACCTCACGAACCCGAAGTCCAACGCGAACAGCCACGGCTTCACGCCCGAGGAGCGCGAGGGGTTCGACCGGCTCGTGCAGGCCGGCTTCATCGACACGTTCCGCGAATTCGAGAAAGGGGGAGGCCATTACACCTGGTGGAGCCCCTTCGCGAGCTGCCGCAAGCGGAACATCGGCTGGCGCATCGACTATTTCCTCGTCTCGCCGGCCCTCCGCGGGCGGCTGAAGGAGGCTTTCATCCTGCCGGAGGTGACGGGCTCCGATCACTGCCCCGTGGGGATCACGCTCAAGTGAGGCTTCTCCCGGCCTGCTGGATCGCCGCGGCCGCCGCGTTTGCGTGCCTGCCCGCCTTCGCCGCGTCCGGCAATCGCGCGCTCAACGACCGTGACGTCCAGTCGCTCGTCCAGGGCTACGACGAACCCCGCGTCGACGAAAAAGAAGCCAACCCGATGACCAAGGCGATCCTCTCCCGCAACCTCGCGGCCGTCAAGCAGCTCGTCCTCGAGGGCGCCGACGTCAACGGCCGCAACGACCAGGGCCTGACGCCGCTCATGACCGCCGCGAGCCTCCGGCGCACGCGCATCGCGAGCTATCTCGCCGAGTCGCGCGCGGATCTGGAGGTCCGGGCCCGCGACGGATCGACCGCGCTTTTTTTCGCCGCCCAGAAGGGGTCCGTGCCGATGGTGCGTCTCCTGCTCGACGCCGGGGCGGACATCGACGCCGCCAACGACGAAGGCGTCACTCCGCTCATGGTCGCGGTGATCCGCGACAAATACGGCGCGGCCGAGGCGCTGCTCGACAACGGAGCCGACTGCAACGCGCAGACACGGTCGGGGATGAGGGCGCTCGATCTGGCGGCCCTCAAAAAGAACGCCGCGATGGAGGAGCTTCTCCGGCGTTACGGCGCCAGGACCGGAGACCAGGAAAACGTGCTCGTGACCGTCATCGACGCCGAGGAGCGGCGCGAAGGAACGGGCCGCCCGTGAGCGCGAAGCCGCGGGTGGAGATCGAATACTGCACGCAGTGCCGGTGGCTGCTCCGCGCCGCGTGGCTCGCGCAGGAGCTCCTGACGACGTTCGAGGCGGAGCTCGGCGGCGTCACGCTCGTCCCGGGAAAAGACGGCGTGCTGGACGTGCGCGTCGCCGACCGGACCGTCTGGTCGCGGAAGACCGAGGGGCGTTTTCCGGAATCCAAAGAACTCAAACAGCGCGTCCGCGACGCCGTGGCGCCGGAAAAAGACCTGGGACATTCGGAGCGTTGAGCCCCCTCATCGCGCCGGTTTTTTTCATCGTCCTGGCGTATTCCATCATCCTCCACGAGGTGATGCACGGTTTCGTCGCGCGCCTGAACGGCGATCCCACGGCCGGGCAGATGGGGAGGCTCACCCTCAACCCGCTGCCGCACGTCGACTGGATCGGCACCGTGATCCTGCCGATCGCCCTCGTCCTTTTTCACGCGCCGTTTTTTCTCGGATGGGCGAAACCAGTCCCGTACAATCCGATCTATTTTCGCAGGGTCCGCCTGGGCACCTTCCTCGTCGCCGCGGCCGGCCCCGCCGTGAATCTGGTTCTGGCCGCCGTTTTCGCGGCGTCGCTTCGGATCTTCAAGCCCCATGAGCCCGCGGCGACCGTCCTCTTTTACGGGTTGTCGCTCAACGTGATGCTCGCGATCTTCAACCTGCTGCCCGTGCCGCCCCTGGACGGCTCCAAGATGCTCGCGATGCTCCTGCCCTCGGGGTTGCGCCGCGCCTATCTGTCGTTCGGACGATGGGGGATCGTCCTTCTCATGCTCCTTCTCTATCAGGGCGCTCTCTTTCAGGTCCTCCTGCCGCTCTATAAGAAAACCCTCATTTTTTTCCTGAATTAAGCGTTTCAGGTTATTCAAAATTAAGTGATTCTTTAAATCAATCTCAAAGATTCAGCGTATTTTTTTCCTATTTACTTTCACCTTCCCGGTACGTATAATTTAGTTCATAAACTCTTTTTTAGACGGATAGAAAAACCATGACGACCGAACCCCTTCAAAAAATCTTCTCCGACACGCTCGCCGCGCTGCAGATGAAAAAGCAGCCGCCGGTGAAGACGTTGAAGCGGGCCTATCTCTGCGGCGTCATGGTCCTCGCCGCGCTCACCGTTTCCAGCCACCTGGTCCTGAAGAAGCAGATCCACGACAACGCGTCGAACGTGCGCATCATCAACACGAGCGGTCAGCTCAAGACCGCGACCCAGCGGATCGCGCTCCTGGGCCGCAATCTCGTCTCGACCTCGGCGCTCACCGAGCGCGAGAACCTCCGCAAGGAAATCCTGATCGAAGTCGTGCGCATGGAAACCTCCCTGCGGGGCCTCATGGCGGGGGACGAGCGGATCGGGCTGCCGAAGCGTCATTCCGACGAGGTGAACGACATCTTTTTCCGCGCCCCGGTCTACCTTCACCACAAGATGCAGAAGTTCGTCGCCGAAGCGCGCGCGCTCGCCGAGGCGAGGGAGACCGAGCTCAGCCAGCGGAACCCGCACCTGATGTACCTGAAGAAAGAGGCCTCGGGGGACAAGTTCATCGCCGACATCGAGATCCTCGTCCGGCAGTATCAGGCCGAGAGCGAGCGCGGGCTGGAAGGGCTGCGCGACCTGGCGCTTTTCATCATGGCCGGCCAGCTCCTGATCCTTTTCTGCATGGCGGTTCTCCTGTTCCGTCCGCTGATCGAGCGCGTCGGACAGCAGATCGAAGCGCTGAACCTCGCCAACGACGTCCTCGAACAGCGCGCCGAACAGCGCGAGCTGAAGCTCCGCGAATCCGAGCGGCTGGCGCTGATCGACCCTCTCACCGAAGTCCTGAACCGCCGCGGGGCCGAGCAGGTGCTGTCGCGCGAGTCCAAAAACGGGTCCGCCGACGGGGTCCACTGGACGGTGCTTCTCATCGACCTCGACGATTTCAAGACGATCAACGACCGTCACGGCCACGCGGTCGGCGACCAGGTCCTGCGCGAAGTCGCGCGCGTCCTCAAGGGCTCGATCCGGCACAAGGACCTGGTCTGTCGCGTCGGCGGGGACGAATTCCTCGTCATCCTGCCGCAGACGTCGACCTCTTTCGCGGTTTCGTTCGCCGAGAAGATCCGCCTGGGCATCGAGCGGGCGGAAGTGTTCACCGCCGGCTTCGACCGCGTGGGCGTGAGCGCCAGCCTCGGCCTCGCGGCTTTCACGGCCCACGACGTTTCGCTGGAACAGCTCCTCCGGGCGACGCACGCGGCGCTCCACAAGAGCAAGGACTCCGGGAAAAACCGCGTCTCCTACGAAATTTCCGCCCGTCCCGCCACCCCCTAGCGGCTCCCTTCCGGGGCCCGGCGCCGTCCTGTTTGTGCTTTGTCGAAGGATTGTGCTATAATTTTGTCCAATTTACGGGAGGAATTTTTTCATGTCCGGTCACTCAAAATGGGCGACGATCAAGCATAAAAAAGGCGCCCTCGACGCCAAGCGCGGCGCGATTTTCACCAAGATCATCAAAGAGCTCACCGTCGCGGCCAAGAACGGCGGCGGCAATCCCGACGCCAATCCGCGTCTGCGCACCGTGCTCCAGAAGGCGAAGGAAGCCAACATGCCTTCCGACAACATCGACCGCGCGATCAAAAAGGGGACCGGCGAGCTTCCGGGCATGGTCTACGAGGAGCTCACGTACGAGGGTTACGGTCCCGGCGGCATCGCGCTCCTGATCGAGCTGGTGACCGACAATAAAAACCGGACCGCCGCCGAAATCCGCAACATCCTGGAAAAGAAGGGCGGCAACATGTCGGGTGCGGGCTCCGTGGCCTGGCAGTTCGCCAAAAAAGGCTTTCTCGTGGTCCAGAAGAGCGCCGTCGACGAGGAGAAGCTCATGACGATCGCGCTGGACGCGGGCGCTTCCGATTTCGCCGTGAACGGCGACAATTACGAAATCACGACCGAGCCGCCGGACTTCGACAAGGTGAAAAAGGCCGTCACCGACGCCGGCGTCGCCACGGAGAGCGCCGAAGTCACTTTCATCTCCTCGTCCACCGTCAAGATCGCCGATCCCGCGGCGGCCAAGAGCGTCCTGACGCTCATCGAGGCGCTCGAAGAACACGAGGACGTCCAGAACGTCTACTCGAATTTCGACATCCCCGACGATGTCATGAAAGAGCTGGCGGGCTGAGGCTTGCGCATCCTGGGCGTCGATCCGGGGCTCCGGGTGACCGGTTACGCGGTCATCGGAGTCGAAGACGCCGACCGCGCGGCCGCTGACGTCGAGCTGATCGAGGCCGGCGTCGTCCGGACGCCGGGTCCCGCCGAAGGGATCGCCGCGCGCCTGCGCAAGATCCACGACTCTCTCTCCGAGCTGATCCTCGAGCTGGCCCCGGACGTCCTGGTCATCGAGAAACTCTACGCGCACTACGAACATCCGACGACCGCAATCCTCATGGGCCACGTGCGCGGCGTCGTCTGCCTCCTGAGCGGCCTGCACGGGGTTCCGCTGGCGAGCATGGCTTCGACTCACGTCAAAAAAGCCATCACGGGCCGCGGGCACGCCTCCAAAGAGCAGGTCCAGCGCATGGTCCAGCAGACGCTTTCGCTCAAGAAGATGCCCGAGCCGGCCGACGTCGCCGACGCGCTCGCGATCGCCCTGGCGTGGGCCGCCAGCCGCAAGATGCAGCGGGTGCCGTCGTCCGTCCGCGCGGTCGCCGTGGCGCCGCGCCTGCGCAAGGTGGCCGTGTGATCGGGCGCATCACGGGCGTCGTCGAGCATTACGGCGAAAACACGGTGACCCTGGACCTGTCGGGGCTGGCCTACGAAGTGTACATCCCCACGGCCGTGGTGCGGGGGCTCGACGGGCGGCTCGTCAAGGGCGAGAAGCTGAGCCTCGTGACTTACCATTACTACCAGACGGATCCGTCGAAGAGCATCCCGATCCTCATCGGGTTCGCCAACCGGATCGAAAAGGAATTTTTCGAGAAGTTCATCACGGTCTCCGGAGTCGGGCCGAAGGCCGCCGTGCGGGCGCTCAGCCTGCCGATTCCCGACATCGCCCAGGCGATCGACGCGGGAGACCTGCCGTTTCTGAAATCGCTGCCGGGCATCGGCGAGCAGCGCGCGAAGGAAATCATCGCCAAGCTGCAGGGCAAGATGGGCAAGTTCGGTCTCATGCCCGGCGGCTCGGAGGGCTCGAAGCCGCCCCGGGCCGCGGCGGGCGGCGCCCGGCCGGTCGAGACCGACCTGCGGGACGAGGCGGTCGAGGTCCTTCTGCAGCTCCAGTACAAGAAGGACGAGGCGAAGCAGATGATCGACAAGGCGTTTTCGCGCAGGACCGGTGAGCTGAAGACGATCGAGGAAGTCCTCAACGAAGTGTACCGGCAGAAACGGACGGTCGGCAAATGACGGAAGACGCGAAGGAGGGCGCGCCGAAGCGCCCCGGACGCGAGAAGGCGAGTTTCGAGCGCGTCGGACGGGAAAACCTCGTGAACGCGCAGGCCGAAGACGCGGACGGCATCGTCGAGCTGTCGCTGCGGCCCTCGCGCATCCAGGAATTCATCGGCCAGGAAGGCCTGAAAGACAATCTGCACATCGCCCTCGAGGCCGCGAAGCACCGCAAGGAGCCGCTCGAGCACATCCTCCTGTCCGGTCCTCCGGGCCTCGGCAAGACCACGCACGCGCACAACGTGGCGCACGAAATGGGCGCCAAAATCATGGCGACCAGCGGGCCCGCGATCGAGCGCGCCGGCGACCTGATCGGCATCCTCACGAACCTCGAGGAGGGCGACGTTCTTTTTATCGACGAGATCCACCGGCTCCCGAAGGTCGTCGAGGAGTTCGTCTATCCGGCGATGGAGGACTACCGAATCGATTTCATCGTGGACAAGGGGCCGTACGCGAAAACGATCAAGTTCGCGCTCAAGCGCTTCACGCTGATCGGCGCGACGACGCGGCAGGGCCTCCTCAGCTCGCCGCTGAGGGACCGCTTCGGCGTCTCGTTCCATCTGGATTTTTACGAACCGCCGGACCTGGCGAAGATCATCGAGCGGTCGGCCGGCCTCCTGGCAATCGGCATCGAGCCCGCCGCGGCGCTCACGCTGGCCTCGCGCTCGCGCGGCACGCCCAGGATCGCCAACAGGCTCCTGCGCCGCGTGCGGGACTACGTGCAGGTGAAGTCGTCCGGCGTGATCACGGCCGACGTCGTCGACCGCGCGCTCGAGGGGCACGGTATCGACCGCTCCGGACTCGACGCCCTGGACCGGAAGGTCCTCCGCACGCTGATCGAGTCCTACGGCGGCGGCCCGGCGGGCGTCGAATCGCTCGCGGCCACGCTCAACGAGGAGGTGGACACGCTCGTGGACGTCGTCGAACCCTTCCTGCTGAAAAACGGTTACCTCAAGCGGACGTCCCGCGGGCGCGAGGCGACGGCCGCCGCGTACGAACACCTCCAGATCCCGAGCGGCGCCGCCCGGCGTCCGGACCTTTTCTAGCGGTCCATTCTTTTGAATAAAATCCCAGCGATCCTCATGGCAGGTGCGCTACTCGTCTCCGCGCGGGCCGGCGCCGCCGCGGTGACGGAGAAGGCTCCGTCGCGCCCCCCGGCCGCCCGTCCCGACGCCGTCGTGCGCGTGCTCGTGTCCGAAAGCCAGAAGGCGCTCGCGGTGACCGTGAAGGGGGGATACGTCGTGCGCGTACTGCCCTCGCTCCAGGTCGCCAAAAAAGGGAAGGGCCTGATCGCGTACTCGGTCGCCGGCACGCCCGGCGGCATCCGACTCGGCCGAGAGGAATGGGCGGCGAAGGGCCTGCGTATCGAGCCCGCGGAGGAGCGCGACCTCTTTCTCTTCAAGACCCGGTTCAGGGGATCCGTCGACATCCTGAAGGACGCGGGCGGATCGCTCTACGCGATCAACCGCCTCGGCATCGAGGATTATCTTTACGGCGTGCTGCACCACGAGGTCTCGGCCTGGTGGCCGATGGAGGCGCTGAAGGCGCAGGCGATCGCCGCGCGCACCTACGCGCTCTATCAGGCCGCCGTCAGCGGCCGAGCCGAGTACGATCTGAAGAGCGGGACCAGCTCGCAGGTCTACGGCGGCAGCACCAGCGAGCGCTACCGCTCGAAACTCGCGGTCGACCAGACCCGGGGGCAGGTGCTCGCGTTCCAAGGCAAGCTCTTCCCCGCGTATTTTCACGCGACCTGCGCCGGGCTCACGGCCGCCGCGAGCGAGCTGTGGAAGATCTCCCTTCCGCCGCTGGACGGAGGGACGCACTGCGGCTTCTGCAAGATTTCGCCTCACTACCGGTGGCAGGCGCGCGTGCCGCTCTCCGAGATCGAGGAAAAGCTGAACCAGTTCGGCCGGCCTCTCGGGCAGATCCTCGACATCCGCGTCGTGACTCAGACGCCTTCGGGCCGGGTCGGAAGCCTCAAGATCACGGGCACGCGGGAAGCCGCCGTCATCGCGGCCAAGGATTTCCGCGTCTGGATCGGCGGCGACCGGATGAGGAGCACCGCGTTCACGATGAAGATCGTCGACGACGTCGCCGTGTTCGACGGGCGGGGATGGGGTCACGGCGTCGGCCTCTGCCAGTGGGGATCGTTCGGGCAAGCGCTTTTGGGGCGCAAACACGAAGAGATTTTGAAATTTTATTACCGGGGCGCGGAGGTCCGCGACTACCATGAACTTGTCTGATTTCGACTACCCCCTGCCGAAGGAGCTGATCGCCCAGCGGCCTCTCGAGCGGCGCGACGCCTCGCGCCTCCTCGTGGCCGACCGGAAATCGTCGTCCCTGGCCGACAAGCGCTTTTCCGATCTCGTGGACCTGATTCCTCCGGGCGACACCCTCGTTCTCAACGACACGAAAGTTTTTCCGGCGCGGATCCTCGGAAAAAAGAAGGGTACCGGCGGGAAGGTCGACATCCTGCTCCTCAATCCCACGGAAGACCCGCGGGTCTGGCGCTGCCTGATCCAGCCGTCGCCGAAGGAAGGCCACGAATACACGCTGGGCCTGGGGAGCGAAACTCTCGATGCCCGGTTCGAGAAGCGCGGGGCCGACACCGTGGCGCTGGTGCGCTTCGAGGGCGACGACGTCCGCGGTTTCGCCGAGCGAAACGGCACGATGCCGCTGCCTCCTTACATCAAGCGGGAGCCCGCCGACGAAGACCGCGGGGCTTACCAGACCGTGTTCGCCCGGAAGGAAGGCGCCGTGGCCGCCCCCACGGCGGGGCTTCATTTCACGCCCGAGCTCCTGGACGCGCTGCGCAAAAAAGGGGTCGGGATCCGCACCGTCACGCTGCACGTGGGATACGGCACTTTTAAACCCGTGGACGACCTCGAGAGCCATCGCATGCATTCCGAGGCCTTCGAGCTCACGGACGAAACGGCCGCGGCTCTGAACGAAACCAGGGCGGCGAAGAAAAAAATCTGGGCCGTCGGCACCACGACGCTCCGGGTCCTCGAGACCTGCGTGAAAAAGGGCGTGCTCATCCCCGGGCGCGGGGAGACCGACCTGTACGTGCGCGAACCCTTTCCCTTCGAGGCGGTGGACCGCCTCGTGACGAATTTCCACCTGCCGAAGACGACGCTCCTGCTCCTGGTATCCGCCTTCATGGGCGAGGCGTTCCGGAAGAAGGCCTACGAGCACGCGATCCGCGAAAAATACCGGTTTTACAGTTATGGCGACGCGATGGTGATCGTGTAGAATAGGCCCTTATGCTCAGAAAATATCTGCCGTTCCTGCTCATGATCCCCGTCGCCAACGCCCTCTGGGCGTGGGGTGTCCTGCCCCGGATCGGCGAGGAGGGCACTCCCGCCGAGACGTTCGAGTGGCTCGTCGTCCAGTGGGTCGTCCCGACGCTGATGGCCGTGCTGCTGGTGGCCAAGAGCCGGCTGGCGCGGCCGCTTCTTTGCGCCTACGGCGTGGTTTTGGCGCTCTACGGCGTGGGGACGCTGGGCTGGGCGCTGATGGGCCTGTATACGCCGCTGCCGGTTTACGGCGTGTGCGCCCTGTTTCTCGTCGCCGGCTTCGGGCTGGTTTTCCGGTCGCTGAAGGACCTGAACGTCGGCAGGGTCGTCAAGAGATACCACCTTGATGACTGACGCGCCGAGCGGAACGGGCGTTTTCCGCATCGAAAAGAAGGACGCGCGCACCCGCGCCCGCTCCGGCGTCCTCCGGACGCCGCACGGTGAGATCCGCACGCCCGTGTTCATGCCCGTCGGCACCCAGGCGACCGTGAAGACGGCCACGAGCGCCGAGCTCCTCGGCCTCGACGCCGACGTCATCCTTTCCAACACCTACCACCTCTATCTGCGGCCGGGCGAGGACGTGATCCGGGAGGCGGGCGGCCTGCACCGCTTCATGGCCTGGCCCCGGCCGATCCTCACCGACTCGGGCGGGTTCCAGATTTTCAGTCTCGCCAGCCTCGCGAAGATCCGCCCCGAGGGGGTCCAGTTCCAGTCCCACATCGACGGCTCCCGGCATTTCCTGGCCCCGGAGGACGTGATCCGCGTCCAGCACACGCTCGGCAGCGACATCATCATGCCGCTGGACGAATGCGTGAAGCATCCGGCCGAGCGCGAATACGTCGAAAAATCCGTCGGACTGACCACGGAATGGGCCAAGCGCTGCAAGCTGAGCTGGGCGAGGCTCCTCGACGGCCGCGAGCCGGGTCGGGAGGGGTCGCTTCTGTTCGGAATCGTGCAGGGAGGGACCGAGGCCGACCTGCGCGTGCGTTCGGCGCGCGAGCTGGTCGAGCTCGATTTCCCGGGCTACGCGATCGGCGGTCTCTCCGTCGGGGAGCCGACGGAGGCGATGTACGGGACTCTCGCCGCGACGGTTCCCGAGCTGCCGGAGGAGAAACCGCGCTACCTGATGGGCGTCGGCCTCCCGAACGACCTCTTCGAGGCCGTCTCTCAGGGCGTGGACATGTTCGACTGCGTCGTGCCGACGCGCAACGGCCGGAACGCGACGGTGTTCACCCGGCACGGAAAACTGCTCCTGCGCGGGGCCTCCTACACGCGGGACTTCCGACAGATCGAAGAGGGGTGCCCGTGTTACGCCTGCCGCACGTATACGCGCGCGTACCTCCGCCACCTGTTCAACGTGGAAGAGCACCTGGGCGGAAGACTTGCGTCTTTACACAACCTTACTTTTTTCGTACACTTATTGCGATCGATGCGGCACGCGATCGAAGAAGGGCGCTTTGTCGAGTTTCGGGCCGCGTTCGAAAAGGATTTCAACAAACCAGGAGCTCTCTCATGACCCGTTTTCTCGTTTTCGCGGACGCCGCGGCGTCCGGTTCTTCCGACATGGTGGCCTCGTTCCTCCAGAGCCCGCTGCCGATGGTCCTCTTCATGTTCGCGATCATGTACTTCCTCGTGATCCGGCCCCAGCAGAAAAAGCAGAAGGAGCACGAAGACCTCGTCTCGAAGCTTCAGAAGAACGACGAAGTGATCACCTCGGGCGGCATCCACGGCACGATCGTCGGCGTCAGCGACAAGACGGCCACCGTGCGGATCGCCGACAACGTCAAGATCGAGATGGACAAGTCCCACATCCTGCAGAAGAAATAGTTCCCGTAGCCGCCGAACACCGAAAAGGAGCGTCATGCTGCAAAAAAGACTGAAATGGGGGATGCCGCTGATCGCGGTCGTGATCGCGGTTTCCCTTTATTACGCCATCCCGCCGTTCGACCCGGACGGCAAGGGCCCGAAAGAGGGTAAGATCAAGCTCGGTCTCGATCTCCAGGGCGGCATGGACCTGACGCTGCGCGTCGACATGACGAAGCTCGACGAGGCGGCCCAGAAGGACGCCGCGGACCGCGTGATCGAGATCATCCGCAACCGCATCGACCAGTTCGGCGTCTCCGAGCCGATCATCCAGAAGCAGAGCTTCGACCGGATCACGGTCCAGCTGCCGGGCGTGACCGACCGCGAACGCGCGTTCTCGCTGATCGGCAAGACGGCGCTCTTGGAATTCAAGATCGTTTCGGACAACACCGAGTACATGAAAGAGGCGCTGGCGGGCCGGGTGCCGGCGGGTTACCGCCTGTACAAGACCGAGGACAACCGCGACATCCTCTGCGAGGACAGGGCGCTTCTGACGGGCAAGCACATCAAGAACGCCATGGTCACGACGGAATCCCAGTTCAACCAGCCGGTTGTCGGGCTCGAATTCGACGAAGAGGGCGGAAAGATGTTTTCCGACATCACCGGCGCCAACGTCCAGAAGCGGATGGCCATCGTTCTCGACGACAAGGTCCAGTCTGCGCCGGTCATCAACGAGCAGATCCCTTCCGGAAGGGCGCAGATCTCGGGCAGCTTCAATTACGACACCGCGTCGGACCTGGCGATCACGCTCCGGGCGGGCGCCCTGCCCGCCCCGATCATCATCGAGGAGGAGCGGTCGGTCGGCGCGAGCCTCGGAAAAGACTCGGTCGAGAAGGGCATCCGCGCGGCGCTCATCGGGTGCGCGCTCGTCGTGGTATTCATGATCGTGTACTATCTTTTCGCGGGGCTCATCGCCGACGTGGCGCTGGCGCTGAACATCCTGATCACGCTGGCGGCGCTGAGCTACTTCCACGCGACGCTGACCCTGCCCGGCATCGCGGGCGTCGTGCTGACGATCGGTATGGCCGTCGACGCGAACGTGCTCATTTTCGAGCGCATCCGCGAGGAGCTCGAGCTCAAGAAGCCGATCGCCGCCGCGCTCCTGGCCGGCTACAAGAAGGCCTTCGTGACGATTCTCGATTCGAACCTCACGACGCTCATCACCGCCGTCATCCTGTACTACATGGGCAGCGGACCGGTGAAGGGATTCGCGTTGACCCTGGCTATCGGCCTCCTGGCGAGCATGTTCACCGGCATCTTCGTGACGCGCGTCATTTTCGAGCTCCTCCTGTCCAAGGGGAATCTTCACAGCCTGCCGATGATGCACGTCTTCAAGCAGGTGCCGCACATCGATTTCATGAAGCTTCGCAAGGTCTGCTACGCGATCTCGATCCTCCTGACGGTGGTAGGCCTTTTCGCCTTCTTCTCGCGCGGGAAGGGGATGTACGGGGTCGATTTCACCGGCGGATCGATGATCGAGTTCAAATTCTCGAAGCCGCCCGAGATCGAGAAGATCCGCAAGTCCCTCGACGCGATCGGTTACGGGACGTCGACGCTCCAGGCCGTGGCCGGCACGTCCCAGGTCATCATCCGCTCGCCCCAGGGCTCGGAAGAGAAGATCAAAAACGAGATCAAGAAGGACCTGCCCGACAACCCGTACGAGGTCCTGCGCCTGGAAAGCGTCGGCCCGATCGTGGGCGCCGAGCTGAAGCAAAAGGCGCTCTGGGCGTCGATCGCCTCGCTCGTCGCGATCTGGATCTACGTCGTCTGGCGGTTCGATTTCCTCTTCGCCGGCGGCGCCATCCTGGCCCTCTTCCACGACGGCTTCGTCGCGCTGAGCGCCGTCGCGCTCACGGGGCGCGAGTTCTCGGTCGGCGTGCTGGCCGCGATCCTCACGATCCTCGGTTATTCGATCAACGACACGATCGTCGTTTTCGACCGTATCCGCGAGCGCAAGCGCATGGGCACCCGGGAGAACTTCTCCCAGCTCATCAACACGAGCGTCAACCAGACGCTTTCGCGCACGGTGCTGACCTCGTTCACCGTGTTCATCGTCGTCCTGGCGCTGCTCCTCTTCGGCGGCGAAGTGATCAACGATTTCGCGTTCACGATGCTCGTCGGCATCATCACCGGTACGTATTCCTCGATCTACATCGCCGCGCCGGTTCTCGTCGACTGGCCGGGCGCGAACAAGGGCAGAAAATAACGGGGGAACGCTGAAGAAAAAATGGGTTCTTAATCCCCGTCCGGCGGCGGCTTCGAAGGCCGCCGCCGATCTCGGAATCCATCCCGAGATCGCATCCATCCTCATCCGCCGCGGCGTCACCGAACCCGACGCCATGGCGCGCTTCCTCGATCCGTCCCCCGAAACCCTCGAAAGCCCGTTCGTCTTCCGCGACATGCGCAAGGCCGTCGACCGCATCCGCCTGGCCGTGTCGAGGGGGGAGAAGATCCTCGTCTACGGCGACTACGACGTCGACGGCGTCACCGGCACCGCGATCCTTTATCCGGTCCTGAAGCGCCTGGGGGCCGACGTCAGCGCGCACATCCCGCACCGCGTGAACGAGGGCTACGGCCTGAACCGCGACTCGCTCGAGGCCCGGCTGAAGGAAGGCTTCGGCCTCGTGGTCACCGTCGACAACGGCATCACGGGGAAGAGCCAGATCGAATACCTCGTCTCGCGCGGCGTCGACGCGATCCTCGTCGACCACCATCTCCCGAAAGACGGCCTCCCGCCCGCGCACGCGATCGTCAGCTCCGTCGTGGGCCCCGGCGACGGCAACCTCGCCGCGTGCGGCCTCGCGTTCAAGCTGGGGTGGGCGCTCCTGGGAAGCTACAAGGAGGTCGAGGAGTATCTCGACCTCGTCGCCGTCGGCACCGTCGCCGACCTCGCGGGCGTTCTCGGGGAAAACCGGATCCTCCTCAAGCAGGGCCTGGCGCTCCTGGCCAGGACGCGCCGTCCGGGTCTGCGGGCGCTCCTCGAGGTGGCCGGCGTTTCGCGCCGGGCGCCGAGCTACCGCGACATCGCATTCGGTCTCGGCCCGCGCATCAACGCCGCCGGCCGCATGGGCTCTCCGCTGGCCGCGTTCGAGCTCCTCACGACGACGGACCCCGCCGAGGCCCGGCGCCTGGCCCGGCTCCTCGACGACGGGAACCGCGACCGCCAGCGCGTGGAAGCGGAGGCGTACCGCCAGGCGCATGAACGGCTCGACGCGGAATCCGAGCTCGACCGCGTCCTCGTCGTCGAGAGCGACGGCTGGCACGAGGGCGTGCTCGGCATCGTGGCCGCGCGGCTCGTCGAGCGGTATCACCGGCCCTCGATCGTGATCGCCCTGAAAGAGGGCATGGGGAAAGGGTCCGGGCGTTCGGTGGCTTCCTTTTCGCTCTTCGATTCGGTCCTCCAGTGCGAGGACCTTCTCGTGACGTTCGGCGGCCACGCGCAGGCGTGCGGTTTGACGATCCGCCGCGAGAACGTCGGGGCTTTCCGGGAAAAGCTGAATGCCGTCGCGGCGCAGGCCCGCCAGCTGAGCGGCACGTCGGAGCTCCTGATCGAGGGCGAGCTCTCGCCGACGGAGCTCGACCTCAAATTTCTGAGGGACCTGGAGAGGCTCGCGCCGTTCGGGCCGGGGCATCAGAAGCCTTTTTTTCGTTCCAAGGGCATGCGGGTGAAAGGGGACGTACGCAAGAGGGGGAAGGACACGCTGAGCTGCTGGATGACGGACGCGAGCGGGAAGATGACCTGCGAGGTCGTGGGATTCCGTCTGCACGAGCGCTGGCAGACCGAGGAGAGGAAGGCGGCTTATGACATCGTCTACCAGCCGTCGCTGGCCGAGTTCAACGGGATCGTGTCGATCCAGCTCGAACTCGAGGACTGGGCGTAGGCATGAAAAACCCCCTCAGCGGGGTGCCGCTTCGGGGGTTTTGAAACCGGGATTCGTTTTTAGGCCTGGGGAGTCTCGACGGCGGAGGTCGCTTCGGGCTTCTTCCAGGTGCGCTTGGGGGCCTTGACCACCTTGCCGGTCTTGAGGTACTTGGCCGAGACCTTGACGCGCTTGACCGTTCCGTTTTCGATGATCTTCACGGTCTGCAGATTGGGGACGAAACGGCGGGTGGTGATGCCGGTGGTCTTGAGACCGATGCCGCCTGATTTTTTGGCGATACCGCGACGGGCGATGCGCTTGCCCATCTTGGGTTTCTTGCCGGTGAAGTAGCAGATTCTGGACATCAAAGTTCTCCTCGTGAGCGGATAATTTATCATCGGGGTGCGAGAAATGCAAGCAGTTTGTCGATGAACGCCGAACCCAGGCCCGTCGCGGCCGAACCCGCGGTCACCCTCGGGACGTCCCTGCGCTATCTCAAAGGGGTCGGCCCCGAACGTCACAAGACCCTCGGGCGGCTCGGGTTGGAGACTCTGGAAGACCTCCTTTATTTCTTTCCGCGCCGATACGAGAACCGCGGGCCCGTCAAGGGGGTCCGGGAGCTGACTCCCGGCGAAAAGGAGTGCGTCCAGGCCACCGTCCTGTCCAAAGGGCTCATCCGGACCCGGTACGGGCATTCGATCTTCCGCCTGGTCGCGGCGGACGCGGGAGGCTCGTTCACCGCCGTCTGGTTCAACCAGCCCTACCTGGCGAAGGTCTTTCTTCCGAAGACGCGGGTCCTTTTCTACGGGAAGGCCGAGACCGAGGGTTCGCGGCTCAAGATGACGCACCCGGAGTACGAGATCCTTCCGCCGGCGGGGCCGTTCGAGTCGATCCACGGCGGCCGGATCGTGCCGATCTATCCGCTGACCGAGGACCTGAGCCAAAAAGGGCTGCGGCAGCTCGCGTTTCACGCTCGCGAGAAACATCTGGGCCTTTTGAGGGAGTTCCTTCCGGACCCTCTGCGCCGCCGACTCGGGCTGCCGGAACTCGCCGACGCGGTGCGTCAGATCCATTTCCCCGACTCGGAGGCCTCCCGCCACTCGGCGTACCGGCGGCTCGTCTTCGACGAATTTTTTCTCATGCAGCTGGCCATCCAGATGAAAAAAGCCGCTCTCCGCAGGCGCGATCGCGGCCTGTCGCACACGGGCGGCGAGGCGGAGGTCGAAACCCTTCTCGCGTCGCTCGACTTCCGGCTGACCCGGGGCCAGGCCGCGGCCGTGCGCGACGCGCTGACCGACATGAAGAAAGACCGTCCGATGCACCGCCTGGTGCAGGGAGACGTCGGAAGCGGCAAGACCGTGGTCGCCGCCGCGGCGCTCGCGTTCACTGCGGCCAACGGTTTTCAGGGCGCGCTGATGGCGCCGACCGAGGTTCTCGCTCAGCAGCTTTTTTTCAATATGACGCGCTTTCTCGAGCCGCTCGGCATCCGCGGCTTC
>DATJEK010000112.1:0-20915 GCA_035496715.1 Candidatus Eiseniibacteriota bacterium | reverse complement strand
GGATCCAAGGACGCGAAGAAGAAAAAGGAGCTCCTGGCGGACCTCCTCGGGCTGCGGAAGTCGGACCGAAAGGCGGAGTTCGGAGCGGCCAATTCCTGGTTCGTCGAGGGCCTCGCGGAATACGCGGCGACGTCGGCGCTCGAGATCCCGAACAACGAGCGCCTGTTCAAAGTGAAGGAGGCGAGAAAGAAGAACGAGCTCTGGCCGCTCGAGCAGCTGACCGTCTACCGCTCCGGGAGCTTTCCCGGCGTCTCGACCGACGCCGCGCTCTCGGGCTACGCGCAAAGCTGGAGCTTCGTGACCTTCCTCATGAAAAAACACCGCGAGGGCTTCCTGAAGTACCTCGACCGGATGTCCCGCGAAACGCCCGCGGCCGACCAGGACATCCAGTGGCTGGTCGAGGCGATCGGGGTCCCGCTGAGGCCGCTCGAAAACGAATGGCACGCGTACATCGACACGCTCGAGACCGTCGACGATCCCGACATCGAGCGGATCGTCCGTCTGCAGGAAATCCTGGGGCTCTGACGGCAGGCGCGGCCTCCGGTCTCCGCTCCCCCCTTCCTCAGATTTTCTTAACCGGTCCGGACGCGCGGAGCGCCTCGAGGATGCGGCGGGCAGCCGCGGGCGGGATGCCGGCTTTTTCGGCCAGCTCTTCTTCTGGCATGGCGGCGATTTTCTTCGCCCCGCCGACCCGCTTCATCAGCCTCTGCCTGGTCACGGGCCCCACTCCGCGGATGCCGTCGAGGATCGACACCAGCGCCTCCTTCTTGTGCAGGCGCCGGTGGTAGGTGATCGCGAAGCGGTGGGCCTCGTCCCGGAGATGCCGGATGAGGTGCAGGAACGGCGACGTCGGGGAAAAGATGTGCGGGGCCTCGCGGTCGGGCGTGAAAATATATTCGTGCTGTTTGGCGATCGAGATGACCGGCAGCGACTCGAGCTTCAGCGCGTTGAGCTCCTTTTTGGCGGCCGAGAGGTGCCCCTTGCCGCCGTCGATGACGACGAGGTCCGTGAGCGCCTGCTTCTCCTCGATCGCGCGCGCGTAACGGCGGCGGATCACCTCGCGCATCATCTGGTAGTCGTCGATGCCCTGGACGGTCCGGATGCGGAATTTCCGGTACTCCGATCGGGCGGGTTTGGCGTCGATGAAAACGACCATCGAGCCGACGGCCTCGCTCCCCTGGATGTTCGAGATGTCGAAGCACTCGATCCGCCGCGGGACGGCGGGCAGCGACAGGGCCTCCTTCAGATCGGCGAGCACCTTCTCCCCCGGCTCCTTCCGGGACGGCGACGGCACGGCGGCGAGCGCCCGGATTTCCTCGAAGAGCGCCTGCGCCTTTTCGTACTCGCGGTTCTTCGAGTGCTCCTTCATCCTCCGGGTCAGGCTTCGCACGAGCGCGTCGCGCCGGCCCTCGAGGAAGAGCTCGAGCTCGCGGACGGTTTCGAGATAGTTCGTTTTCTCCTGGAGGCCCTCGCAGGGTCCGCCGCACTGGCCGAGATGGTACATGAGGCACACGCGTTTGGGAAGGACGCGGCAGGTCCTCAAGGGGAACTGCGTCCTCAACATCCGGACCGCCTGCCTCAAGAGCCGCGCGTTGGTGTAGGGACCGAAGTATTTGCCGCCGTCGGCGCGCCGGCCGCGCGCGATCAGGAGCCTCGGATACTCTTCGGCCGTCAGCTTGAGATACGGGTAGCTCTTGTCGTCCTTGAGCTCCTGGTTGTACTTGGGCATCGCTTCTTTGACGAGGCTGGCTTCGAGGAGAAGCGCCTCGGCCTCGGTCGGCGTCTCGATCACGTCGATCCGGTCTACCTGGCCGAGCAGCACCCCTTCTTTTGAAAAGGTCTCGCCGTAGGAGCGGAAATGCCCCATCACCCGCTTTCGGATCGAAAGCGCCTTGCCGATGTAGACGGGGCGGCCCGACTTGTCCTTGAAAAGGTACACGCCCGGGCGGTCGGGCAGCGAAGAAAGGCGTTCCTTGAGGTGTCCGGGGATCAGCCGCGCCATGAGAAAAGCTTCCTCGCCTCTTCGACGCGGAAAAGCCAGAGAAGCCCCAGGTACAGGCCGACGCTCGCGCCGATCCCGAGCCCCAGCCACAGGCTCTGGGAAAGGCGCGGGTCGCCGAGGCGGGGTTCGAGCATCCAGCGGTTCCATCCCCAGGCGAAGAGCCCCATGAGGAGCGACATCCCCAGGAAACGCAGGAAGCTCGCCAGGGCCGTGCCGCCGGAGAGAGGCCCGATCTTGCGGCGGAGCGCCGCGTAGAGGAGGGCCATGTTGACGGTCGCGGAAATGCTCGAGGCGAGCGTCAGGCCGCCGATCCCCAGAAAGCGCATCAGCGTCACGCTGAGGGCCACGTTCAGCGAGACGGACAGCAGCATCGTCTTGACCGGCGTGCGGGTGTCCTGCATCGCGTAAAACGCGTTCACGAGCACCTTGATGAAACAGCACGAGAGAAGTCCGAACGCGTAAAAGAAGAGCGCACGTGACGTGATCGAGGTGGAATAGGCGTCGAATCGGCCGTGCTCGAAAATGATGCGAACGATCGGCCTGGCGAGCACGAGGAGCCCCACCGACGCCGGCAGGACGAGAAGCATGAGCGTGCGGAACGCGAACAGGATCGTGGCTTTCATCTCCTTGAGGTCGCCGCGGACGGCCTGCGTCGAAAGCGTCGGCAGGAGCGCCTGCGAGAGCGCCACGCCGAACACGGCCAGCGGCAGCTGGAAAAGCCGGTTCGAGTAGTACAGCGCGGACTGCCCGCCGGGCCCGATGATGGTCTCGAAAGACGCGAGGATCGAGTCGACGAAGACGTTGATCTGGTACAGCGCGGACCCGAGCGCGCGCGGCAGGAGCAGCTTTCCGATTTTCGCCGCCGACGCATGCGACACCGAGGGGCGCGTGAGGCGGAATCCGCTCTTCACCAAGGGCGGGATCTGGCAGGCCAGCTGCATCACGCCGCCGGCGAGGACGCCGATGACCAGCGCCATCGGCCCGTAGCGCTTTTCGAAGAAGACGCCCGCGAGGATGAGCGAAATATTGAGCAGGATCGGTCCCAGGGCCGAGCTCGTGAACTCCTTCAGCGAGTTGAGGACGCCCATGGCCAGCGCCGAGAGGCCGATCAGGAAGACGTACGGGAACATCGCACGCGTGAGCGTGACCGTGAGGGGGAATTTATCGGAATCGGCGGAACTGAGGAAGCCGGGCGCGAGAAGGCCCACGATCCCCGGCGTGAACAGCATGCCGAGCGCGGCGAGAAGGAGCAGGACGCCCGACATCGAGAAGAAAAGGGTCGAGACCAGCGGCCAGAATTCCGCGGGGCGCTTCTCGCGGCTCTCCGTGAGCACCGGGACGAAGGCCGCGTTGGTCGCGCCCTCCCCCACCAGGTCGCGGAGCAGGTTCGGGATCTTGAACGCGACGACGAACGCCTCGGCGGAGACGCCGGTGCCGAACGCCGCGGCGATCACCATGTCCCGGATGAAGCCCAGGATGCGGCTGACGCCGGTCAAAGAGCCGATGACGCCCGCCGAACGGGCTACTTTACGATGAGTTGACACGGAAGGAGTTTGTTATGTAAAATGCGTGTTCACTGACGGTTAAAGGAACCCAAAGGAACCCATGGCACATCGCAGATCATCGATCAAGAAAATCCGCATCGACCGCCGCCGCCGCGAGCACAATCTCCAGACGATTTCGGAGCTCAAGACGGTCGCCCGCAAGATGAACGCCTCGCTCGTGGAAAAGAAGAAGGACGAGGCCGTGAAGGCCGCCCGCGCCTACTTCTCCAAGCTCGACAAGGCGGTGAAGAGGGGCATCATCCACAAGAACCGCGCTTCCCGCCGGAAGTCCCGCATCCAGGTCAAGCTGAACTCCCTGAAATAACGCCCGTCACGCGCAGAGGCGAAGCACCAGTCGCTCGAGCGCGAAGTTCTCCCCATCCCGGCCCGTTTTGATCGCCTCGTCGCACTCGACCAGCGCCTCGAGCGATCGGACGGCCCGGCGTTTGGGGAGCCTCTGTGCCTGCCTCGCGAATTTGTCCGCGAAGAAGGAAGGCACCCCCAGGTCCTGCGCCGCGTCCCGCGGCATGCGCCCGTTTTCCATGAGTCCGGCCGCCCGGCGGAGCTTCTCGAACTGACCGGCTAGAACGGCGACGATTTCGTACGCGCGGGTCCCCTCCCGGAAGAGCGTCTGCGCGGACCGGAGCGCGCCCGGCGCGTCCCCGTCCACGAGGAAGTCGACGAGATTGAAGACATCCGCCTGAAGCGAACGCCCCAGGAGCGCCTCCACGTCGGCCGCTTCCGCCTGGGTCCGGGGGCTTACAAAGAGCGCGAGATTGTCGAGCGCCGAGATCACGGAGACGACGTCGCGGCCGGTGCGCTCCGCGATCAGCTCGGCGGCGGCGCGGTCGAGCTTGAGGTTCATGCGGCGCGCGCGGGCCTGGACCCAAGCCGGAAACTCGTTTTCGAACGGCGCGTAACACGGCACGGTCGACGCCTTCCCGGACAGCGCGCGGAGAAACGGATCTTTTTTCGGGGTGGCGTCACGCGCGGCCAGGACCAGTACCGCGGTGTCGGGAAGCGTCTCCAGCGCGTCGGAAAGAAGGGTCTCCTCCTCAGCGTCCAGGTCGTCCAGGTCCCACAAGACGGCCATCCGTTTGGGGCCGAGGAACGGGGCCGTGCGGAGAAAATCGAGGACGGAGGAAACGGGGTGGGTCTCGCCCGAAAATTCCTGGAAGTTCAGCTCGGGGTTCGAGCCCGCCGGAAAGGTTCTCTTCTTCAGCTCCCGGACGAACTCTTTTTTCAGAAAATCTTCTTTGCCCGTGACGAGATGAAGGGCGCCCTTCACCATATCTCGACGGTTTTCTCGACGACGCGCCGCGCGAGATCCTCGACCGCCTTGGTGACCGCCTCGTCCTCGCTGACGGCGCGCGGGCCGGAAAGGAAAAACGAGGTGTCGCCGGTCAGGTTGGGTTCATGCCAGAGGACTTTGCGTCCCGGCATCTGGACGACGGTGCAATCGATGACGACGTTCAGGCGGTACTCCTGGACGTCGTCGCCCTCGGTGTAGCGCAGCGGGTCGCGGCGGTAGTCGACGAGCTTGGCCTCGACGATCGCGTCGGCCTTCTCGGGGCCGGTGATCTTCAGGTTGCCGTCGAAAATGAAGCGGTTGATGATCGCGTTGGTCACGTCGATCTCGACCCCCGGCCGGTAAACCCGGAACGTGTCCTCGTGGCTGACCTCGGCGGACAGGTCGATCGCGTTCTCGACCGGCGCGACGTGGATGTTCTTGATGTTCTCGGGGAGAAGGGACTTCGTGGTGTAACCGCAGCCGGCGAGTGCCAGCACCGCGAAGAACGCGGCCGACGCGGCGCGGCGGCCGGTTTTTACCATAGGTGGAAGCCGGCCTTCGCCTTGGGCTGGCCTTCTTCCTGGACGAGCTCGCTCAGCCGTTTCTTCGCCCGCTCGGCCAGAGCGCTCTCGGGATACTGCGTGACGACTTCCTGGTAGTACACCTTCGCGCTTCCGTACTTCTTGTTTTTGTCGTAGAACGCCGCCGTCTCGAAGCTCGTCTGGGCCTTCTTCGCGCGGAGGGCCTTGATCGACTCGTCCGCCTCGACGGACTGCTGGTCCTGCGGAAAATTCTTTTTGAAGCCTTCGAACTCTTCGATGGCACGCGAGGCCGACTGGTCGTTGTACTGCGCGGCCTGGGAAGCCTGCATCGAGCAGTAGGCGATCTGGTAGCGCGCCTGCGTCACCAGCTGCGAATTGGGGTATTCGTCCACGACGGTCTGAAAGGCTTTCTGCGCGTCCTCCCAGGCCCCCTGCATCTTGAGGACTTCACCGATCTGGTACTGCGCATGGTCGCCGTAGGAGCCGAAGGGGGCGTTCTTGACGATGTGCTTGTAGAGCTCGAGCGCCTTGTCCTGGCCGTTCAGGACCGGGATGCCGAGCACTTTCATCTTGGCGCCCGACGCGAACTGGCCCGCGATGTCGAACTCGCGCTTGACCGCGTCCTTGATCCGGTCGCTGTAGGGGTAGTGGTCGATCAGTTTCTGAAAATTGTCGGCGGCTTTCGCGAGATCGCCCTTCTGCTCCCAGGAGAGGCCCGCGTAGTAGACTCCCTCCGCGGCGAGTCTTGAATTGGGGAACGCGCTGGCGAGCTTTTCGAACTCCTCGATGGATCGGTCCCATTCGCTCTTATTGTAGAACTCCATCGCCCAGGAATACTGCTCTTCGGGGGTGTCCTTCGCGCTCTTCTTGGGGTTGACCCACTTGCCGAGGTCGGGACTCCAGACCCAGTACGCATGCGCGGGCACGGCGAAAAAGATAGTTAATAGAACTAAAGTTAAGGTTAGGAGGCGTCTTTTCATGGGAATTATCGGGTCGTTTTTTTCAGAGGCTTTAGCTTATCGTGGGCGGGATAGCTTGTCAATTAATGTCTTTCCGCGGTGTTTTTTGAGGGCCAGCTTGACCAGATAATCGAACTCAAGATTCACCTTTGAGCCCGGTAGGTACGCTCCGCAGACCGTTTTTCGCATCGTGTGCGGGACCAGATGCACCCAGAAACCGCGGCGGGTGACCTCGCCGAGAGTGAGGCTGACGCCGTCCATCGCCACGGACCCCTTTTCGACGAGCAGCGAACGAAACCGTGCGGGCGGCGACACGAGGACGCTTTTTTCGGCGCCCCGGGTCCGTGATTCCAGGACTCGGCCGACGCCGTCGACGTGGCCGAGCACGAAATGCCCCTCGAAGCGCCCGCCCTCGCGGAGAGGGCGCTCCAGGTTCACGGCATCCCCGGCTTTCAGCTTGCCCAGCGTCGTCCGACGGAGCGTCTCGGAAACCAGATGGAAGGAAAGTGCGCCTCCTCGCGCCGACGTGACCGTGAGACAGGCGCCGTTCACCGCGACGCTCGAACCCTTCGGTAGGCGCCGGAACTTCGGCGCGACGTCGATCTCGAGGCGGTTCGCGCGCGCCGCTCGGACGCGGCCTTTCGCTTCGACGAGGCCCGTGAACATCAGATCGTCCCGTGCCACACGAGGTCGTCCCCGAGGCGCGCGGCCTGCCAATCGCGGAAACGAACGGCCTTGCGCAGGTCGTCGACGCCCGCGCCCCTCACCGAGCCGGGTGCGCGGTCGCCGCCGATCAGAATCGGGGCGGTGATGAAATAGGCTTCCTGGACGAGTCTCCCGGCGAACGCGTCCGCGATCACCTCTCCCCCGCCTTCGACGAGGATCTGGGTGACGCCGCGCCGGGCGAGTTCTCTGAAAAGAAGCGAAAGATCCACGCGTCCTTTTTTTCCCGGAAGCACGAGGATCTCGGCCTTTCCCTTGAACCGCGAGAACCGGGAACGGTCCGCCTTCGGAGTGACCGCGATCAGCGTCCGGCCGTCTGAGAAAAGACGCGACCCGGGCGGGGTCCTCAGGGCGCTGTCCACGACCACCTTGAGCGGCTGCCGGCCGACCGCCGGCGATCCGGCCGCCGCGGCGCCCCGCGCGCTCAAACGAGGGTCGTCCCGCAGGACAGTGTTGACGCCCACCAGAACGGCGTCGGAGGCCGCGCGGAGGCGGTGGACGAAGTCCCTCGAGGGCTCGCCGCTGATCCAGCGCGAACGGCCCGAACGCGTGGCGATCTTGCCGTCGACGCTCTGGGCGACCTTGACGACGGCGTAGGGCATCCCGGTTTTGATGCGTCGCTCGTAGGCGCGGTTCATCCGGGAGGCCTCGGCGGCCATCACGCCCGCGCGGACCCGGACTCCGGCGCGCTTCAGCCGGCGCAGTCCCTTGCCGGAAACGATCGGGTTGGGATCGGACGCGGCCACGACGACTTCACGGATTTTCTTCTCGATCAGGAGGTCGGTGCAGGGAGGTGTCTTGCCGGTATGGGGGCAGGGCTCGAGGGTCACGTAGAGCGTCGCGCCGCGGGCCGCCGCGCCGGCCCGGCGAAGGGCGTGCGCCTCCGCGTGGGGACCGCCGAATTCCAGGTGAGCGCCCTCGGCGATGATGCGGCCGCCCTTGACGACCACGGCGCCCACCATCGGGTTGGGATGGACGCGGCCCGCTCCCCGGCGGGCCAGCTCCAGCGCCCGCTCCATGAAAAAGAGATCTTTCGCGGAGGGTTTCATCGGTCGGGGGGACCTACTTTTTGGCTTCGTTTTTCGCGATTTTGTCGAGGATGCCGTTCACGAACTTGGAGGAGTCCGGCTCGCCGTAGCGCTTGGCCAGCTCCACAGCCTCGTTGATGGCCACCTTCACGGGGATTTCCTCGAGAAAGCACATCTCGTAGGTGGACAGACGCAGGATGTTCCGGTCCACGTACGCCATCCGGCGGATCTCCCAGTTTTCAGCGAAACGCTCGATCGTTTTGTCGATCGTGTCGAGTCTCTCCAGCGTCCCCTTCACGAGGCCTTCGGTGTACTTGCGGATCTCGAGGTCCTTCTTGTCCTCTTCCATCGCCTCTTTTTCGGTGCTCGAGAGCGCCAGATCCGTGCGGTCCTTCCAGAAATCCTCGAGGATGTCGGCGATGTCGATCTTGTTCATGTCGGCCTGGTAAAGGATCTGAAGGGCGAATTCACGGCTGCGCGTGCGCTTTCTCAATTTTTCTTCCTCCGGGCCGGTTTGCCGTCCAGTTCCGCCGCGACTCCCGCCATCTCGATCGCCGAGAGCGCCCATTCGCGGCCCTTGTTCATCTGCTTGATGCCGGTGCGCTCGATCGCCTGCAAAACGTTCGTCGCGGGGATCATGCCGAGGATGACCGGCACGCCGGTCCGCTCCCCCAGCTCCCGGAGGCCGCGCGCCGTCTCCGCGACGACCTGGTCGAAATGCCGGGTCTCCCCCTTGATCACGACCGAGAGGGTCAAAAGCGCGTCCGGCCTGGAGCGGGCGATCAGCTTCGAGGCCGCGAGCGGGATCTCGAACGCGCCCGGCACCTCGACGACGTGGATGTCCTTTTCCCTCGCGCCGTGGCGGACGAACGTGTCGACGGCGCCCTCGAGGAGGCGGCGCGTGAGCGGTTCGTTGAAGCGCGACATCACGATCGCGAACTTCTTCCCCTTCGCGTCGAAGGAGCCGCGCGTGCGGCGCACGCGCGAAAGCGGACCGGGGGCGGCTTTACGCATGGTCGAGGATGTGGCCCATTTTCTTTTTCTTCGTGGAGAGGTACCGCCGGTTGAGAGGGCCCGGCTTCACCTGGATCGGAACGCGTTCGACCACCTTCAGCCCGTAGCCCTCGAGGCCCACGATCTTCTTCGGGTTGTTCGTCATGAGCTTGATCTTCCGGATCCCCAGGTCGGCCAGGATCTGCGCCCCGACGCCGTAGTGGCGCAGGTCGGCCGGGAAACCGAGACGCTCGTTGGCCTGCACGGTGTCGAGCCCCTGGTCCTGCAGCTGGTAGGCTTTCAGCTTGTTGAGGAGTCCGATGCCGCGGCCCTCCTGGCGCATGTAGAGGAGGACGCCGGATTTGGCCTTGGCGATGTGCTCGAGCGCCCGTCGCAGCTGCTCGCCGCAGTCGCAGCGCCTGGAGCCGAGGATGTCGCCGGTGAAGCACTCGGAATGCACGCGAACCAGCACCGGCCGGTCCGGCGACAGATCGCCGAGGATCAGGGCGACGTGGTAGTCCTTGTCGACCGCGGACTCGTAGGCGACGAGCCGGAACTCGCCGTAATCGTTCGTGAGCCGCGTCTCGACGGCCTTGAAGACGAGCTTCTCCTTCTTGCGCCGGTATTCGATGAGGTCCCGGATCGTGCAGACCTTCAGCTTGTATTTCTTGGCGATCGTGAAAAGCTGGGGAGTCCTCGCCATCGTGCCGTCGTCGTTCATGATCTCGCAGATCGCGCCGGCCGGATACAGGCCGGCGAGATTCATCAGGTCGACGCAGGCCTCCGTGTGCCCGGCGCGCACGAGCACCCCGCCCTCCCTCGCGCGCAAGGGGAAAATGTGCCCGGGCCGGACGAGGTCGTCCTTCTTCGTTTCCGGGCGGATCAGCGTCTGGATCGTCTTCGACCGGTCGTAAGCCGATATGCCGGTCGTGACTCCGCGCGCCGCGTCGATCGACACGGTCCAGGCCGTCTTGTACTCGTCGGCGTTCTCCTGGACCATCAGGTCGATCCCCAGGTCGCGAAGCCGCTCGGATTCCATCGGCACGCAGATGATTCCGCGGCCATGCTTGGCCATAAAGTTGATGTTCGCCGCCGTCGCGTGCTCGGCCGCCACGATGAAGTCGCCCTCGTTTTCACGGTCGGCGTCGTCGATGACGATGATGATCTTCCCCTTCTTGAGGTCCGCGAGGACTTCGGGGATCGGGCTCAGGCGCATACGGTCCTTTAAAAATACTCGTTGATGAACGAAACGGCCTTGTCCTTCGCGGAGGCCATGAGGCCCTTGCGCCGCTGCAGGATCGGCTTTTTGCGGTCGTATTCCTCCGCGACGGCTACCAGGCCCGCCAGCGCCGCGTACCGCGGCGCTTCGAGCCCGGGGACCCCGGACGGCAGGCCGCGGCGGAGGACCGGCGGCTGGGACGAAGCCAAGGCCGCCCAAAAAGCTTCGTCCGCCGAGAGGCCGCCCGTGACGACGAGCTCTCCGGCTTCCGTTTCGGCCGATGCCAGCTCGCGCGCCGCCTCGCCGAGCCGCGCGCCGGTGTCAGCCGCGGAGGCGCCGCCCGGACGAAAAACTTTCAGCGCCCGGATGCGGTTCTCGCCGAACACGAACACCGTCACGAAGTCCGGTTCCGCGTCGGCCGCGATTCTTTTATTCTTCCGCTCCTCCGCGGACAGGACGCCGTAGGCCACGGACCACGCCGTGGGCACCGCGACGGACTTCGCGACGTGGGCGCGCCGCAGCACGCGCCTCCAGGACTCGCAGTGCTCGGCGCGCGCCATGAGGATGAGCACCGACGCGTCCAGTTTGCGGCCGAACACGCCGACCGGCTCCGATACCGGGTCCCGGTCGTCGATCAGGAAGCCGAGCGGGCGCGCGTACACGATGTTTTTCTCGAAATGCCCGACGAGGCGCTCCGCCGTGTGGCAGGCCTCCGCGACGTCGGCGGCGCGCACTTCCCCCTCGCCGGGAAGCGTCTTCGAGCCCGTCGAGACGGCCTGCTCGACCGCGGCGTCGTCCAGATTGTAATAAAGGGTTTCGACGGAGATTCCGGCGGCGGATTCCGCGGCCCGCACGGCGGCGATGACCGCCTCCGAGGCGTCCCCGGGATGGACGACCTCTCCGTCCGCGACGCCGGCCGAGGGTGCCTCGCCGCCGCCCAGCACGCGGAAGACGTCGCCTTTTTTCTCGGCGATCAGCACGCTGACTTTTTCGGGGCCGAAATCCAGCACCGACAGCGCGCCGGCCGAAATCCTGCGGACGAGGTTCATCGGAAAACCTAGCGCTTACCGATGAAGACGTCGTCGAAGCGCAGGTCGACGTACTGGACCTTCGTGCGGTCCAGATTCATCGTCTGCAGCGTCTGCTCCAGGATTTCCAGCCGTTCCTTGAAATGGGCGTTGCCCAGGCGGATTTCGACGTCGCCGTCGACGAAGAGAGAAACGTTCTTGGGGTCGTGGATGTCGATCTGGGTGAGAACGTGCTTCTTGAACAGGCTCGAACTGCGCAGCGCGTCCGACAGGAGGAGCGTCACGGCGCGGTGCGTGCCGGGGTCGGCCAGCGTCGCGCCGACGAAGAGGCCCGGCCTCGGGAGCGGCGAGCCCTCGATCACGGTCAGGTTTCGGAACGGCGCGACCGCGGAGCCGGGCAGCAGAACGAGATCCTTGTCGATCTGGACGTAACGCGAGGAAAAATGGACCTGCGCGACAGGCGTGCGGCGCTTGAGCACGACCTCGATGCGGTTGGGAAGCACCCGCCGCACGCGGACTTCCTTGAACTCGGGGTGGCGCCGCTTGATGACCTGCTGGACGTTCACGAGGTCGAGATTGATCAGGTTCTCGCCGGGCTGGAGTTCGCAAAAGGCGAACGACTGCTGCTGCGTCAACGTGCCGATGTTGAGGATGCTCACTTCCTGGAGCTGGAAGGTCGGAGAATTGACGGCATAGGCGAAGACGCCGCCGCAGAGGACGCCCAGCAGCGTCAGGACGAAGATGTAGGGAAACGAGGATAAAAGAAGGGAGCGCAGCGCCCCGACGAGCCTCACCGAGATGGCGGTGCCGTTCCCCCGTTTGCGGACTTTCGTTTTAACCGGTCTGACCATCGGCAACCCCTACTTTTCTTGGACTTACGGACAATTGTAAGATTTTAACACAAAGATCGGGAAAGTCGATCCCCGCGGCGCGGGCCGCCTTGGGGAGAAGACTCTTGCCCGTCAGCCCGGGAATCGTGTTGACCTCGAGCACCCAGGGTTCGTCCCGGCCGTCGAGCAGCACGTCCGTCCGCGCGAAGACGGAACACCCGAGCGCGCGGTAGGCCGCCAGGCCCGCGGCGGTGACCGCGTCGACCTGCCGGGCCGTCAACTTGGCGGGAACGTCGTAGGTCGTGCCGGATTCGCCGTACTTCGCCTCGTAGTCGTAAAAGCCCCTCTTCGGCAGGATCTCCACGATGGGCAGGGGCCTGTCGCCCAGAATACCGACGGTCAGCTCCCGGCCCTGAACGTAATTCTCGATGAGCGCTTCGTCGGAATAACGCAGCGCCTCGCGCACGGCTCCTTCGAGCGCGCCCGAGTGGCGGACGATCGTGATGCCGACGCTCGAGCCCGCTTTCGCGGGTTTGACCACGCAAGGCACGGGAACGGCGGGGACCGCCTCGCCGGCGCGCACCACCCGAAAATCCGGCACGGGGATCCCCGACGAACGGAAGAGCGCCTGCGCGCGCGCCTTGTCGAACGCGGTCTCGCTGGCCGCGGGCCCCGACCCCGTGTAGGCGATCCCCTCTTTTTCCAGAAGGCGCTGCACCGTCCCGTCCTCTCCAAACGCGCCGTGCAGCGCGAGAAACACGCGCCGGATCCCCCGCTCGCGCAGTTCGGCCTGAAAGCCGGGGACCGGGTCGATGAGCGCCGCGTCGAACCCTCTGGAGCGCAGCGCCTCCGCCACGGCCTTCCCGGAAAGGAGGGAAATTTCGCGTTCGCACGAAGGGCCGCCGGCCAGGACGGCGATCTTTTCGCCGGAAACGGGAGCGTTCACAGGATTTTGACCTCGGTCTCGAGATCCACGTTGTACTTCTTTTTGACCGTCTCGCGCACCTCGGTGATCAGCCGGCGGACGTCCCCGGCCGTCGCCCCACCCAGGTTGATGATGAAGTTCGCGTGCTTCGGAGAGACCTGCGCGCGCCCGACCATCCGGCCCTTGAGGCCGGCGTCCTCGATGAGCTTTCCGCTCGAGCAGCCGGCGTTCTGCGGATTTTTGAACATGCAGCCCGCGCTCGGGTGCTGGAGGTCCTGCGTCCGCTGGCGGTACTCGCGGTATTCGTCGAGAAGCTTCTGGGATTCCGCCCGGTCCTTCTTCGGAAGGGCGAACGAGGCCTCGGTGATCACGACGTCGCGGAGTCCGGATGTGCGATAGCCGAACGGGACCTCCCGCCGGTCGAGGGTGAGCGCGCGTCCGTCACGCCCCGTCGCGCGCAGCGACACCAGGTACGCGTCGATCGACTGATTGTGGCTGCCGGCGTTCATCGCGACCGAACCGCCGATGTTGCCGGGTATCCCGAGAAGAAATTCGCAGCCGCCGAAGCCGTGCTCGAGGGCGAACTGGATGAAAAGCGTGTTCGGGACGCCGGCTCGCGCCGTCAGGATCTCCCCCCGCAGGGAAAGCTCCTTCCAGTACGGCGCGGCGAGGTGGATCACGGCGCCGGGCAAACCCTCGTCGGGCGGCAGCATGTTGGAGCCCGAACCGAAGACGGTGACGGGGATCTGCCCCTCCCGGCAAGCGACGAGCGCGGCTCTCAGATCCTCGTCGTCCTCGGGCTCGATCCAGAATTCGGCGGGTCCGCCCACTTTGAGAGAGGTGTGCTTCGCCAGCGGCTCTTTGCGGAGGACCCTGCCGCGCAGGCCCGTGAACAGGCCCCCTTTCAGAAAATCGGCCGTCCGGTGCGCCACCTGGTAAATGTCGCCGGCGCCCAGCGCGATGAAGAGATCGCCGGGCTTGAGCTCCTCGAGCACGCGCTTCTCGAGATCGCGCCGCGCGACGTAACTCGCGTCGGGGTGCCCGGACTCGCTGACGGCCCGCGAAACCGCCGGTCCGTCCACGCCGGGTTCGGGCGTTTCGCCCGCGGCGTACACGTCGGTGACGATGAGCTTGTCCGTGTCTCCGAAGCTGCCGCCGAAATCGGCCAGGAATTCGCGCGTGCGCGTGTAGCGATGGGGCTGAAAAACCGCGAAGAGACGCTTGCGCTTCAGGCCCCGGGCCGCCTCGAGCGTCTTGCGCAACTCGGTCGGGTGATGCGCGTAATCGTCGACCACCATGAAATTCGCGTCCTCGTGCCGCACGTCGAACCGCCGGCGCGCCCCCTCGTAGGTCTCGAGAGCCCGGGCGACGGTCTGGAACTCAATCCCCAGCGACAGCCCGACCGAGGCCGCGGCGAGCGCGTTCAGCACGTTGTGGCGCCCGATGATCCGGAGGCGGACCGGCCCCAGGCGCCTGGAGCCGCGGTGCACCGTGAACGAGACCCCGCGCCGCCCCTCGGGGCACTCGACGATGTCGTCCGCCCACAAGCCGTCCCCAATGGGCCGGAACCCGTACAGCGACGAGCGCCGGCGCGGAGTCATCCTCGCCAGTTCCGCGACGTTCGCGTCCTCCCCGCAGCCGAACCACGAGCCCTCCTCGGGCAGGCGCCAGACGAAGTCCTCGTAGGCCCGGCGGACGGCGCCGAGAGACTTGAAATGGTCCATGTGCTCCGCCTCGATGTTGGTGATCACCTCGATGTCCGGGGAAAACTTGAGGAAGGAGGAGTCGCTCTCGTCGGCCTCGATCACGATCTCGGGCCCCTTGCCGACGTAGGCGTTCCCGCCGAAAGAGATGACGAGCCCGCCGACGACGATCGACGGGTCCCGGCCCGCCTCCCGCAGGACGCTGCCGATGAGCGCCGTGGTCGTGGTCTTGCCGTGCGTGCCCGTCACGGCGATCGTCCGTTTCCCGCGGCAGATCTCGGCGAGGGCCTCGGCGCGGTGGATGACCTTCAGGCCTTTGCGCACGGCGGCGGCGCGTTCCGGATGGGTTTCAGGGATGGAGGACGAAAACACGACGAGGTCGGCCCCGTCCACGTTCGAGGGGTCGTGACCGATCAGGACTCGCGCGCCCATCGCCTCGAGCGTGTCGAGGACGTCGCTGCGCTTCAGGTCGCTGCCGCGCACCGACCAGCCGCGCGACAGGTACATCCGCGCGATGCCGCTCATGCCGATGCCGCCGATGCCGATGAAATGGACGAGCTTCAAACGAACACTCCTTCGAGGATGAAATCCGCCAGCCGCGCGCGGGACTCGCTGGGAACCGCCGCGGGCGTCCCCGCCAGCCCCGTTCGGCGGAGCGCCTCCGTCAACAGCCCGGCCAGCTTTTCCGCCGTCAGGTCCTTTTGCTCCGCCACCACGGCCGCGTGGTCTTTCGCGAATGCGCGCGCGTTGTAGAGCTGGTGCCCGCCGCTGAACGGGTACGGGATCAGGATCGCCGGCACGCGCTTCACCGAGATCTCCGCCAAAAAAGTCGCGCCGGCCCGTCCGACCGCGAAATCCGCGACCGCGTAGGCCAGGTCCATGCGCTCGAAAAACGAATACGCACGGCAGCGCACGCCGAGCGAAGCGCATTCCCTCTCCGATTGTTCCGCGGGCATCCGCCCGCAGAGGTGCAGCACCTGCAGGGCTTCCTTCTCCGCGGCGGGAAGGAAGCGCAGGGCGGCGAGAAAAAGCGTGTTGATGGATTCGGCGCCCTGGCTGCCGCCCAGGACCAGCGCCGTCCGCCGGCCTTCGGAAAAGCCGAAATACGCCATCGCCTCGGCCCGTGAACCCCTCTCGATGGCGGAGCGGATCGGATTTCCCGTGACCTTCATGTTCCGCCGCCCCGGCAGGAGAAGCCGCGTTTCGGGGAAGCTCAGCGCGACGCCGTCGACGATCCTCGCCAGGAGCTTGTTCGCCTTGCCCGGAACGACGTTCTGCTCGTGGATCAGCGTGCGGATCCCCAGGAACTTGGCCGCTAAAATCGCCGGGAACGAATAGTGCCCGCCGAACCCGACGACCACGTCCGGCCGCTCCCGCTTGAGGAGCGACAGCGCCTGCCTGAACCCGGAAAACAATTTTAACAGAAAGGACGGCCGGCACAAAGATGCGGCTCCGGCGAACGGGGCGCTTTCGATCGACACGACGCGTTCGTGGACGACGACCTTGAAAATCGCGTTTTCGATGTCTTTCTTTCCGCAGACGTAAATGATCCCGGCGCCGGGGTGGCGCCGCTTCAGCTCCTCGGCCACGCTGAAGGCGGGAAAGATGTGGCCTCCGGTGCCCCCGCAGGCCAGAACGATTTTCAAGGCGCTCCCGCCCCGTCTTCCGGCGCGGACGCGTGCCGCGCGATGTTGAGGAGGAATCCCACGGCCACGAGGTTGGCCAGGAGAGCCGAGCCGCCGTAGCTGATGAACGGGAGCGAGAGGCCCTTCGTCGGCAGCGCGCCCGTGCTGACCCCGATGTTGATCACGGCCTCGAGCCCCACGAGGGTGACCAGGCCCAGCGCGAGGAGCTGCGAGAAATAATCCTTCGCCTTGAACGCCACCACCATCCCCGCGAAGATGAAGACGGTGAAAAGGAGCGCCACGGAGCTCGTGCCGAGGAAACCCAGTTCCTCCCCGATGATCGAAAAGATGAAATCCGTGTGCGATTCGGGCAGGTAAAACAGCTTCTGCTGGGAACGTCCGAGACCCACGCCGAAAATCCCGCCGGAACCGAGCGCGAGAAAGGACTGGACGATCTGGAAGCCGACACCGCGCGGGTCGTCCCAGGGATGGAAGAAGGCCAGCAGGCGCCGGCGGCGGTACGGCTTGGCGAGCATCGCGAACGCCAGCGCCGGCAGCGCCGCCAGGATCACCGTGAGCAGATGCCGCACGCGGAATCCCGCCACGAAGAACATCGTGAAGCACACGAACGCGACGGTCACGGCCGTGCCGAGGTCCGGTTGGAGGAAGACGAGTCCGGCCGCCAGACCGATGACGAAAAAGGCCGGCACGACCGTGCGCTTCAGGTCGTCGAACGTGCCGCGCTTGCGATCGAGAAAATCGGCCATGTAAAAAATCATGGCCAGCTTGAGGAACTCGGAAGGCTGGAAACTGAAGCCCAGCACCTTGAACCACCGCCGCGCGCCGCCGGTCGAGGCCCCGACGTGCGGAATCAGGACGAGCACCAGGAGCGAGATCGCCGTGATCAGCACCGCCTTGGAGTGCCGCCGCAGGCGGGGAATGTCCGCCGAGGCGGCCATGCGGGCCAGCACGCCCCCCAAAGCCAGGTAGATCAGGTGGCGCTTGAGGAAATACGCGCTGTCCTTCATCGTCTCGTACGCGTAGATGCCGCTGGCGCTGTAGATCATGATGACGCCGACGGCCGTCAGGATGAGCGCCGAGCCGAAAAGGAGCGAGCGCGCCTTGCGGATCGCGTCCATCAGGCGCCTCTCCGGCCCGTTCCGCCCCGGAGCTCCTCGAAGACGCGCTTGAACGTCTCGCCGCGGTGCTCGTAGGAAGTAAACTGGTCGAAGCTCGTGCACATCGGCGAAAGGAGCACGGTGTCTCCGGGAGAGGCCGATTCGAACGCGAGCTTGACCGCCCGGGTGAAATCGGGCTCCAGCCGGCAGCGGCGGTAGCGCTTCCAGGAAGAGGCGATCTTCCCGCGCGCCTCGCCGTACAGGACGACGGACCGGGCCTTCTTCGCGACGAGGGATTCGAGCCGCGCGAACGGCGCTCCCTTGTCGCGCCCGCCGGCCACGAGCACGACCGTGCCGGGCACGGACGCCAGCGCCGCGCGAGTGCTGTCGATCGTCGTCGACTTGGAGTCGTTCACGAAGCGCACGCCGGCGATCTCCCCCAGCGGCTCGATGCGGTGCTCGAGGGTGCGGAACGACGCGAGCGCCCGCGCGATCGCTTCGGGGCGGGCGCCGGCGAGACTCGCGGCCGCGGCGGCGGCCATCGCGTTCTCGAGATTGTGCGAGCCCTCGAGGAGAAGCGCCGAACGCCCGAACAGCGTCTTTTCGGCGCGCCCCTCTTTCAGGACCACGAGGTCCCCTTTCGGGAACACGCCGGCGCGCATGGGTTTCTTGGAGAAGAAAAGGGGCCGGGCGCGAGCGCGGCGCGCCATGCGGCGCACGACGGCGTCGTCGTGATTCAGGACCACCCGATCGGAAGAACGCTGGTTGGCGAAGATGCGGCTTTTGGCGGCCACGTACCGCGCGAGAGAGCCGTGCCGGTCCAGATGGTTGGGGCTGATATTCAGGACGACCGCGACGTGCGGACGGAACGCCGGGCTGTCCTCGAGCTGGAACGAGGAAAGCTCGAGGACGACGGTCGTCCGCGCGTCGATTTCCGCGATCGCGTCGAGAAAAGAATAACCCACGTTCCCGCAGAGGACGCTCTTTTTTCCCGAGGCCGCGAGCATCCGGTGGATCAGGTGGCAGGTCGTCGTCTTGCCGTTCGAACCGGTGACGCCAATCACTCGTCCGCGGCAGAAATACGAGGCGAGCTCGATCTCGCTGATGACGGGGATCCCTTTTTTCCGGGCAAGCGCCAGCGGCAGGCTTTCCTTCGGCACCCCGGGGCTCGTGACCACGAGATCGCTTCCGAGCACGAAGCCTTCGGTGTGCCGCCCCGTCTCGACGGCCGCGCCCGCGCTGCGCAGGTACCCGGCGTTCTCGAGCACTTCCTTCTTCTCCGACGCGTCGGTCGCGCGGACCGAGGCCCCGCGCTCGGCCAGAAAGCGCGCCGCGGCGAAACCGCTCCGGCCCAGCCCGACGACGGTGATTTTTTTTCCCGCAGGGTTCATTGGAGCTTCAGCGTCGCCAGGCCGAAAAGCGACAGGATGATGGAGACGATCCAGAAGCGGATCACGACCTTCGATTCATGCAGGCCGGCGAGCTGGAAATGATGGTGGATCGGCGCCATCCGGAAGATGCGCTTTTTCCGCGTCTTGTAGCTGGCCACCTGAAGGATCACGGAGATCGCCTCCAGGACGAACACGCCCCCGACGATGAGGAGGAGGAGCTCCTTTTTCGTGAAGATCGCGACGGCGCCCAGGGCTCCGCCGAGCGAAAGCGATCCCATGTCCCCCATGAACACGCTCGCCGGGTGCGAGTTGAACCAGAGGAAACCCATGCCCGCGCCCATGAGAGCGGCGCAGAAGACCGTCAGCTCCCCCGCTCCGGGGATGAACGGGATCTGCAGGTAGTCGCTGAAAATCAGGTTCCCGGCGACGTAGCTGAACACCGCATACGTGAGCGCGATCATCACCGTGCAGCCGATCGCCAGGCCGTCGAGGCCGTCCGTCAGGTTCACCGCGTTCGAAGCGCCGGTGATCACCACCGCGACGAAGAGCACGTACAGAGGCCCCATCGCCCAGATCCAGCTTTTGAAAAACGGGATGCCGACGTTCGCCCAGGAAGGATCCTGCCAGAACAGGAAGGCGCCCACGCCGACGCCGGCCGCGAGCTGTCCGAAAAGCTTGTTGAGCGCCGTGAGGCCCTTGGAGTCCTTTTTCAGGAGCTTCAGATAGTCGTCGACGAACCCGACGGCGCCGAGCCAGAGGAGAATGAAGAGGCAGAGAAGGACGTAGCGGTTGGAAAGGTCCCCCCAGAGCAGGGTCGACGCCGTGACGGAGCCGAGGATCAGGAGGCCTCCCATCGTCGGGACCTTGTCCTTTCCCTCGTGCGCCTTGTACAGCGCCGAAAACCCTTCCCTCTTGATCGTCTGCCGGAGGTTCAGCTCCGAGAGAAAGCGCACGACGCGCGGACCGATCAGGAGGCACACGACGAAGGCCGTGATGCTCGCCATCGCGGCTCGGAAGGTGATGTAACGGAATACGTTGAACCCGAAAAAGTAGTCTTTTAGCGGGTAGAGGAAGTGGTAAAACATTCGAAAACCGTTTCCATTTTTGTGCCGCGCGAACCCTTGACGAGGACCATGTCGCCGGGCGTCGCGGTCTCGCGTAAAAACCGGCCGGCCTCGGCGGCGTCTTTCGCGTGGCGGATCCTGGTGGGATCGAAGCCGTTCTTCAGCGCTTCGTCGACGAGAAACCGGGACAGCGGGCCCGTGGCGATCACGTAGTCGAAAAGGAGCGCCGCGATCGACGCGCCCATCTGACGGTGCAGCTCCTCCGCCCGGTCGCCCAGCTCGAGCATGTCGCCGCAAACGACTCCCTTGCGCTCGCGGATCTTGAATTCCTTGAGCGTGTCGAGCGCGGCCCGGAACGAGGTGGGATTGGAGTTGTAGGTGTCGTCGATGAAATGGACGCCCTCGATGGTTTTCAGCACGAGCCGGCCGGGCACGGGCCGGAACGAGGCGACGCCCTTCTGGATGAGCGGAAAATCCACGCCGAGCGCGCTGCCGACCATCACCGCGTAAAGGCAGGCCAGCACGTTGTGGCGGCCGATGAGCTGCGTTTCGAAAAGGGTCGTTTCCCCGCGCGTCTGGTCGAGAAACCGGTCGAGATGGAAGGACAGCCCTTTTTCGTGGCACCAGATCTGCTTGGCCGACAGCTCGTCGGATTCCGAGAATCCCGCGCGGACGATCTTGTGCACGCCGCTTTTGACGTCGGCCAGAAGCGGGTCCTGCCCGTTCAGGCCGATCAACCCCCCGCGCTCGACGGTCTTGAGCAGCGACAGCTTCTCCGTCCGGACGCCTTCCAGGGACTTGAGCCCCTCGAGATGAGAAAGGCCGATCTGCGTGATGATGCCGATCTGCGGTTCGGCGATCGAGCCCAGGCGCTCGATCTCGCCGGGATGGTTGGTGCCGAGCTCGAGCACCAGCACCTCGTGCTGGGGT
>DATJEK010000111.1:0-11428 GCA_035496715.1 Candidatus Eiseniibacteriota bacterium | reverse complement strand
CTGCGCAAGGTTTCGAGCGCGATCCGCGTTCTCCGGCGCCGCCGCGCGAGCCTCCGCCGCGTCCCGTCCTGGCTGGGGGAGTTCGCGCTGGGGGCGGGGGCGATGGCGCTGTATCCCCTGAAGGTCCTCAAGCGGCGTCTTTTCTTCACGAAACGGCAGCTGGCGCTTTATCACATCGACCACGAGGCCTGGATGCACAGCCGTTCCCGCCCGTGGTTCGAGGACGTCTTCTGGTCCATGGAGGCTCCGCGGGTCGACCCCGCTTTCCGCATTCCCCGGGTGGAGGAAGCGCTCGCTTTCTCGTTCGAGCTGGGAGCCGCGACGTGCTATCGGAGGGCCGGGCAGAAGCTGCCGTTCGGCTGCCACTACTGGACGCTCCCGTCGGAAAGGCCGTTCTGGAAATCGCTGGCTCCCGTCCTGGGTTACGCCGTCCCCGACGAGCGGCCCTTCGCGGACGCGGGAGTCCCGCCCTGGGGCAGGGTCCGATCGGTCCTGCGCCGCCCGCGCGGCGCTTGACAACCGGGCCGCGCCCCGGCATAATCATACCAAATGGTATGTCAATGAGAACCGCCGCCAAGGACTCCCCAACGAAGGAAAAGCTGCTCCGCGCCGCCCAGGACCTCGTCCTCGCGCGCGGCTTCAGCGGCACCACCGTGGACGACATCTGCAAGTCGGCGCGGCTGACGAAGGGGAGCTTCTTCCATTATTTCAAGGGCAAGGAGGACCTCGGCCGCCAGCTCCTCGAGCAATACTGCGGCACGTCCAAGGCGTCGTTCGCCTCGGGCTGCTGTTCCGAGGAGAAGGATCCGCTGAAGCGGATCTACGGCTTCCTCGACTTCGTGATCGCCAAGCAGAAGGGCGGCAGGGGGAAGGGGTGCCTCCTCGGCTGCATGGCCCAGGAGCTCGCCGACACCGATCCCGTGATCCGGTCGATGTGCTCGAAGGCGTTCGAGGCGATGGGAGGCCTTCTCGAGAAGGACCTGCGGGAGGCGAAGAAGAAATACGGCGCCGACGTGGACCCCGTCGCGCTCGCACGTCATTTCGTGGTCGTTCTCGAGGGCTCGATGCTCGTCGCGAGGGTGGGCGGCGGCGCCCGCGGCGCGGGGCTCGAGCACTACAAGGCGTACCTCCGGGCGCTTTTCGGCCGGTAAATTTTTTTGGCATGAAAATATACCGACTGGTCGGTATATTCAATACAAACAAAAAGGAGAAGCGAAATGCACAACTCATGCTCCACCGAGACCGGCTGCTGCGAAACCGAAACCAAGGCGAAGGAGTGCTCGACGGGGTCGGAGTGCCCGATCGAACAGGCGACCCAGATGTGGAAGGGCGCTTTCTGCGCGGCGCTCGCGGAAGTGAAGAAGGAGATCCTGAAGGAGAAGATCCGCAAGGCCTGGGGCGCCAAGCTCGACAAGTCGGCCGACGCGGTGCTCGAAGCCGCCGAGGCGGAATGGACGGCGAAGCTGTCCGCCGGCAAGGCCAAGATGGGACTCAGGGAAAAACTCGCCTCGATCCTGAGCGAGAAAAAGTAACACGGACGGACCGGCGGCCGGCCGCGGGGCCGGCCGCCTCATCCGGAAGAAAGGACGGACATGCTCCAACGTTATCTCGCGTTCAATCCGCTCGCGAAGTCGTGCCGGCGGAGAAAGAAATTGTGGCCTTGGCCCTCGCGCGCGCTGTAAAATGAGCGCATGGACCGGGTCATCCGAACGATCGGCGTTCTCTTCGCGGCGGGCAACCTTTTCGCCCTCACGCTCCTCATCGTGCCCGCGCCGTGGATCCCCAATCCCGTCTTCCGGGCGGTCGGCTACCTCGGCCTGAGGCCGCACGCGCTGGCGCTCCTTTTCCCGCCGTATCCCGTCTTCCTTGTGGTCCAGATGGTTTTGATGGCCCTGAGCGTTCTGGTCGGGATCGGGCTTGCTTTCCGGGTGAGAGTCGCCGTTCCGCTATTCTACTTCCTCAATGCCATCGAGCTGGTCTCGGTTAATCTCGTCGCCGTGAGCTTTTGGACGCGCGCCAGCCATTTCAATGAAAACGCGTTCTACAAGCTGCCGGATTACCTGACGGCCTTCACGATTTCGGCGGGGTACGTCTGGGCGGTGTGGAAGGGGACCCGGAGCCCGTCCATCCGTCTCAAATGATCGTCCGCCTCGAAGCCTACCTCCGCCGCGTCCGCCGCGCGTTCAGCCGGAGCGAGTGGACCGCCAGGCTCCTCAGCCTCCCTTCCCTGAAAGGTTCCGCGACCCGCCCCGGCCTCGTGATGATCCAGATCGACGGCCTCGGATGGGAGCACCTCGAGCGCGCGGTGAAGGAGGGGCGCATGCCCTTTCTCTCGCGCCTCCGCCGCGAGGAGGGCTACAGGCAGTACCGCCATTACGCCGGCATCCCGTCGAACACGCCCGCGGTCCAGGGCGCGCTTTTCTACGGCGTGAAGGCCTGCGTGCCCGCGTTCAGCTTCAAGCACCGCCAGAGCGGGGAGATGCGCATGCTGTTCAGCCCCTCGTCCGCCGCCGCGGTGCAGAAATGCCTGGAAGAAAAGTCCGGAAGCCCCGGCCTCCTCGAAGGCGGCAGCGCGTACGGCGACATTTTCACCGGCGGCGCGAAGGAGGCGCATTTCTGCGCGGCGGGGATGGGGTGGGGGACGCTGTGGAAGGCGGTGAACCCGCTCGGCCTGCCGCTCACGTTCATGCTGAACGCCCACATCGTCCTGCGCGCGCTCGCGTTCGGCGCGGTCGAGCTTTTTTTCGCCGTCATCGACTGCCTGCGGGGGATCGCCGGCGGCCGGGGCATCAAAAGAGAGATCGCGTTCATCCCCCTTCGCATGGCCGTCTGCGTCCTCCTGCGCGACGCCTCGGCGGAAGGAGCCAAGGTCGACATCGCCCGCGGCCTCCCCGCCGTCCACGTGAATCTCGCAGGCTTCGACGAGCAAGCCCACCACCGCGGTCCCAACTCCCGCTTCGCGATGTGGTCCCTGAAGGGCATCGACGCCGCCATCCGCGGGATCTACAAGGCGGCCGGCGCCTCGCGGCACCGGCACTACGACGTCTTCGTCTACTCCGACCACGGTCAGGAGGACGTGAAGCCCTACCGCGCCGAATACGGCCGCAGCGTCCAGGAAGCCGTCACGGAGATTTTCAAGGAGAAGATGGAGGCGGACAAGTGGCAGCTCGAGTTCACCCGCGCGCCGCGCGAGGGACGCGCCGACCTCCTGCGTAACCGCGAACGTCGCGGGCGTCCCCGTCCCGCCTCGGCCGCGCCGCCGCCCGCCGAGGAGGGCGCCAAGACCCTCCGCGTCATCGTGACGGCCATGGGGCCGATCGGGCACCTGTATCCGCCGGTGCCGCTGACGGAGGAGGAAAAAGAAAAAACGGCGCGCGCTCTCGTGGCGACCGCCCGGATCCCGCTCGTGATGGTGCCCGGCGGTCCCGGGCAGGCCGTCGCGTGGACGCCCAAAGGCCGGTTCATCCTGCCCGAGCAGGGCGCGGAAGTCATCGACGCCAAGCACCCTTTTTTCGAGCGGGTCGTGCCGGACCTCGTCGAGCTCTGCCACCACGAGGACGCGGGGGAGATCCTGATGTTCGGATGGCGGGAGGGGGGCCTGAAGCCGCTCACGTTCATGGGCGAGCTGGGCAGCCACGCGGGTCCGGGGACCGTCGAGACCTCCGGCTTCGCGCTGCTGCCTCCGGACGCTCTCCGGAAGCCGGACGGAGGCTCGATCGACACCTTCGACCTGCGCCGCGCGGCCCAGCACGCGCTCCGGAGGGACGACGACAGGCCGTTCCGCGACGAGTCCGCCGAGGCACCGTCCTCGACCGTCCGGCTCATGACCTACAACGTGCACGGCTGCATGGGCCGCGACGGCAAGGTCTCCGTGACGCGCATCGCGCGCCTCATCGCGCGGCACAACCCCGGCATCGTCTGCCTCCAGGAGCTGGATGCCGTGCGCCCGGTGCACCAGGCGGAGGCGATTTCCCGGAAGCTTGCGATGGAATTCCATTATTTCTCGTCGATGAAATCGGAGAAGCGCGGCAACGCGATCCTCTCCCGCTATCCGCTCAGGCTCGTGAAGATGGGCCCGCTGCCGAGGTCCGTCGACTCGCCGATCTTCGAGCCTCGAGGGGCGATCTGGGTCGAGATCGACGTGAACGGCAAAAAGATCCAGCTCTTCAACACGCACCTCAGCCTCTCGCCCCAGGAGGCCCTGAAGCAGGCCGTGGCGCTGATGGGCCCGGACTGGGCCGGCGGCGTCAAAGACCGGGACCGCCTCGTCGTCTGCGGCGATTTCAACGCGGACCCGCCGTCGAAGGTCTGCGGGAAAATCGGGGAGGACCTGAAAAGCGTCCAGGCGGGACGGAAGGTCATCAACACGCTCACAAGCTACGCGCCCCTGCGCGCCGTCGACCACATTTTCACGGGGAAGGGGCTCAGGACCCTCAAGGTCGAGGTCCCGCGCACCGGGCTCGAGCGTATCGCCTCCGACCACCTGCCGCTCGTGGCGGAGCTGGAGCTCGTCTAAGTCCGGAGCTTGTCGTACAGCGCGGCCATCCGGGCGGTGCCGCCGCGGATCAGCGCCCGCCGCAGGCGCCAGGCCTCGTCCGACTCGAAGGTCCTCAAGAAACGGACTTCCTTCCCTTCGAGCGCCGCGACCGGCACGCCGTCCCGGTAGAGGACGCGGTTCGAGGAGAGTTTCGCGACGCGCTTGCCCGGCAGGATCACGCCGAGGAGGTTGAGCGGATCCGCGGCCGAGAGCGAGACGAGCTCGCCCGTTTCCGGGCGCTTCTTCACCGCGCGCAGGCGTTCGACGGTCTCCGGATACGCGAACTGCTCGCCACTCACCTCGCACACGAACCGTCCGCCCCGCAGTTCCCCGCGAAGCTCCATCCGTCTCAGGACGCGCACGAGGACGCGCCACGGCGGCGCGAACGCCTCCCGGTCGACGAGCGCGCGGAAAAGGACCCCCCAGCGCCGCAGGTACACGAGCGCCGCCTGCTCGAGGCCCGCGTATTCCGCCTTTTCCGCGGGCGCGACCGACGGAAACTTGACGAGCGACCAGCGGCTCGATTCTTCGAGACCTCCCCAGTTTTCACGCCGGCCGGGCCGCAGGCGGTGGCGGGGCTTGGCGGGGGAGACGAGCGCCCGCAGGCCCGCGAAGCTGTCGCTGACCGCCAGGCCGGTCGCCGCCAGCTGGGCGAGCCCTTCCTTCACCTGGTCCTTGAGAAGCCCCGTCCCCGAGGCGATGTCGTCGAAGAAACTCGCTCCGTTGGACTTCAGGTGCTCGAGGACCTGTTTGGCGGCGCTCCCGAGCGCGGGCTCGCGCGTTTCCTCCGCTTTCAGGCCGCGCCAGAGATCGCGGCGCGCCCGCGGGACGAGGCTGACCGGGGTGCTTTTCACGGGACCCGACTTTTTCGTCTCTTCGGCGCCGGGTTTCGGCGGGCTGAAGCGTCCCCAGACGACTCTTCCCGACAGGCAGAGCGCGTCGAGCCACTGCGGGCTGTAGTGAGCGGTCCTCGCCGGCAGGAGGTCCGACTCCCACGCGGAGGCCGGGGCCTCGAAGCCCTCGAGCGTCTCGATGACCGAATAAAGCGCCTCGGGCCCCTCCGGTTTCTCGTCTCCGCTCACGCGGTGGAGGTCGAAGAGAAAGCGCGCGAAGTTTTGCAGGGACACCGGCTGGATGCTCTGGCGGAGGGACTCGATCGTGTATTTGTGGATGCGCTGGAGAAGCCGGCGCTCGCACCACTCTTGGGCGCCGAGGCCCGGCGTGAACGAACCGCGGAAGACGAAGCCCTCGTTCTCGAGCGCCAGGAGCGCCCGGGAAATCCCGTTCTCCGGCAGAAGGAACTCGCCGGCGAGCGCCGCCGCGGTCACGGGCCCGAGCGCCTCCAGCCGCCCGCGGACGATTTCCTTGAGGGCGTCCTCTTCGGAACAGATCTTTTTGAAACCTTCCGGAACCGTGACGCGGGGCTTGTGCGCCGCCCCCGGATAGAGCGCGTCGAAAAAGGGAAGCCGCTCGGTCGCGACCCAGAAGAGCCCGCCGGCGGGAATCTTGAGCGCGGTCGCCCGGCCCTTGGAGGCGAGCTCGTCGAAGAAAATTTCCCAGCCCGCTTTTTGACCCTCGGCTTGGGTGAGGAAACCGTGCGTGAGGAGCGCGTCGTGGAGCTCGTCGGCGTTCACGGCGTCCGGCCGGGCTTCTTCGCGCACGCGCTCGATGGCGGCCGGGTCGAGCGCCCCGAGCTCGCGCGCCTCGGCGGGGTCCAGCCAGCCGCGGTTTTTGATCGCGTTCACGCGCCTCTGGGCGAACTCCGTGTCGTCGAGGAAGGCGTACGGCCGCGCGTTGATGATCTCCTGGGCGAACATCGAAGGCTCGCGCAGATCTTTGGCGACGAGCCTGATTTCGCCGGACTCCATGCGCCGCAGGAGCCGCTCCAGACCCTCGATGTCCATCGCCTCCCCGAGGCAGTCCTCGATGACCTGGTCGACGAGCGGGTGCTCGGGGATCTCGCGCTCGGCGCCGATGTTCTCGGCGCAGGCGATCTGGTCGGGAAACACCTGCGCGATCAGGTCCTCGGCCTGCAGGCGCTGGAGGTGCGGCGGCACGCGGGTGCCGTTGCGGTTGCGGAGGATGGCGAGCGACCGGGTCGCGTTCCAGCGCCAGCGGATCTCGAAAAGCGGCGCGTCGAGCATCGCCTGGATGAGCGTGGCGCGGGCCGTGTTGGAGTGCACGTAACGGAAGACGCTGTCGACCGGGAAACTGTGCGAGGAGCTGAGGGAAAAAATGATGCTGTTCTCGTCGGCCGCGGCCTGGAGCTCGAAGTTGAACTGGCGGCAGAATTTCTTCCTCAGCGCCAGCCCCCAGGCGCGGTTCACGCGGCTCCCGAACGGGGAGTGGAGGACGACGTGCGTGTCGCCGGCCTCGTCGAAGAAGCGCTCGAGGACGACGGTCTCCTGCGTCGGCATGACGCCCAGGCCCGCCTTGCCCATCCAGAGGTACGCGACGAGCTGTTCGGCCGCCGCGGCCCCGATCCCGACCTCCTCGACGAGCCAGCGCGTCGCGCGGTGGTTTTCGAGCGAAACGGGAACGGGTTCCCCGCTTTCTTCGGCGAGACGCGCGGGCGGATCTTCTTCCAGGAACGCGTCGACGGTCTTCCGCAGCCTCGAGACGGACGCGGAGAGCTCGTCGCTTCGCGCGGCGCTCTCGCCGAGCCAGAAGGGAATGGTCGGCGGCTTGCCGGCCGCGTCCTGGACGTACACTTTGAGCCCCTCGATACGGAGGAGCTGCCAGGAATGGGTGCCGAGCGTGAAAATGTCTCCGGCCAGCGACTCGAGCGCGAAGTCCTCGTTCAGCGTCCCGACGGGGATGCCCTCGGGCTGGAGAACCACCTGGTAGTCGAACATGTCGGGGATGGCGCCGCCGTTCGTGAGCGCCGCCAGGCGCGCGCCGCGCCGCCCGCGGACCACGCCGTTCACCGCGTCGTAGTGGAGATAGGCGCCGCGCCGCCCGCGCCGCGTCGTGAAGCCGTCGGAGAGCATCCGGACGATCTCGAGGAAGCGCTCTTTCGAAAGATCGCGGTACGGCCAGGCGTTGGCGAACGACTCGAAAAGCCCGCCGACCGTCCACTCGCGGCTGGCCGCCTCGGCGACGATCTGCTGGGAGAGGACGTCGAGCGGCGCCTCGGGGACCGTGATCCGGTCGAGCTCGCCCCGGCGCACGCTGTCGAAGAGCGCCGCGCCCTCGACGAGCTCGTCGCGCGTGAGCGGGAAAAGGACGCCTTTGGACGTCCCTCCGACCTGGTGGCCGCTTCGGCCGACGCGCTGGAGAAAGGCGGAGATCCGCTTGGGCGAGGAAAACTGCACGACGAGCTCGACCGAGCCGATGTCGATCCCCAGCTCCATCGACGCGGTCGCCACGAGGACGCGGAGCTTCCCGGCCTTGAGATTCTGTTCGGCGCGGTGGCGGTGCTCCTTGGACATCGAGCCGTGGTGGGAGGAGACGTGCTCCTCGCCGATCCGCTCCGCGAGCGCGCGCGCCAGGCGCTCGGCCAGGCGCCGGGTGTTCACGAAGACCAGCGTCGTCCGGTGTTCCGCGACGAGCTCGACCAGCCGGTCGTAGAGCTCGGTCCAGACTTCGTTGGACATCACGGCGGAGAGAGGGGACTTGGGGATCTCCATGCCGAGAACGAGTTTCCGGAGATGGCCCGAGTCGACGATCGCGCAGTCGGGCTCGCCGCCCCGCGCGTTCGCGGCGCCGACGAGGAACTTCGCGACGAGGTCGACCGGCTTCTGCGTGGCGGACAGGCCGATCCGCTGGATCCGCCGTCCGGCGAGGGACTCGAGCCGCTCGATCGAGAGGGAGAGGTGGCTGCCGCGCTTCTCGCCGATCACGGCGTGGATCTCGTCGACGATGAGCGTGCGCGCGGTCTTCAGCATCTTCCGGCCGCCGTCGCTCGTGAGGAGGAGATAGAGCGACTCCGGCGTCGTGACGAGGATGTGCGGCGGCCGCTTCAGCATCTTCTGTCTCTCGCCCGAGGTCGTGTCGCCGGTCCTCACGGCGACCGTCAGGTCGACCGGCCCCAGGCCGCGCGACGCGAGCTCCGCGGCGATGCCTTTGAGCGGCACCTCGAGGTTGCGGTGGATGTCGTTGGAAAGCGCTTTGAGCGGGGAGACGTAGACGACCCGGGTCTCGTCCTTCAGGCGGCCGTCGAGCCCCAGCTTCACGAGCTCGTCGATCGCCGCGTAAAACGCCGCCAGCGTCTTGCCGCTTCCGGTCGGGGCGGCGATGAGCGTATGCCGCCCTTCGGCGATCGCGGGCCAGGCCTGTGCCTGCGCGGGCGTCGGCCTGCCGAGAGTTTTCTCGAACCAGCTCTGAAGGGCGGGGTGAAAACGGGTCAGGGGCATCGGAGGTTTCCTTCTCGCTCAATGATAGCATAAAGGACCGCCGGGGAGACCGAGACCCCATCGAAGCCGCTAACGCCGCGGTAGTTAAATACTGGCGGTTTTCCGTTTTTGGAAGCAAAATAGACGCGGCCCGCCGCCAACGGCGCCAGCGGCCCCGCCACCGACAACCTCACGGGCATCGAGCCGCGTAGGTCCCGATCCGGGGCTCGGCATGGCGCCCGCCCGGCGTCGCCCGCAGGAACCTTGAAAGCATGAATAAAGAAAATCATTATTCCCTCCGCGAGCTCGTTCTCTATGCTTTGAAACTCGGAACGACGGGTTTTGGCGGTCCCGTCGCGCTTGTCGGATACATGTATCGAGACCTTGTGGAAAGACGACGGTGGATTTCTGATGCTGACTATCGAGAAGGATTGACGCTGGCCCAGATCGCCCCCGGCCCGCTGGCGGCGCAGCTGGCCATTTATTTGGGTTATGTCGATTACCGGATTGTAGGGGCGACACTGGTGGGCCTGGCGTTCGTTTTGCCGTCTTTCATCATGGTGGTCGCCTTGGGCTGGCTTTACAGGCTGTACGGCGGACTTTCCTGGATGCAGGCCGTGTTTTACGGCATCGGCGCGGCGGTCATCGGAATCATCACTCTGAGCGCGTACAAGCTGACTTTAAAGACGATAGGGAAAAGGAAGCTGTTGTGGGCGATCTATCTCGTTTCCGCCGCATCGACCGCCGTCACGGAATCCGAATTTTTTCTGATCATCCTTTTCGGGGGCGTCCTCGTGTGGTTCGTGGAGAATCCGCCTTTTAAATTCAAGGCCCTGAATTCTTTCACGTTGTTCGTTTTTCCCGCCGTGATCGCCGGCTCGCAGATGACTCCCCGGGGCGCTCTGCTTTTGAACATGTCCGTATTTTTCGCCAAAGCGGGGTCTCTTGTTTTCGGAAGCGGTCTGGCGATCATTCCGGCCCTTCACGGAGGAGCGGTCAACGAATACCACTGGCTGACCGAGCGGCAATTTCTCGACGCCGTCGCGGTGGCGATGATAACGCCCGGGCCGGTGGTGATCACGGTGGGATTCATCGGATTCCTCGTCGCCGGTTTCGCCGGGGCCTGCGTCGCGGCCGCGGGCACGTTTTTGCCCTGCTATCTTTTTACGGTCATCCCGGCCCCTTATTTCAAGAAATACGGCAAAAGACCCGCCGTGATTTCTTTTGTGGACGGTGTCACCGCCGCCGCCGTGGGGGCCATCACCGGCGCCGTCGTCGTTCTCGGACGCAGGTCTCTGACGGACATTCCCACGATAGCCATCGCGGTCGCCACGGGGTTCATTTTGTGGAAAACGAAAAAAATCCCCGAGCCGGTGCTCATTCTTCTGGCGGCCATCATCGGCCTTGCGCTTAAATGGAGGTTCTTATGAAAAAGCCCTCAGTGTCCTCATGATCACGACGCTCATCGCGAAATACGCGGTCACTTCTTTCGTGATCGTGCTCGTATCGGAAGCGGCGAAAAGGAGCGACAGGCTCGGCGCGCTGATTTCTTCGCTGCCCTTCGTGACGATTATGGTCATGATCTGGCTTTATGTCGAAAAACAGGGAAATCAGAAAATCGGCAATCACGCCTATTACACCTTCTGGTATGTCATTCCGACCCTTCCCATGTTTCTCGTCATGCCCTGGCTCATGGCCAAAGGGGTGAATTTTTGGGTTTCACTGGCGATTTGCGCCCTGGTGACGATCGTCTGTTTTGTCGTTACGGCAACCGTGGCGCGCCGATTCGGCGTTCACTTGATGCCCTGATTCATGAGAAAACGTGTTTTCCAGAAAACGTCCGCCGCGATTTTTCTGCCTCTGCTGATCTCGGGAGTCGTTTTCGCCGAAATCCCGACCGGCCCGGCCGAAACGATCCTTCTTCCCGGAACAAAGGGAAGAATCGATCACCTAGCGCTGGATCTGGAAGGTCGAAGGCTTTTCATCGCGGCGCTGGGCCATGATGCGGTCGAGGCGGTCGATCTCGCGTCGGGAAAAAAAATCAGGAGCATCGGGGGGTTCCGCGAGCCCCAAGGCGTTCTTTATCTCGCCAGACTCAAAAAACTTTACGTGACGAACGGCGGGAACGGCGAGCTGGACGTCCTGGACGGCGATTTTTTGCGGATCATCAAGAGAATCCGATTTTCCGAAGACGCCGACAACATCCGTTTCGACGAGGGCACCGGACTGGTCTATGTCGGTTATGGTATGGCCTTGGGGATCGTCGACCCGGAGAAGGACGAGATCGTCGGCAATGTTCCGTTAAGCGGTCATCCGGAAGGGTTTCAAATCGAAAGAACGGGCGCCAGAATATTCGTCAATGTGCCCACCGCCGGACGAATCGAGGTGGTGGACAAAACTGCCCGAAAAATAATCGGCTCTTGGACGCTGGGCGACCTCTCTTCGAATTTTCCGATGGCGCTGGACGAGGCGGAGGGGCTGCTCTTCGTCGCGTGCAGGCGGCCCGGCAAGGTCGCCGTTTTCACCGTCGACGGCAGAATGATTCAGGAACTGGAGG
>DATJEK010000110.1:0-8823 GCA_035496715.1 Candidatus Eiseniibacteriota bacterium | reverse complement strand
TCTCCGCTCAACACCGACGACCATCTGCGCCTGGAATACAACGCGCCCAAGCACATGTACGAGAACACGACCAAGGGGATCCAGCAGTGGGTGCAGTCCATCCCTCGCCGGGATTTCCAGCCTGACATGATCCACTGGACGCCCGAGAAAATGAGGGCGCTGCCGGGGGCCTGGAAATATTTCTACAACAAGGGGCAGGAGGCCATGGAGGGCGTCCGGTACGCCGACGCGCTGCGCTTTTTCAAGGACGCCGCGGCCCTGAACGACGGGGTTCCCGAGGTCATGTTCCGGCTGGGGAACGCGCAGGAAGGGCTCAAACAGTACGACGAGGCGATCGCCAGCTACGAGAAGCTCGCCGGGCTCAAGGAATGGGAGATCCGCTACGGATGCGCGATCCGCCGCGCGAAGATCCGCAAGAAGCTCGCCGAAAACCCGATCCTCGAGCGCGACGTCCAGGCGCACAACCTGATCGCCTCGCTGAGCTATTACATGGGAGACCGCGACGAGGCGCTCCGCTCGATCGACATCGCCATCCACCTCGATCCCTACTACCTGAAGAATTACGAGGACATGGTCGTGTATTACACGGCCGGCGGCAAGGAAGAGACGGCGAGGCGCCTGCTGGAAAAGGCGGAGCGCCTGTACGGCGACAAGGCTCTCGAGCGGGCGCGCTCGAAGATGCAGATCATGGACCGGCATCTGGCGCTCTACGAGACGATCAAGACCGCCAAAGTGTACATCGCCCAGGGCCGCTTCGAGGACGCCAGGAAGATCCTCCTCCCGTTCGCGGACGAAATGGAAGAGCCGGTCCTTTTCGACCTTCTCGCGGACAGCGAGTCGGCGATGGGGGACAAGGAGGCGGCCCGGGAGCATCGCCTGGTGGCCGTCGCCCACCGGCACTCGGACCGGGTCGAGGGGTCGATGCCGCCGCCGTCCGACGCGGAGGCCGAGGCGCCGGCCGCCGGCGAATCGGCGAACCCGGAAGCCGGAAAGTCCTAGGGTTTGTGATGGGTTTCCCGTTTATGATACAATCCAACCCATGAGCGAAGACAAAGTCCTGATGACCCGGGAAGGGTACGACAAGCTCAAGAAGGAGCTCGAGTACCTGAAGACCACCAAGCGTCGCGAGATCGCCGACGACATCGCGAAGGCACGCGCGTTCGGCGACCTCAAGGAAAACGCCGAATACGACGCGGCCAAGAACAACCAGGCGCTGAACGAAAAGAGGATCTCGGATTACACGGAAAGGCTGGCCAACGTCCAGCTCATCGACGACACGAAGATCCCCAAGGACCAGGTGTTCATCGGGGCGACGGTGCTGCTCAAGGATTTAAAAAACCAGGATGAGTTCAGCTATTCGATCGTGCCTCAGGACGAGGCGAATTTCGACGAGGGCAAGCTTTCGGTGAGTTCTCCGATCGCCAAAGGGCTTCTGGGACTCAAGGTCGGCGACACGGCCGAGATCAAGATCCCCGCCGGCACCCTGCGCTACAAAGTCTTAAAGATCACCCGCTAGGCCTTCTTCCGGCGCGTCCGGATACGGCCCCGTCCGGAAGTCCTCGATCAGTCCGCGCACCCCTTCCACGCTGTCCGAAACGTTGATCAGCCCGCGGAACTCCGCGACCCCCGGCAGCCCCTTGAAATACCAGCAGGCGATCCGCCGCATGTAGAAAAGCGCCGTGCGCTCGTCGCGGTGCATGAGCTCCAGTTCGAAATGCCTGAGGAGCGCGCGTTTTTTTTCCGCGGGAGAGGCCTCCGGCAGCGGCGCCTCGCCGCGCAGCACGGCTTCCACGCTCTTGAAAATCCAGGGATTCCCGAGCCCGCCGCGCCCGATCATGACGCCGTCGCAGCCGGTGATGCCGAGCATCCGGCGCGCGTCCTCGCCCGAGCAGACGTCGCCGTTCCCGATGACGGGGATGGAGACGGCCTGCTTCACGCGCGCGATCGCGTGGTAGTCGGCCGAGCCCGAGTAGCCCTGCACGCGAGTGCGGCCGTGCACGGAGACGGCCGACACGCCGCAGTCCTCCGCGATCTTGGCCACCCGCGCCGCCTCGGCGCCGGAGCCGTCGGAGACCCCCAGGCGCATCTTCACCGTGACGGGAATTTTTTTCACGTTTTTGACGACGGCCGTGAAGATGTCGCGGCACTCGTCCGGGCGGGCGAGGAGGGCGGAGCCCGCTCCCTGGCCCGCGATCTTGGGGACCGGGCAGCCCAGGTTGAGGTCGAGGAGGTCGTAGCCCATCGCCTCGACCATCGCCGCGGCCCGGCCCATCGATTCGGCCCGGCACCCGACGAGCTGGGCCCCGAGCGGCCGGTCCTCCGGAACCGTTTTCATGAGCTCCGCCGTGCCGTCGTTTTCACGCACGAGCGCCTCCGCGGACACCATCTCGAGGAAGCAGAACTCGAGCCCGTGCTCGCGCGAGACGAGGCGGTAGGCCAGGTCCGTGCAGGCGGCCATCGGCGAGGAGATGACGTTGGACTTGAGCTCCAGCGATTTGAGTTTCAGCATCGGGATAGTATAACACACGAAAAAACGCCGCATGTCCGTTGACTTTTCGCCCTCGCTTTGATATAATTCACCTCGTTCAAGTCAATTCCCACCTTCGTTGACTTCCGAGCAAAGCGATAAATCCCGGTCTTGAAATCCGCACCGCGTTTTCGGGCATATTTCCTGTCCGGGCTCACCTACGACGACCCATCAAAGCGAGGAACTTGCAAATGACCAAAGGCACCGTGAAGTGGTTCAGTGACCAAAAAGGCTATGGCTTCATCACCCCCGAAGGGGGCAAAAAGGACGTGTTCGTTCACTTCTCCGCCGTCAAGGGCGATGGCTTCAAGTCGCTCAAGGAAGGCGAACCCGTCGAATTCGAGGTCACGGAAGGGCCGAAGGGTCAGCAAGCCCAGAACGTCGTCCGCGCCGTCGCCGTCTAAGAGTCCGGTTACAAAGAGCCGTCAGGCAAACGCCTGGCGGCTTTTTTGTTGCTTCACAATGGGACCTCATGTGATACAATGACCGGCCTTATGAAAACAGACACCCGTACGGACATCCGCAACATCGCCATCGTCGCCCACGTCGACCACGGCAAGACCACCCTCGTGGACGCCATCCTCCGGCAGACGAAAGTGCACCGCAACATCGCGGAGATGGGTTCCTGCGTCATGGACTCGATGGACCTGGAAAAAGAGCGCGGGATCACGATCCGCGCCAAGAACGCCAGCGTCATGTACAAGGGCACCAAGATCAACATCGTGGACACCCCCGGCCACGCGGACTTCGGCGGCGAGGTCGAGCGCACCCTTCGGATGGTCGACGGCGTGCTGTTGGTCGTGGACGCCAAGGACGGCCCGATGCCGCAGACGCGCTTCGTGCTCCGCAAGGCCCTCGAGATCGGGCACCGCGCGATCGTCGTCATCAACAAGGTCGACCGCCCCGACTCCCAGATCGAGGACGTCGTCAACCGCACGTTCGATCTTTTCTGCGAGCTGAACGCCAACGAGACCCAGCTCGATTTCCCGATCGTCTACGCGTCGGCGCTGCACGGCACCGCGACGCTCGACATCAAGCACCCTTCCGACAACATCGACGCGCTGCTCGACGTCATCGTGGCCAAGGTCCCGGCGCCGAAAGCGGACTCCCACAAGCCCCTGCAGATCCTCGTGCTGGCGCTCCTGCAGGATTCCTACAAGGGGATGATGGGCATCGGCAAGATCACCGGCGGCGTCATCAAGAAGGGCGACGGCGTCATGCTGGTCCGCCGAAACGGCAAGCAGGTCACGTCCAAGGTCACCAGCATCCTCGTTTACCAGGGCCTCGACCGCATGGAGACCGATTCCGCCGAAGCCGGAGACATCGTCGCGGTGTCGGGCTTCGACGCCGTCGGCATCGGCGACACCATCACCGACCCCTCCAACCCGGACCCGCTCGAACCGCCGGTCATCGACGAGCCGACCGTGCAGATGACGTTCGGCGTGAACACGAGCCCGTTCTCGGGCCGCGAGGGGAAGTTCGTCACCTCGCGCATGATCCGCGACCGCCTGTTCCGCGAGCTCGAGACGAACGTGTCCCTGCGCGTCACGGAGACCGAGAGCCCCGACACGTATCTGGTGGCCGGACGCGGCGAGCTCCACCTGGGCATCCTGATCGAGACGATGCGCCGCGAAGGCTACGAGATGCAGGTCTCCCAGCCGCAGGTCATCATGAAGGAGAAGGACGGCGTGAAGCTGGAGCCGTTCGAGTTCCTGATCGTGGACGTGCCGGCCGAGTACCAGGGCGCGGTCATCGAGGAGATCGGCCGCCGCAAGGGCGAGATGAAGAACATGTCCCAGACGCCCACCGGAGAGCTCCATCTCGAATACCAGATTTCCACGCGCGGCGTGATCGGCTTGAAAGGCGCGCTCATGACCAAGACGCGCGGCATGGCGATCATCCACCACGTCTTCGACGAGTACAAGAAGATGCAGGACCAGAACGTGACGGTCGAGCACGGCTCTCTCGTCGCGAGCGAGTCCGGTGAATCCAACACCTACGGCCTGTGCAACGTGCAGGAGCGCGGCGAGCTCTTCATCGGAGCCGGCGTCGACGTCTATCAGGGCATGATCATCGGCGAGAACGCGCGCGACGAAGATCTCGACATCAGCCCGTGCAAGACCAAAAAGCTGAGCAACATGCGCTCGTCCGGCTCGGACGACGCGATGGTGCTGACGCCCCCGCGCGAGCTGACGCTGGAGCTGGCCATCGAATACATCGGCCCCGACGAGCTCGTCGAGGTGACGCCCAAGACGATCCGCCTGCGCAAGCGCGTGCTCGACCCGGTCGCCCGGAAGCGCCTCCGGCGCTAGGAGACCGCGGTGCCTCCGAAACCTCCCAAAAACGAAGCGCCGCATCCGCACGCCCCCGGGACCGAGCGACTGCAGGTCGTCCTCGCGCGGCACGGCATCGCCAGCCGCCGGGGCGTCGTCGAGCTGATCACGGCGGGCAAGGTGACCGTCAACGGCAAGCCCGTGCTCGAGAAGGGGTTCCGCGTCGACCCGTCGAAGGACAGGGTCGCCGTCGAAGGCCGCGAGCTCGAGACCTCGATTCCCCGCCGCAAACACTACTTCATGCTCCACAAGCCCAAGGGCGTCATGACGACGATGCAGGACCCCAACGCCGAGAGCACGGTCGCCGATTTCTTCAAGGACGTGCCGGCGCGCCTGTTTCCCGTCGGGCGCCTCGACCGCGACACGACGGGGCTCCTGATCATGACCGACGACGGAGAGCTCGCGTTCCGCCTCACGCACCCGAAGTTCGGCGTGAAGAAAAAATACCGTGCCCGCGTGGAAGGGGTCGTCACCGACCGCGAGAAGGACCAGCTCGAAAGGGGCGTCGCGCTCGAAGAGGGGATGACCGCGCCCTGCGAGATCCAGTTCGAGAGCCGCAAGCCGAAGTTCACGGTCCTTTACGTCATCCTGCACGAAGGCAAAAAGAGGCAGATCCGCCGCATTTTCGAGAAAATCGGCCACTGGGTCACGGATCTCGAACGCCTGGAATACGGACCGCTCACGCTGGGAGACCTGCCGCAGGGCCGCCGCCGCGAGCTGACGTCCCAGGAGGTCGCGGCGCTGGAGGAAGTGACGGGCATCCGCAAGAAGATCAAGCCGAAGGTCGTGCGCATGCCCAAGACGCACGCCGAGAAGCGCGCGTCGAAGGTCGTCGAAGGGCCCGCGTCGTCCAGGCCGGCCGCCGCGGCGCCGGCGAAATCGATGAACCCCGCGAATCCCGCGAAACTTTCGAAATCCCCGAAGACCGTCAAACCGGCCGCGCCGCGCGCCGCGAAGCAGGAAAATCCCGGTGGCGAGTGAGGTCGTCGTCTACACGACCGCCTACTGCCCCTACTGCCACGCCGCGAAGAAATTCCTCACCGGCAAGGGCGTGAAGTTCAAGGAAGTCGACGTCTCCGACGACGACGCCATGCGCCAAAAACTCGTCAAGCTCTCCGGTCAGCAGACCGTCCCCCAGATCTTCGCCGACGGCAAATCCATCGGCGGGTACGACGATCTGGTCCGCTTCTACGCTTCGGGAAAAACGCTTTAGGCTTTTAGAGGGGTCTTGTGAGTGGACGATCTCGCCGCGACCGGGCGGCCGAGGCGGCGGAACTGCGGCACGAGCATGTCGAGGATGAGCTCGGCCGCGCGGCGGTGGTCGGTCAGCTTCACTCCCAGCACGTGGATCACGCCGTCGGAGTCGACGTGGAGCTCGTGCTCCCGCGAAATTTCGCCCAGCGCGGCGTCGCGCGCCGGTCTCGCCAGGGGCCGCAGGCCCGCGTCGGCCGCCAAGACGTCCTTTTTCCCCGCCTTCAGATCCGGAAAATAACCGTTTAGCGCTTCCAGAAGATAATCGATCTCCTCCTTCGTCGGCTCGACCGTGTCCGGGTCGCGGTGCGGCCGCTCGGTCGTGCCGACGCGCGCGCGGTCTCCGAGGTTGATGACGAAGAAGATGCGGCCGTCCGGCGCCTGCAGGATCGCGGAGTGGGGGATGAATTTCTTGAGCGTGAGGTGCGACCCCGCGACGGGGACGAGGAGCTCCTCGCCGGCGTCCGGGCGGGGGGCGGCCTTCCCGCGCAGCTTGTCGACCCAGGGGCCCGACGCGTCGACGATCTTCCTCGCGCGGAACGATTCGTTTCCGCCGCGCGCCGCCACGCGGATTTCGTAGGTCCCGCTTTCTTCGCGGCGCCAGCCTTCGACCGCCGCGCGCTCGAAGAGCGTCGCGCCGTGTCGTTCGGCCGACCGCGCGGTTTCGACGACGAGCGCGCGGTCGTCGGTCACGCGGTCCCAGACGACGACGCCGCCGGCCAGCCCGTCTTCCTTGAGCCCCGGCAGGAGCTTCCTTACCGCCGCGGCCCCGAAGAGGTACCGCGGAATCCGGGCGCCTCCGGAAAAGACGCCGAGGAGCCAGTAGAGGGTCGCTCCCGCGAAGACCGTGAAGAGGCCGCGCGCGCCGCCCCGGTAGACCGGCAGGACGAGCTCGAGCGGCCGCACGAGCTCGGGCGCGATGGCCTCGAGCCGGCGGCTTTCGCGCAGCGACACGAAGACGAAGCGGAAATTTTTCCACGCTTCGCCCAGGCGCCCGCGCGAGAGCGCCCCCCAGGCGGTCTCGAGATAGCGGAGGCCGCCGTGGATGAGTTTCGAGCTTTTCGAGCTCGTGCCGGAGCCGAAGGAGTCCTTCTCGAACAGCGCGACCGACAGCCCCCGCAGCGCCGCGTCGCGCGCGATGCCGGCGCCGGCGATCCCTCCTCCGATCACGGCCAGGTCGTAGATTTCCCCGGGTTTGGACATGGCTTTCATGCTAACACACCCCCCGCGGGCTTCGGATTAGAAAAAATTAATCCGTCTCTAATCCGCGTCTAATCGCCTCCGGAGTATTCTGGCGCCAACCCCGGAGACCTCCGATGAACCGCGCCGCCCCCACGCTCATCCTGGCCGTCTTCCTGACGGCCGTCTGTCCGGCCCCCTGCCGCGCCGCCGGATACTCGGGAGAAGACTGGCTTCGGATGCCGAAGAAAGAGCGGCTTTTCTGCGTGCTCGCCTCGATCGTCTTTCTGGACCGCTACCGCATCCGCTTCTACGACTCCCCCCAGAAATACTCGCAGTGGATGGAGGACATGCTCGCTCAGGATCCGCGCCTGAGGCGCAGGGACGTGTTCCAGGTTTTTTTCCAGATGATGTGCGTCCATGACCCGCGCTTCCGCAGCCGCCTGCCCGAGCTGCGGCAGGCGGTCCTTTCGGACCGGATTCCGGCGGCCGGGCATCTGTCGGAAGGCAAAATTGGTTGACTTGGTCTTATGGCGGGTTTACGCTAGGTCATCGGAGGGCTCGCCATGGGTGGTCCCGTCAAGAAAGTGCTCGTCGTCGACGACGAACCTCTTTTGCTTGAGCTCCTCGAAAAAAGGCTGAGCCCCCACTACGAAGTGCTCGCCGCGTTCAACGGCGAAGAAGGCCTCGAATCGGCGATGAATCACCGCCCCGATCTCATCCTCTCCGACCTGCTCATGCCCAAGATGGACGGCTTCGAGCTGCGCCGCACGCTCCGGCTGCATGAGCACACCCGCGAGATCCCTTTCGTGATCCTGAGCGCCGTCGCCGACATGTCCTCGATCGAAAAGGCCAAAGAGCTCGGCATCCTCGACTACCTCATCAAGCCGATGCATCTCGAGGAGCTGCCCGGTCTCATCAAGAGGTATGTCTAAAGGCCCTCTCGGAATGCGGAACCCCTTGCCCTTCTTCCTCCCGCCCCTGGCGGCGGTTTTCACGGCCGCGACGCTCTCCGCCGCTCCCCGGCTGGTCTACGACGTCCCGCTTCAGTGGGTCCGCGTGGCCTCCGACGGCGACGCCGAAACCTACGAAACGAGTTTCGACCGCGCCCAGCGGCTCGTCGTGGCGATCCGGTCGGTCGATACCGGCGACCGCACGGCCGAGGAATGGGCGCTGGCCGAAGCGGAGCGCATGCGCCGGCAGACCTCCCGCAAGCTCGGCAAGCCCCTCGAAGAGGACTTCGGCGAGACGCACTGGGTGTATCTCGACTGGGCGGATCCCGAGCTCGGCGAGAGGGGACGCGACTACTACCTGGAAGGGGAGGGGGCCTCTCTCGCGGAGGTGTCGATTTTCGCGCAGGACGAGGTTTTCCGCCGCGCCGACGCTTCGAAATTCGACGGATTCCTGGCGAGCTTCCGTTTCGAGGACAAGGCATGAGACGCGCGGCCCTCGTTTTCCTCGGCGCGCTGGCGTTCTCCGGCGCGGTTTTCGCGGCCCCCGCGGCCCCCGCGCCGCGCGACGTCACCGGCCTCG
>DATJEK010000109.1:0-4796 GCA_035496715.1 Candidatus Eiseniibacteriota bacterium | reverse complement strand
AGGACGCCCGCGCAGATCCCGAGCCCCACGAGGAACACGATCACCGAATCCCGCAGCGCCGGCGGAAGCGGGTGGGTCCGGCGCGTCACGGCGAGCGCGCCCAGCAGGAAGGCGTTCAGCGAAAGATAGAAGGTCGTGTGGACGATGAGGACGGAGGCCAGGCCTTCGGAGACGCGGACGCCGTGCTTCTTGTAGAGAAGGTGCGCCTTCACGGGTTCGCCGCCGAGCGACGCGGCCCAGGGGATGAGGCTGTTCAGCGTCTCGCCGATCACGCGGATCTCGAAGAGGTCCCGGAACGGCACGCGTTCGGGGAGGGGCCGGGGGAACGCGTGCTTCCAGCCCCAGGTGTTGCATGCGTAGATCGCGCCGTAAAGAAAGAAGAGCGGCAGCGTCTTCCAGCCGAGGCCCGAAAACTCCTCGAGCGTGCGGCCGGCCCCGACCGTTTTCACGGTCTGGAAGAGCAGGAAGACGCCGAGCCCCAGAAGGAGGAACTTGAAGGCCTTCACGGGAGCCTTAGCGGAGGAACCAGAAGGCGAGCGCCGCGAAGATCCGGTAGAATCCGAACGGGATGAACGTGTGCGAGCGGACGAAGCGAAGGAGAAAGCGGATGCTGAGGGCCGCGACCGCGAACGAGACGACCGCGCCCACGGCGAGAAAGCGGAATTCCCCGGCCGAGAACGAGTGCGCGCTTTTCAGGAGGTCCAGCGCCGTCGCCGCGAGCATCGTCGGGACGGCCAGGAGAAACGAGAATTCGACGATCGCCTTGCGCTTCAGCCTCAGCGACAGGCCGCCGAGGATCGTGGCGGCCGAGCGCGACACGCCCGGGAAGATCGCCGCGGCCTGGCAGAGACCGATCAGAACGCAGTGGCGGTAGGGGATTTCACCCAGGTCCTCGACGTCGGTCTCCCGCTCCTTGTGGAAGAGCTCGAACGCGATGAGCGCGATGCCCCCGAGAAAGAGCGCCCAGAGGACCGCCCGGTCGTTCGAGAGGAGATAACGTTTCACGATTTTGTAGAGGACGAACCCCGCCGCCGCCGTCGGGACGAACGCCGCCAGCACCCGCCTGAGGACGGGCGGCCGCGCCAGGAGCGTGCGGCCGTAGAGGGCGACGACCGCGAGGATGGCGCCCAGCTGGATCGCGATCTCGAAGCTTTTCACGAATTCGGTCGGCTCGAGACCCAAAAGACGGGACGCGAGGATCAGGTGTCCGGTCGAGGAGACCGGGAGGAACTCGGTGACGCCCTCGACGATACCGAGGAGCGCCGCGTGCAGGAGGTTCAAGGGGTTCCTTTCGTCATGGACATTCAATTATAACATCCCCGATCCTTTGCATGGGAAGGCGAATTTAGGGTACAATTTCCTTCTATGTGCGGCATCTTCGGTTACACCGGGCCCCGTGAGGCCCAATCACTGATCCTCGGGGGCCTGAAACGGCTCGAGTACCGGGGCTACGACTCTTCGGGCATCGCCGTCCAGAACGGGAACGCCTCGATCGCCTTCCGCAAGACCGAGGGGAAGATCCGCAAGCTCGAGGAGATCCTGAAGGCCCACCCGATCAAGGGCCGCACGGCGATCGGCCACACGCGCTGGGCCACCCACGGCGTGCCCAACGAGAAGAACGCCCACCCGCATCTGGACCGCGACGACACGATCGCGGTCGTCCACAACGGCATCATCGAGAACTTCTTCGACTTGAAGAAGACGCTGGAAGAGGCGGGCTTCCGCTTCCGGTCGGACACGGACACGGAGGTGATCGTCCAGCTGATCGCCAAGCACTACAAGGGCAACCTGGAGAACGCCGTCATGGCGGCGATGCGGCTGCTCCGGGGGACGTACGCGATCGCCGTCATCTCGTCGCGGGAACCCGGAAAGATCGTGGCCGCGAAGCTGGACAGCCCGCTGGTGATCGGCATCGGCGCGGACGAAAACTATCTCGCGAGCGACGTCTCGGCGCTCCTGGACCACACGAAGGAAGTGATCTACGTCAACAACCACGAGCTCGTCACGCTGACGGGCGGCGCGGTCCGCATTTTCGACACGGTCACCCAGAAGCCCGTCGAGCGCAAGCCCGAGAAGATCTCCTGGACGCTCGAGCAGGCGAAGAAGGGCGGTTACGAGCACTTCATGCTGAAGGAGATCTTCGAGCAGCCGGACATCGTCGCGGCGATCTTCAGCGAGCGCATCAAGGGTTCCCAGATCCGGTTCGACGAATTGAAGATCCCGGCGGCCGACTTCCGCAAGGTGAAGCAGATCATCATCATCGGCTGCGGTACGGCGTACCACGCGGGCCTCACGGCCAAATACATCTTCGAGCACTACCTGCGGATGCCGGTCTGGGTGGACACGGCCTCCGAGTTCCGCTACCGCGACCCGCAGGTCACGAAAGACACGCTCCTCATCGCGGTTTCCCAGAGCGGCGAGACCGCGGACACGCTCGCGGGCCTGCGCGAGGCCAAGGCCAAGCGCGGCATCACGCTGTCGATCTGCAACGTCTACGGCAGCACGATCGCGCGCGAAGCCCGGGGCGTCATCTACACGCACGCCGGCCCCGAGATCGCCGTCGCCTCCACGAAGGCGTACACGGCCCAGCTGGCGGTCTTCTATCTCCTGGCGCTGTACCTGAGCTCGGTGTTCAAGAGCCAGCCGCCCGCGAAGCTGAAAAAATCGGTCCAGAACCTGCTGACGATTCCGGCCCTCATGCGCCACTTCCTCAACGACTACAAGAAAGACCAGAAGAACTGGGTCTCGAACTCGAACGAGTTCCGGGACAACTATCACGACCAGCTCGCCAAGTACTTCGACGACCCGAAGAAAAACAAGCGCGCGCCGAACGGCTGTTTCCTGTACCTGGCGCGCAACGTCAATTATCCGAACGCGCTCGAAGGGGCGCTGAAGCTGAAGGAGCTTTCCTACATTTCCGCCGAGGGATACCCGGCGGGCGAGATGAAGCACGGGCCGATCGCGCTGATCGACGAAAACCCCTGGGTGATCTGCCTGGCGCCGGAGTCGACGACGTACGACAAGATGCTCTCGAACATGCAGGAGATCCGCGCGCGCAACGGCATCATCATCCCGATCGTGACCCGGGGCGACCGCGAGATCCAGAAGCTCGGGCCGCGTTACGTGATCGAGATCCCGGCGATCCCCGAAATTTTCTCGCCGCTTTTGACGGTGCTGCCGCTTCAACTCATCGCCTACCACATCGCGCGGGCGTTCGGCGAGGACATCGACCAGCCGCGGAACCTCGCCAAGTCGGTCACCGTCGAATGACGGCGCCCGAAGGCGCGGGACGGCTCTATCTCGTCGCGACGCCGATCGGCAACCTCGGCGACATCACCCACCGCGCGGTGGAGACGTTGAAGGGCGCCGACGTGATCGCCTGCGAGGACACGCGGCATTCCCGGGTCCTCTTCGACCGCTACGGGATCCGGGTCCCGACGGTCAGCTATCACGATTTTTCCGAGAAACGCAGAGCCCCCGAGCTGCTCGAGCGGCTGGTCGCCGGCCAGAAGGTGGCGCTCATCTCGGACGCCGGCACGCCCGGCATCGCGGACCCCGGCTACCGCCTCGTCCGCGCGGCCATCGACGCGGGCATCCCGGTCGAGCCGCTGCCGGGCCCGGCGGCGTTTCTGGCGGCGCTCGCGGTTTCGGGCCTGCCGACCGACCGTTTCACGTTCGAGGGTTTTTTCCCGGTGAAGGCCGGCGCCAAAAAGAAGAAGCTCCTCGAGCTCCGGGCCGAGGGCCGCACCGCGATCTTCTACGAATCGCCGCACCGCCTCGTGAAGACGCTCTCGCTGATGCGCGAGACGCTCGGCGACGTCCCGGTCGTCGTCGCGCGCGAGCTCACGAAAAAATTCGAAGAAGTGTTCCGCGGGACGTTGAGCCAGGCGGTCGAGCGGTTCGGGCGCGGCAAGGTTCTCGGCGAGATCGTCGTCCTTTTTCACCCGGAGGCCGGAGAAAAAGGGAGGGACGGCCGCAGCCGCACCGACCCGAAGGAGTCGGTGTGAAGGAAATCCGCTTCCGGGCCTGGCACCTGAAGGAAAAAAAGATGTATTTCCGGGCGTATCAGAAATGGTTCCACGTCCTCCTCTGCGAGGACGACAAGGGCCGGAACGCGGGGCTCGGCCTGCCGGCGCGGAGGGCGTTTTACGGCGACTGCGTCCTCCTCGAGAGCACCGGCCTCTTCGACCGGCGCAACGCCGAGATTTTCGAGGGCGACTTCGTGCGCGTGACCCACGCGGGCGGCTCGTTCGAGGACCTCGTGGGTCCCCCGCCGGACACGTTCGGCGTGAAGCGCCACCCGCTCGAGGAGATTCTCAAAAAACACGGCGTCGACGGCGCCGCCCGCCTCGAGATCGAGGTGATCGGCAACGAATACGAGGCCGAGGCCCCGGCCCCAAAGGAGGCCGCGTCATGAAGCTCATCAATTACATCCTGATCCTGATCTCGGTCGCCCTCCTCATCTGGTACATCCGGATGATATGAAAACGCGCGCGCTCGCCCTCACGCTCCTCGTCCTTTCGGCCGCCTGTCCGGCGCGGGCGTCGTTCTCGGGCGGAGAAGCCGTGCGCTGCGTCGTCACGGTGAAAAAGGTCCTGCTCAAGAACAGGGCCGGCGACTGGCTGACGCTCTCCGACGCCGAATACCCGATCGACCTGGCCGGCGAGCAGGCCTCGTTCACGGTGGAAAACAAGGGCCGGCTTCCCGCGGGCGACTACGAGAATTTCCGGATCGTCCTGTCGGAGACGTTCAAGGTGGCCGGCGTCGACGGCGCCGCCCGCCTCGAGATCGAGGTG
>DATJEK010000108.1:0-21244 GCA_035496715.1 Candidatus Eiseniibacteriota bacterium | reverse complement strand
CTTGTACCTCTGCATGAGCTCCGCCATGCCGGATTCGATGTCGAGCTTCTGGTTGCGCAGGCGCTGAATGATGGGGTCGTTCGTGATCGCCAGGAGCGACTCGGCGTACTCCTTCTTGTTGAATTTGGCCATCTCCTCCATGGAGTCGGTGTCCTTGAGCAGGGCCGCCTCCTCGCTGTCCATGCTCGGCTTCTCCTCGGGGATCATGTTGAGGATCTGCTTGCCGATGAACAGCTGCTCCTCGTTGGAGGCGCTCAGGTACACCTGCGCGAATTTGTTGGCGATGCGCGCGGCCCAGACCGGGTCCCGCTGGTTGACCCACAGCGAGATGATGCGGGTCTTGATCAGGCGCCTGGCCGCCACCTGGTACGGCGGGATGTCCGGAAGCTCGCTGGCCACGCGCTCGCGGACCTTCCGGCCGGTGAGGATCGCGATCTGCGTGCCGTAATAGTCTTCTTCTCCCTGGAACGCCGGGGTGGTCACGAGCTCCTGGGAAGAACGCGGGAGGTTTTCGACGCGCTCGACGAGGATCTGCACGTCGGCGGTGTACACGTTGGGACGGCTCGAGTAGTACAGCAGCGCGCCCAGGAAAACGATGCCGGTGATCGAAACGACGATCCAGAAGTTGGCGAGGAAAAGACGCCAGTACTCGCTCCAGTCGATCGGCGTCGGGTCTTCTTTTGAAAAATTTTTTTCGGGGCCGTTGTCCATCAGAGAACGCTCATCAGAAGAGCGATTCCTGGACGACGACCAGGTCGTTGGCCTCGAGGGGGACGTCGTTGGCGCGGCCGGACAGGATGGCCCCCGCGTCGACATAAAACACCTTGTTGCCGGTCTGCCTCACGATCCGCACGTTGCCGATCGACGCCACGGCCGTGAATCCTCCCGCCTGTCCGATCAGGCGCACGAGGGTCTGGCCCGGCGTGAAAATGTAGTTCCCCGGGCGCGTGACCTGGCCCAGCACGGTCACCTGCTCCTTCGCCGCCTCGACGGCCTCCTTCGCCTGCCGCTGCACGCGCTCGACGTAAACGAGGTCTCCCGGCTCGAGCTTGAAATCCTCTTTCTGGCCGGCCATGATCTCGCCGACGTCCACGGTGAACGAGGTCTTCTTCCCTTCAGCGTCGCTTCGCATCACCTTCACGCTGTCGGCGGCGGCCTCCGGGGAGAAACCCCCGACCTGCGAGATGAACCGGACGAGCGTCGAATTCGAGGACAGGATGTAGTTGCCGGGCTTGCTCACTTCTCCCAGGATCGAGATCTGTTTTTTGGTGCTGGCGATGAAATCGACCTGCACCTGCGGGTTCACGATGAAATCCTGCCCCAGGCTGTCGGCGAGAAACGCCCGCAGCTCTTCGCCCGTGAGGCCTTCGACGTGGATGTCCCCGAGGAGCGGGTAGCTGATGTTGCCCTCCTTGCTCACCGTGAAAACGCCGGAGAGGTCCTTCTCCTTGTACACTTTGATTCGCAGGCGGTCGTTCGCCTCGATGCGGTCCTGCGAGCTGTCCGCGGACATCGGCGCGTCCGCGGAGAGCTCGTCCGATTCCTGCGCCGCGTCGAGGGCGCCGCTCACGTCCGAGGCGGTGTCGTCGGCGTAGAGCGGGCGGACGAAACAGGCGGCCAGCAGAAGGAAAAGCGCGGTTTTTTTCATCCTAGAACCTGGCCTCGATCGATCCGATCATTTTGTGGTCCTCGAATTCTCCGTCCTTGAAGCTGGCGTTCTGGTTCAGGCACTCGTAAGCCAGCAGGGTCGACAGGTAGGGCTTCGGATGCCACGAGAGCGCGAGATAATATTCGAACTGCTCGGTCTCGTCCGGCCGCGTGAAGGTCAGCGAAGGATTGTCCGCGTCCGGCTTGGTGAGCAGCTGGCCGTTCGAGGCGAATCCCATGTCGCCGCCGAAACTCAGCTGCAGCTTCGGCCGCAGCTTCCAGGTGAGATCGATGCCGTAGTTGTATTCGTCGCGCGTGTACGAGTCGGCCGTGAGCTCCTCGGCGGCGCTGTGCCGGGCCGACAGCGTCGCGACCAGCTTCGGCCGGAGCTTCTGGCTGAGCGCGAGCGACCAGAGCGTGCCCTGCCGCGGGTCGACCGGCCGGCCGAGATAGCGGCGGTCATAGACGCCGAGGCCGACGCTCACGGTCGTCTTTGGCGTGAGGAGGCCGGTGGCGTTCAGGAGCGCGGTTTCGGTCACCGAGTCAAACACGCCTCCGCGGTAGTAGTCCACGTAGGCCCAGGAATAGTCGGCTCCGACGGTGAGCTTCGGGCTCAGCACGCGCGTCACGCCGCCCGTCAGCGTATGCTTCATCGTGCTGAAGCCCGACGTCAGCGACGAGGAGTTCTGGTTCTGCGCGGCGGGCAGATAAAACAGGTCGTGCAGATACTCGAAGTGAATCTTGGTCTTGGGGGAGACGACGTACGTGGCGCCGAGGCGGGCGTTGTTGGTCGTCGACGTGGCCCTCTTGGTCTCGGGAGTCACCTGCAGTTCCGTCCGCTCTCCGGTCACGAACGTCCGGGACGGAGAATAGGAGTCGCCGAACTCGAGCGCGAAGCGGCCGAGGGTGTAGCCGAACTTCGTGGAGCCCGTGTGCGTCAGGGCTCCCGCCTTCTCGTTTTCGGACTGGTAGGAATAGGAGGTGTTGTAAAAAAGCTGAACGAAATTCGTGGCCGCCTTGCGCGTCATGCCCAGAGTCATGACGTCGTTATGACTCCAGTCCCCTTTCGGATCGATGCGGGTCCCGTCGATGTTGTCGTCGTAGGTCGAGTGGTGGCCGAACTGCCGCGTGTACAGCCAGTGATCCCGGTTCTTGATCTCTTCCTCCTTCTCGCGCACCGCCGTTTTCTTTTTCTCTTCCTCGGGAACCGTCAGCTCGTAGACCCCGGAGTCCCGGCTGGTTTCCGAGTAGGTCCGGTAATCGTGCCCCAGGGTGAACGACTGGTCGATGCCCGTGAGGTTGTCATAGCGGCCGACTGCCGAAGCCGGCGAAGAAGCCCCCAAAATGACGGCCCCCGCGCCGAAAATGATGAAAACCGCTTTCGGCAAAACCTCCCCCGGCCGGACGCCTTTTTTTCGCTCAAAAAATATCATAACTTAATTATTATATAATACTATTAACAATACTATCAAGAAGCCAATTCGTAAGGAGACGGGGCGTTCCGGTCCTTGCGGCTGAGATAGTACTTTTGCAGAGCCACCTGCAAATAGGCGTTGTCGACCGCGCTCTCGGGACTCGTGCCGAACACGCCGATATATTTGAAATCTGTCGGGGTCAGGGGACGCGGGAGTTCGGCCGCCTTGGCGATCCAGCCGTAAGCCAGCTGGGAGGCGATCCTTCGCTCCTCCTTCCAGGGCGACGTCTTGGAAAGCTTCAGCGCCAGCGTGATCAGGTAAACGTAACGGTCCCGGTTGAGCGGCTGAAGCTGGATCGCAAACCCCAGATGCGACAGCCCCTTCAGCCGGTCGCCGGCCAAGACCTCGGCCTGCCCCAGATAGTCCCATCCTTTCGGCCACACGGGCGCCAGCTCGCTGACCTTCCGGAACGCCTCCACCGCCTTCCGCGCGTCGGGCCGGCCGTCCTCCTTCGATTCGCTCTTATGAAGCGACTGCTGGTAATAAAAGTCGCCGAGCTCGAACCACGAGAACACGTGATCCGGGGTGGCGGCCGTCGCTCGGAGCAGATTGCGCTCCGATTTCGACGGGGCGGTCGAATAGCGGTCCGAAAGAGCGTCGTTCATCACGTACCGGGCCATGGGGACCAGCAGCGCCGCGACCGCGACGAACACGACGGCGCGAAACGGATCCAGTCGGCGCGGACCGGGCAGGGGTTCCGTCACGTCGTAATAAAACGCGCCTTCGGCGGACCGCATCGCGATCGCCAGATAAAACACGAAGATGATCGCGATCGCGGGAGTGCTCAGGTAGTTGTCGATCAGCGAGACGAGGGCCGTCGTGCCCATGACGACGAACGCGGTCAGCCCGAAGGTCGCTTCCCAGCGCGACTTGCTTTTCAGAATCGCCGGCAGGCAGATCGCCGCGAGGACGCCGAACGGGAGCAGAAACATCGCGTATCCGCCGACGCCGGTCTCGATGAGCAGCTGCAGGTGATGGTTGTACGGCTGGTCCGGCGAAAAATTCTCGGGCCTCATTGTGTTATAGGACGGAAAAATGTAGTAAAAGGTGCCGAGGCCCGAGCCGAAATAGGGAAAATCCTTGAGAATCTCGGTGGAGGCCTGGGCAAAAACCATCCGGTCCCCCAGATCCGACAGGAGCTTCGCCGGCGTCAGCCGGGGATTGCCGAGGACCACGAAGACCAGGGCGGCCGCGAGCGGGACCACGGCCAGAAGGAACCCGCGGCGGCGGATCAGGAGAATGACCGCCATCGTCAGCAGGCTCAGAAAAAGCCAGAACAGGGCCCCGCGCGAATCCGCGTCCAGCATGGAGACGATGACGATCGGGAAAAGCGCGAGAAAGAAGATCTTTTCCACGGCGGGAAGGTCGAGCCGGAAATCCTGACGGGAAAATTTCCTCCCGTAGTCGAAGAGCGAGGCGGCCAGCAGCGGCATGACGATGGCCAGATAGGCGCCGTAATAGTTGCCGTTGACGAAGAACGAGTAATAGTGCACCACTTTCTCCATGCCGATCCCGAGCACGCTTTGCGCCCGGTGGATGTCGCCGTGCTCGTGGTAGAACCCCACGGCCATCAGGATGGCGATTTCAAAAGCCAGGAGGAGAAGCGCCAGCCGGACACGGCGGCGCGTCCTGAAATGCGCGTAAAAGGCGAGGAGGAGAAGGCCGTAGCAGAGCAGCTGGACGGTGTTGTCGAGAGTGGGGTGACAGACCGCCGTACCCAGATGGATCCCGCGGAACAGGGCGTGGCCCCGTTTCCACTGCAGGACGACGTAACCGAAGTACGGCAGGAAAGCCGACAGAAAAACGGCGGCCGTTCCCAGGCGGGCGGCGGCGCGGGCGGCGCGGTCCTGCCGGCGGAACACGATCTCGACGCCGTAGGAGACGAACAGGGCCAGCGATAGGATTCTTAAGGGAGCCTTCGCGACGACGATGTTGCCGCCCCAAGCGTACGCGGGGAGCAGGAGAGCCGCGTACACGAGCGCGGCCCGCAACCGGCCGAGGAAGCGGAGGAACGGATTCTGCATCGACGACGGGGACAAATCCGGCATCTACGGTTGGGGTGGGACGGCGTCAGGCTTCAGCGTCACGCATTTGCCTGGTCCGGATTGTTGACGCCACTGTTGGAACTGTTCTCGCGCCCGCCGCCCTGGCCCGGATTGGTCCCATCACCGAGACCCGAACGGTTGTCTGCGATCAGGATGTCGTCGAAGTTACTGATCGTGCGCGACCGGACTGTCTGGGCCGCGACCTGCCCGGGAGACAGACCGACGAACATGACATCCGAGAGCCGGGCAGAAGAACCTTTGAACGCCGCCATCTCGGGGGAGTTCAAAGGAATCGGCGCACCGTACGAAATTTTGGCGATGTTCTTATTTTCGAAATCCGTCATGCCTTTGACGGCCTGCAGCACCGTCTCCCCGTAGGCGGTGCTCACCACGACCCTCCCCTCTCCGACGATGATGTAGGATTCGGACAGGTTGCTGGAGGGAGGCAGTCTGTTCAGGATCTCGTTTTCGTAGACCCGGCCGGTGCCGTCGCTCGAGCGAACCGCGCTGAAACCGGGTGCCACCGCCCGTTCGGAAGAAGGGGTGTGATTTTGATCCCACTCGGCGATCGCGCCCTCATAAAGATTCGACTGCGTGGAAGCCGCCGTGGAAGGGGGTTCGTGCGAAGCGGAGCACTGGACGATGGTGGCGTCCGTGGGAAAACCGGTGCCCTGATCGAACTGAGAAAAATTTTCGGACAAACGGGATTGCGAAGCTTCGGAAATCGACGGAACCGCCATGGCAGCAAAGAGAAACAGCACCGCGCTCTGAACGAAAAAAAGTGTCTTTTTCATGCGTCTCTCCCCCTTATGGATCCAACTTAAAGGGTACACGGTGTGCCTACTCATGTCAAGAAATACCTAATTTTGATAAATATTGCTTATCTATGGGTCGTGACCCCTTTCCTGGGGCAGAGATGCGAGATTTTACAGCGGGCGCAAAAGGGCGAAACCGGTACGCAGAGGTTCTGCCCGTAGCAAACGAGGAGATCGTTGAAGGGAATCCAGTATTTCTCGGGCAGGCTCGCCCGGAGGGCCATTTCCGTTTCCTCGGGGCTTTTGGTCTTGACGAGCCCCCATCGATTGGAGATCCGGTGGACATGCGTGTCCACGCAGATCCCCGGCTTATTGTAACCAACTGTTATCACTAGATTTGCGGTCTTTCTTCCCACCCCCGGAAGCGCGAGAAGCTCCTCGAGCGTATCGGGAACCCGTCCCCCATGACGCTCCAGAAGGAGCCGACAAATCGCGTGGATATTTTTCGCCTTGGTCCGAAAGAATCCGACCGGATAGATCAATTTTTCGATCCGCGAGAGAGGAAGTCCCAGCATCGCCCGGGGAGTGTCGGCCAGATTGAAAAGACGCCGGCTGGCCTCCTCGGTCGTCCGGTCCTTGGTGCGCAGACTCAAGACCGTGGAAATGAGGATGCGGAATTCCGGGTTCGGCGCCGTAACGAATGTCCCGGCTAGCGGAGGGGTCCAGGCGCGGCATTCGGCGCCGACCGTCTTGAGAACGAGGGGAAGATTCTCGAGGATGGGGCTCTTTTTTGCCATGACGGCGGTTATTATACCGTGTTATGATTGGCGTGGCTATGCTGAGCGCGCTTCCGGACTTCCTTGCCTCTCTCTTTTTTCCGCCCGATTGCGAAACCTGCGGGACTCCGCTTTCCGTCCCGGGTGTCTGCGGGCGCTGTCAGGCCTCGATCGCCTGGCTGTCTCCCCCTTTCTGCGCAGGATGCGGACGCACGCATGCGGGTCCTGGCCGGTGCGGCCTCTGCGGAGGCGGGGCGCACTTCGACCGGGCGTTCGCTTGCGCCGTCTACGACGGCCCCATGCGCGAGGCCCTTCAGCGGTTCAAATTCCAGGGCCGCAAGGCGCTGAACGGTTTCCTGTCCGGCGCGCTCACGCGCTTCGCCGAAACCCACCTCGACGCGCGCGAAAACTTCGACTGCGTCGCCGCGGTGCCGCTCGAACCGGGCCGCCGCCGCGAGCGCGGTTTCAACCAATCCGAACTCCTGGCCCGCGGAGTCGCGCGGCGTTTCGGCGTCCCGGACGTTTCCGCGCGGCTGGCCCGGCGCGGCGGCGCGGCCGCGCAGTCGACGCTCGGGAAGGCCCTTCGGCGGGAGAACGTTTCCGGCCGCTTCCGCGCCCTGGACCCGGCGGCCTTCGCCGGGCGGCGCGTGCTCCTCGTGGATGACATCCTGACCACCGGCGAGACCGCTTCCGAATGCGCGCGCGTCCTGAAAGAGTCAGGCGCGGCCTCCGTGACGGTCCTCGCCTGCGCGCGGGGCGCGTGACGTGAAAATCCTCCGCGACCACTTCCTCGAGGAGTTCTGGGGCGTCTTCGCCTCGACGCTCCTGACGCTGATGTTCCTCTTCATGGCCGGGCGCGGGCTCGTGCAGATGGCGGACCTGGTGTTCAACAAGGATCTCGACGTCCTCCTGATCCTGAAGCTCGTGCTCTATTCGACGCCCTTCATCCTCACCTTCCTCATCCCGATCTCGGTCCTCGTGGCGACGCTGCTGACGTTCGGCAAGCTCTCGCACGACAACGAGATCACCGCGCTGAAAGCCAGCGGCGTCAGCCTCGTTCGGGCGTCCTCGCCGATTTTCGTCTTCGTCTTCGTGCTGTGCCTGATCTCGCTCGTCCTCTCGGACCGCGTGGCGTCGTCCACGCACTACGCCTACCGCAGGCTCCTCACGCAGATCGGCCTCGAAAACCCCGCGGCGGCGCTCGAGGAGGGCACGTTCATCAAGAAATTCAAGAATTTCGTGATCTTCATCTACGAAATCGACCGCAACAAGCTGAAGGGCATCCGCATTTACCAGCCCCAGGAAGGCAAGCCGACGCGCACGATCCTCGCCGAGCGCGGGGAGCTCCTGTCCATCCCGGAAAAGAACGTCATCAAGCTCCGCCTCTTCCAGGGCACGAGCGACGAGCCCGACCCGAAGGACCCGACGAAGCTCTACAAGCTGAGCTTCAAGACCTACGATCTGCCGCTCAACGTCTCCTCGGTCGAAAAAACCGAGGAGCTCGGCAAAAAAGCCAAGGACATGTCCATCCGCGAGCTCGAGGCGGAGATCCGCCGCCTGGGCGAGGACGGGATCGAGGCCACCTATCCCCTTTCGGCCGAGATCCACAACAAGATCGCGCTGGCGCTGTCGAGCCTGGGGTTCGTGCTGATCGGCATCCCGCTGGGCATCACGACGCGCCGGAGCGAGAAATCCATCAACTTCGGCATCAGCCTGATCCTGATGACCGCCTACTGGCTCCTCCTGATCGGCGGCAAGGCGCTCGCGCAGAAGGGGCTCGTGCCCCCGGCCCTGTCGCTGCAGTTCTCAAACCTCGTGGTGGGCGGCGCGGGCCTCGCGCTCTTCATCCGCCTGGCGAGGAGCTGAAGGTGCGCACGCTCGACCGCTACCTGATCCGCGGGTTCCTCTACCCCTTCCTGTACTGTCTCGTCCTGTTCACGGTGCTGTTCGTCGTCGTCGACGTCTTCGAGAATCTCGACGAGTTCCTGCGCAACGCGGTGCCCGCGAAGGTCGTCCTCTCCTATTATTTCTATCTCCTGCCCGTGATCCTCACGAACATCGTTCCCGTCTCGATTCTCGTGTCGATCCTGTACAAGCTGGGCAACCTCAACCGCCACAATGAGATCGTCGCGCTGAAGGCCAGCGGCGTCAGCACGCTCCACATCCTGCTGCCGTACCTCTTCATGGGCATCCTCATCAGCTTTTCGCTCTTCCTCGTCAGCGAGACGGTCCTCCCCGAGGCGATGCTGACCTCGACGTCGATCAAGCAGGGCCTCATCGAAAAGGGCCGCAAAAACCTGGGCGAACGGGCGATCCGGAACGTCGCGCTCTACGGCGCCGGCAAAAAAATGATCTTCGCGCGGGAGCTCGAGGTCACGTCGAAAACGCTGTACGACATCATCGTCCTGCAGGACGGCCCCGACCAGTCGGTGCAGTGGAAAATGACGGCGAAGAAGGGAAAATACGAGGACGGAAAGTGGACTTTCTACGACGCGATGCGCTACCGCATGGACCCGCGCGGCGAGCTGGCCGGCGAGCCGGAGTTCTTCGACCGCCTGGACCCGGGACTCGAAGAGAAACCGGAAGACTTCATCAAGGGTGCGTCGCAGATCGAATTCATGAGCGCGCGCCAGCTCCGCGATTACATCGGGCACCTGAAGGGCGGCAGCCGCCAGATGGTGCGGCGGATGACCGTCGACCTGCATTCGAAGATCGCGTTCCCGTTCGTGAGCTTCGTCGTCATGCTGATCGGCGCCCCGCTGGCGATGCGGACCGAGCGCGGCAGCGCGATGGTGGGGATCGGCACGAGCCTTGTCGTGGTCGTGCTGTACTACGCGGTCAACTCGGTCTGCCTGGCGCTGGGCAAGGGAGGCCACCTCGAGCCGGTCGTCTCCGCCTGGTTCTCCAACGCGCTCTTCGCGGCGATCGGCATCTTCCTGATCAAGAACGCCGCCTGACGCTTTCAGGCAACAAAAAACCCGCCCCGGCGTCGCCGGAGCGGGTTTTTTCGTTTCCGAAGCTTACGTGCCGGATTCCCAGGCGGCGAGATACTTCTCCTGGTCCTTCGACAGCTTGTCGATCGTCACGCCCATGCTCGAGAGCTTGAGCCGCGCGATCTCGCGGTCGATGTCCTCGGGGACCCGGTAGACCTTGTTCGAGAGCCCGCGGTGGGAGCGGTTCATCCACTCGGCGGAGAGCGCCTGGTTGGCGAAGCTCATGTCCATGACCATCGCCGGGTGCCCTTCGGCGGCGCCGAGGTTCACGAGGCGGCCGTCGGCCAGGAGGTAGACCCGCTTTCCGTTGGTCAGCGTGTATTCCTGCACCGATTCCCGCATCGGCCTCGTCGATTTCGAGATTTTTTTCAGTCCCACGATGTCGATCTCGACGTCGAAGTGGCCCGAGTTGCAGACGATCGCCCGGTCCTTCATCTGCAGGAAGTGTTCGCGGCGCACGACGCTCGTGTTGCCGGTCACGGTGATGAACACGTCGCCGTGTTTGACCGCCTCGGACATCGGCATGACGCGGTAGCCGTCCATCACGGCCTCGAGCGCCTTGAGCGGGTTGATCTCGGTCACGACGACCTTGGCGCCCATGCCCTGCGCGCGCGAGGCGACGCCGCGCCCGCACCAGCCGTAGCCGCAGACGACGACGGTCGAGCCCGCCAGAAGGATGTTGGTCGCGCGGATCACGCCGTCCAGCGTCGACTGGCCGGTGCCGTAGCGGTTGTCGAAGAAATGCTTCGTGTCGGCGTCGTTGACCGCGACGATCGGAAACAGCAGCTTGCCCTGATTTTCGAGGCTGCGCAGGCGGATGACGCCCGTCGTCGTTTCCTCGGTGCCGCCGAAAATGTCGCGCTTGTACTTGGCCGGCTCCTTGTGGATCGCCGAGACCAGGTCCGCGCCGTCGTCCATCGTGATGTGCGGCCGGTGGTCGAGCGCCGCGTAGATGTGCCGGTAATAGCGCTTGTTGTCTTCGCCTTTGACGGCCATGACCGCGATCCCGTGGTCTTTCACCAGAGAGGCGGCGACGTCGTCCTGCGTCGAGAGCGGGTTCGAGGCGACCAGGAGCACGTCGGCGCCGCCGGCTTTCAGCGCGACCGCCAGGTTCGCCGTCTCGCAGGTCACGTGCAGGCAGGCCGAAAGGCGCAGGCCCTTCAGCGGCTTTTCCTTGGAAAAACGCTTCGTGATGAGCCCGAGCACCGGCATCTGGGTGCCGGCCCATTCGATGCGGGCCTTGCCTTTGGGGGCGTGCTGGAGGCCGAGGATGTCGGTCTTCATTTCAGTCCTTTCTTCAGCTGGGAGACCTTGTCGATCTCCTCCCACGAGAAACCCTCTTCGTTGCGTCCGAAATGCCCGTACGCGGCGGTCTGCTTGTAGATCGGCCGGCGGAGCTTCAGGTCGCGGATGATGCCGTAGGGCTTCAGGTCGAACGTCCGGAGAGCGGCCTTGCGGATCGACTCCTCGGGGACGCGGCCGGTGCCGAACGTGTTGATCATCACCGAGACCGGCTCGGCGATGCCGATCGCGTAGGCGAGCTGGATCTCGACCCGGTCCGCCAGCTGCGCGGCCACGATGTTCTTGGCCATGTAGCGCGCCATGTAGCAGGCCGAACGGTCCACCTTCGTCGGGTCCTTGCCGGAAAACGCCCCGCCCCCGTGCGCGCCGACTCCGCCGTAGGTGTCGGCGATGATCTTGCGGCCGGTGAGGCCGGTGTCGGCCTGCGGTCCGCCGACTTCGAAGCGGCCGGTCGGGTTGATGAAGATGCGCGTCTTCTTGTCGAGGTAGCGCGCCGGGATCACCTTCGCGATCGCCAGCTTCTTCATGTCCTCGGTGATCTCGCGGAGCTTGGCCTCGCGGCTGTGGTGCACGCTGATGACGACCGTGTCCACGCGCACCGGGCGGCCGTCGCGGTATTCGACGGTCACCTGGGACTTGCCGTCGGGGCGCAGGTAAGGGAGCTCCTTTTCCTTGCGCAGCTCGGCCACGCGGCGCGTCAGGCGGTGCGCCAGGGTGATCGGAAGCGGCATCAGCTCGGGGGTCTCGTTCGTCGCGTAACCGAACATCATGCCCTGGTCGCCGGCTCCGCCGGTGTCGACGCCCATCGCGATGTCGGGCGACTGCCCCTGGATGGAGGTCACGACGGAGCAGGTGCTGGAGTCGAAGCCGTAGGCCGGGTTGTCGTAGCCGATCTGCTTGATCGTCCCGCGCACGATCTTGGGGATGTCGACGTAGCAGGAGGTCGTGATCTCGCCGGCGACGAACGCCAGGCCCGTCGTCACGAGCGTCTCGCAGGCCACGCGGCCCGTCGGGTCTTTCGCGAGGATCGCGTCGAGGATGGCGTCGGAAATCTGGTCGGCCACCTTGTCGGGATGGCCTTCCGTCACGCTTTCAGAGGTAAAAAGATAAGTCCGGTTCTTCATCGTTTTCCTTCGAGTTTTTTATTTTTTTGACTGAAAAATGCGGTTGGCCTCTTCCAGCGCGTTTAAATCGCCGATATCATACCACATCCCCGAAAAAAGGAAGCTGAAAATCGGGACGGGACGCTCGAACAGCCACCGGACGTAGTGCCCCGGCGCGTCCTGGGCCTGAGGCTGTCCCAGGTACTCCGAAACCAGCGGAATCGTGGTCCTGGGGAACCAGTAAACGCCCATGCCGATGAAGCTGGATCTGGGCTTCGCGGGCTTCTCCTCCATGCTCTTGACGCGCCCGTCGGGGCCGGACTCGATGACGCCGAACTTCCCGGCCGCGAGCGACGGGTCGCCGATGTCGTAGATCGCGATCGAGACCGCGTCCTTCTTCGACCGCGCCGCCGCGGTGAACGCCGAGAGATCCTGGTCGAAGAGGTTGTCGCTGGCCATCATGAGCAGGTCCGTGTCGATCTTCGCGGCCCGGATCACCAGGCCCAGGTCCCCGATGGCGCCCAGCCGCGTCTCGTTCGACCGCGTGCCGTCGTTCAGGATGCGGACCGGCGCGCGGGACGGCGTCTTCGACGCCCACGCGGAGAGCTGGCCGTAGAACTTGTCGTTCGTCACGATGAGGATCTCGTCGATCTCCGCCACGGCGTTCAGCTTGTCGACGATCGAGTCCAGGATCGTCCGGCCGCCGACGGTCAGCAGGCACTTGGGCATGTTTTCAGTGAGCGGGTAAAGTCGGGTCGCGTAACCGGCTGCGAGGATGACAGCTTTCATGTCTCGGGTCTCCGGGGTTTTGGCGTTCGGGGTTTCGGGAAAAAGAAAACCGGGAAAAAACTACTTCCGGATCATGGAATTCCGGAGGATTTGCTGGTATTTCAACTTGAGGAAATTCACGACTTCCACGCCGGTGCGCAGGGTCAGGACGTAACGCGTGATCTCCTGCGCCTCCGTGTAACTCATCGAGCGGATGATCTTCTTGATCTCGGGCAGCATGACCGGCGAAGTCGAGATCTCGTCGAAACCCAGGCCCAGAAGCACCGGCGTGAGCATGGGATCGCCGGCCATCTCGCCGCAGATGCCGACCCAGATCTTTTTGTCGTGCCCGCACTGGATGATCGTCTGGAGCAGGCGCAGGATGGCCGGGTGCGCCGGCTCGTAGAGGTAGGCGATTTTTTCGTTGATGCGGTCGACGGCCAGCGCGTACTGGATGAGGTCGTTCGTGCCGACGCTGAAAAAATCCACTTCCGGCGCCAGGATGTCGCAGGTCAGCGCCGCCGAGGGGATCTCGATCATCGCGCCCACCTCGATTTTTTCGTTGAAGACGATCTTCCGCGAACGCAGCTCGGCCTTGGCCTCTTCCAGCAGCTTGTTGGCCGCACGGACTTCCTGGACCCCGGAGATCATCGGGTACATCAGCCGGAGCTTCCCGTGCGCGGACGCGCGCAGGATCGCGCGCAGCTGGACCTTGAAAATCTCGGGCGTCGCCAGGCAGAAGCGGATCGCGCGCCAGCCAAGGAACGGGTTCATCTCGTGCGGCATCTCCAGGTGAGAGAGGAACTTGTCGCCGCCCAGATCGAACGTGCGCAGGATCACCGGCTTGGGGTTCATCTCCATGACGACCTTCTTATAGGCCTGGTACTGCTCCTCTTCCGAGGGGAGGTCCGCGCGGTTCATGTAGAGGAATTCCGTCCGGTACAGGCCGATGCCGTCGGCTCCGTGGGACAGCACGGAGAGCGTCTCTTCGGGCAGCTCGATGTTGGCCGCCAGCTCCAGGCGCTTCCCGTCGGAGGTCACGCACGGCAGCTCCTTGTACTTCTTCAGCCCTTTCGAGAATTCCTGGTAGCGGAGCTGTTCATGCCTGTATTTCTGGATCTCGGCGGGCGTGGGGTTGACGATGACGACGCCCTCGCTGCCGTCGAGGACGATCGTGTCGCCGTGCTTGATCTGGTGCGTCGCGGTCTCGAGGCCGACGACGGCCGGGATCTCGAGCGATTTGGCCATGATGGCGGTGTGCGACGTGCGGCCGCCGATGTCGGTGGCGAAGCCGATGACGTTTTTCCGGTTCATCATCGCGGTGTCGCTGGGCGACAGGTCGTAGGCGATCACGATGACTTTGTCCTGGATCTCCCCGAGCGTCGAGCGTTGGGCGCCGACCAGGTGCCGGATGATGCGGCGGCCGACGTCGTTGATGTCGCTGACGCGCTCGCGCAGATACTCGTCGTCGATCTTGAGGAAGGACTGGACGTACCGCTTCAGCACGTGCGAGAAGATGTATTCGGCGGTGAGCTTTTCCTTCTTGATCCGCTCCATCACCTCCTCGATCAGCGCGCGGTCTTCGATGACCATGAGGTGCGCGTTGAAGATGTCGCCGTGCTCCTGGCCGATCTCCTTGGAAACCTTGTCGCGGATGTTGAGGATCTCGGCGCGCGTGTGCGTCAGCGCCTCCTGGAACCGCGTGATCTCCTTGGGGATGGCGGAGTCCTTGATCGGCTTCTTCGGGATCGCCATGTCCTCGCTGTCGAGAAGATAGACCTTCCCGATCGCGATGCCCGGCGAGGCCGCGATTCCCTTCAGGGGCTTCATTTCATGTCTCCTTCGTCGCTCATGAGAAACGCCTCGAGCTCCTTCATCGCCTGTTCCGCGTCGGGACCGCTCACCTCGATCTCGATCGTGCTGCCCTGGTTGGCCGCGAGCGTCAGAAGTCCCATGATCGACTTTCCGCTGACGGTCTCGTCGTCCTTGCGCACGGTGACCTCGGACTCGAACTTGTTCGCGATCTTGACGAAGATCGACGCGGGCCGGGCGTGCAGGCCCTGCGAGTTCCGGATCTGAATCTTTTTTTTGATGAAGTCCAAACCGGCCTCCGCTAACGGACCGTCAGGTCGAACGCGGTCTCGGCGGAGGCGCCCGCCGCGAGCGTGAGCGGCCTCTGCAGCAGAACGGCCAGGCCCTGGTAGGTCCGCTCCATGCCCGACTCCGATTCGGACACCGTCTCGACCGGCGCCGTGACGAGTGACGCCTCGGGCGACACGCCCAGCTCGATGTCGATGCCTCGCCAGCTGTCGTGGAACACGTGCCGCGTGACGCGCGCTTCCGAAACCTCGGCCGGCCCCGTCTGGCCGACGGAAAAATTGAATTCGACGCCGCAGACAAAAGAAAGAGCCGTGCGGCCGGTGTTCTTGATCCTGTAAACCACGCTCAGGCTGTCCGCCCGCGCCGCCGAAACGGTTTTTTCGACTTCGACCGGGTGCTTCTGGCCGTTCAATCTCACGTGTCCCGCCCGGCGCATTACGAGCCGCCCCTCCGTCGCCCGCGACTCGTAGGGCTCGCCGACGAAATCTCCGGCCTCGGCATAGGACGCCTGGCGGAGCGCCTTCGAGTCGACCGGCGCTTCGAAGAAATGGTCGAGCAGCGACAGGCGGCGCGCCTTGTCGTAAAAGAGATGGCGCTCGAGGTCCTTCTCCTTGGCGCCCAGCATCGTGTGGATCGCCGAGACGGCGTTCTTGCCGGCCAGGATCGCGTGGTACGGCTCGCGCTGGCGCTGGAGACTGCAGAGCAGATTCACGGACTTCGGCAGAAAATCGAGCTCCTCGAGCGCCCCGCCGTAGGCCGGGTTGAAATACGCGGCGATCGCTTCTCGCGTGAGCCGCCAGCGGCGGCCGGAGTCCAGGCGCACCTCGCGCAGGTCTCCGGGAAGGGCGTTTTCCTTCTTCCGGAGGATCGCGTCGGCCTGGATCAGGTTTTCGAAGACCGCCGAGCGCAGATGGTGCAGGTACAGGCCGCCGAACACGCCGTGCCAGTAGGTGCAGTTGCACTGCGCGCGGTACAGCGCGCGGCGCGCCTTCTGCAGTTCCGTCGCGGAACCGTTGGTCCACGATTGCCGCTCGATCGCCTCGCTGACCGTCCACATGCGGTCGCGCATGTAGAGGCTCTCGGGATATTTTTTGAAAAAATTGCCGAAGCTGCCGCCCGACCACTCCATCATCTCGCCGTAGCTGGCGTGCGGGATCTTGACGTCCTTCTTCGCCGGGAAATCCCGGCGGAAACGCCCGAACGTCGTCGTCCGCACGTCCGGCGCCTGCTCGAGCAAGGTGAAAAAGCGATCGAGCCAGCCCTGGGTGTAAACCCAGTCATAGGTGCCGGGCCACATGCCGAACTTCTCGATGTCGTCGGCGAACACGACCGCGTCCTGGGCCTTGGCGCGGACGCGGCGGATGAACTCGACCCCCTCTTCGGGCTTGCGGAACGGCAGGAGGTACCGGAGCTCCTGCATCGACGCGAAAACGTCGACCGAGGCGCCGCCTTCCCGGGCGCGGTAATAGCCGGTCGTCGGCGGCCGCACGCCGGCCTTCTTTAAATGGGCGTCGTCGAGGACCGTGTACTCCACGCCCTCGGCCGCGAGGACCTTCAGGATGGCCGGGTCCCAGACGCGCTCGGTCAGCCACGCGCCCCGGGGCTCCTCGCCGAAGAGCTCTTTGACCTTCTCGCGCATCAGCCGGATCTGGCCGGCCAGATCGTTGGCCGGGATCGCCCCGTAGATCGGCTCGTAATACGCGCCGCCCAGCACTTCGATCTGCGCGCGGTCGTGCAGCCGGCGCAGGTCCTTCAGGAAATTCGGCCTCTCGCGCTCGAGCCAGTCGAGCAGGCTTCCCGAAAAATGGCAGACGGCCGTGATCGACGGGTGCCGCTCGAGCGCCTCAAAAAACGGGCGGTACGAGCGCTCGTAAGCCTCGCGGAACACGTGCTCGAAATTGCCCACCGGCTGGTGGGCGTGCACGCACAGGATGAGGCTTTTAGGCGGTTTTGGCATAGTCCAGCTTCTTGCGTCTTTTTTCCTCGGCCTGGGCTTCCTTGCGGCGCTGGCCGACCAGGTCCACGACGATCTTGCAGACGCGCCGCGGATTGTGGCGGATCATGTCGGCGCTCGTGATGATGTTGGCCTCGATGACCGTGTAGCCGAGCTGGCGGATCTTCGCGGCGTCGGCGCCGACCGGGAACGCCTCCTCCTTCGCGTACTTTTTCAGCACGGCCTGCGGGATCGTCCCGTTGTTGACGATCACGTGGCTCAGGACCTCCGGCCGCGTGTGCTCGACGATCGCGTTCACGTGGTCGAACGCCGAGAGACCGTCGGTCTCGTGCGGCTGCGTCATCGCGTTGCAGATGTAGATCTTCGGCGCCGGCGACTCGGCCAGCGCGTCGGCCAGCTCCTCGATCAGGAGGTTCGGCAGCACGCTCGTGTAGAGGCTCCCCGGGCCGATCACGATCGCGTCGGCTTCCCGGATCGCCGCCAGCGCGTCCTCGGTGGCGCCGGGGTTCGAGGGCTTGAGGTAGAGACGCTCGATCGTGCTCTTCACTTTCGAGATGTTGCTCTCCCCTTCGGTGCGGGTGCCGTCCTTGTGCTCGGCGACGAGCGAGACCTTCTTCAGCGTCGAGGGGACGACGCGGCCGCGGATCGCGAGGATCTTCGAGGACTCCTTGATCGCCTTTTCGAAGTCGCCGCCGTTGACCTTGAGCATCGCGAGGATGAAGAGGTTGCCGAAATTATGCCCCTCGAACTCCCCGCCGGCGCCGTCCTGAAAACGGAACTGGAAGAGGTCGCTCATCATGGGCTCCGCGTCCGCGAGCGCGACCAGGCAATTGCGGATATCGCCCGGCGGCGGGATGTTGAACTGCGTCCGCAGGCGGCCCGACGAGCCGCCGTCGTCCGCCACGGTGACGACCGCGGTGATATTGGAGGTGAATTCTTTCAGTCCGTGCAGGAGGACCGAGAGGCCCGAACCCCCGCCGATGGCCACGATGCGGGGGCCGCGCTCGAGATACCGCTTCTGGTACATGATGTTCACCAGCTCGCTCTCGCGCTGCGGCAGGAGCACGGTGACGACGGACTTGATGATCTTGCGGATCGAGACCGCGACGATGCCGGCGCCCAGGAGGACGATCAGGCTGCCGCTCGTCTTCTGGATCTCGGTGATCGTGAGCACGAAGCCCATCGAGCACAGGATGATGCCGAAGCAGCACAGGAGAACCCAGCGTTTGACTCGCATGCCGGGATAGAGCCACTTGAAGAGTCCCATCGGTCAGAAGGCCTTTCGGTCGGAACGTGCTTTTTTAGGGCTTTTTCGCGTCTTCTTCGCGGATCAGCTTGAGAATGGCTTTTTCGTCCGTCAGCTGTTTGAGGGATTCACGGAAGAATTTATCTTTGAGGAGCCTGGAGATGCGGGCCAGACCCTTGAGATGCGGGCCGGCGGAGTCTTCGGGTGCGACGAGAAGGAAGAGGATGAAGACCGGCTCGCCGTCCAGCGCCTCGAAATTCACGCCGGCGTGGCAGATGCCGAAGGCGGCGACGAGCTTCTTGACGGCGTCGGTCTTGCCGTGAGGGATGCCGACACCCTGCCCGATGCCGGTGGAACCGAGGCTTTCGCGGTTCAGGAGGACCTTGACGAGTTCTTCTTTGTTCTTGATGCCCTCGGCCTTGGCGAGGACGTCCACCATCTCGCGGATCACGCCCTCTTTCGTGTTGGCCTTGATGTCCGCCGTGACCGCTTTCTCGTTCAAGAACTCGACGATTTTCATTCGCTTAAGACTCCTTCCGAATGGGAACAAACCGCAGGAGGACGCTGTTCCTCCTGCGGTTCGAAAGTGGAGCGGGAGAAGGGACTCGAACCCTCGACCTCAACCTTGGCAAGGTTGCACTCTACCACTGAGTTACTCCCGCGCAATGCGGCCTGTCCGGATTTCTGGGCGGAAGAGGACTCGAACCTCCACGGGTTGCCCCACAAGCTCCTAAGGCTTGCGCGTCTGCCAGTTTCGCCATCCGCCCGTGAGACTTTCCGACCATAATCCCAGACTCTGTAAATTCGTGCGCCGAGCAGGGATCGAACCTGCGACCCGCTGATTAAGAGTCAGCTGCTCTACCGACTGAGCTATCGGCGCAAGCTAAAAAGTATAGGCCGGTTATTGTAACGTAATTTGTTCCGGCTGACAACCTTTTGGTTCCCCAACGAGGAGCGCCTCCCCGGGAGGAAAAAGTACCCGGGCGCGCCTCGAATCCACTCCAAAAAAAACGTGTGCCCGGCGGGAATTGAACCTGCAACCTCTTCCTTCGGAGGGAAGCGCTCTATCCAATTGAGCTACGGGCACAAAGGCGATTTTTTGAGCTTTTATTTTACCACAGAATCCCGGTTCAGTTTGGTTTTGTACACCGAGCCCGCGTACCGCGCGACGTAGAGGGTCCCGTCGGGCGCAAACGCCGTCGCGGCCGCCCCGCGGCCGACGGGCAGGTCGCCGGTGACCGTCTCCCATTTTTTTCCGCCGTCCCGGCTCACGTAGACGTCCTCGTCGATGCCGTCGTCCCAGCGCACGACGCCGACCGCCACCGTCTTGGGATCGCGCGGATCGATCGAAAGCGCTTCGCAGGTGCCGGTCGGGGAAAACCGCCGCGACAGTTTCCAGGTGTGGCCGTGGTCGGCGGACACGTAGACGCACGCGCCGGCTTCCGAGCCGGCCGCGTACACGGAGCCGTCGGCGGCCACGGCGAGGTCGAACACGTCCTTCATTTTATAGAAGACCTGCTTCCAGCTGAGGCCGCCGTCCTCGGAGCGGAAGATCCCGCCGTCCTTGCCGGTGGCGCCCCAGAACAGGCGCCGCCGGTCGGTCGGGTCCACGGCCAGCGCGTTGTAGACGCGCCGCGAGGCCGGCTGTTTCTGCGGGGGCGTCCACTGGCGGCCGCCGTTTCGCGAAATGAAAAATCCTCCGCCGTCGTCCCCGTCGAGGCCGAGATAAAACGTGTCGGGATCCGCGGGGTCCGCGGCGAGGGCGCGGGGATAGCCTTCTCCCCAGACCGTGTTGACCTTCGGCCGGCTCTTCGGGAGCCCCTGCGTGACGGCCGCGAAGGTCTTTCCCCCGTCGTCGCTGACGGCGACCTGGTTCTTCCCGCCGTCCCAGCTGGAGGCCGTCGCGAGGATGCGCCCCTCCGGGCCGACTCTCACGCGCCAGGCGTGGCCGCAGAGGGCGTCTTTCGGGCCGCGCGGAAAGAGAAGCTCGTAGCTTTTCCCGCCGTCCCGGCTGCGAAGAAGCCCGTCGTCCATCGTCGCCACGTAGACCGCCCCGTCGGGCCCGACACAGAGGTCCGAGCAGACGGTGTTCGGCGCTCCGCGGATTTTTTCGCTCCAGGTCACGCCGGCGTCGTCGCTCCGCCACACGCCCCACCAGTCGGTGCGGTAGAGGATCGAGGGGTTGAACGGGTCGCTCTTGAGCGCGTTGTTGCGGCCCTTGGGCCCGGCCCAGGCGCGCGTCGGGTCGCCCTCGAGGTCGGGCAGATTTTTTTCCACGGGCGATTCCCAGCTGGCGCCCCAGTCCCACGACATGAGGAGCCCGCCGTTCCAATCCCTGTTCCATCCGGCGAAGATCGCGGCGGTGGGCCCCGATCCGGCGGCCGCGAGCCGATAGAGACTCCCCTTGGGGATCCGGGCGCCGTCCGCCCACGTCGCGCCGCCGTCGCGCGACACGTGGAGCCGCGCGCCTCCGGCCGCCAGGACCGTATACGGAGCGCGGGCGCCGAGGACTAGGAGGTCGGTGATCCCGCCGGGGCCTTTCTTGAAAAAGCTCCACCGCTTGTCGGTGAACGAATATTTCGCCAGGCCGCTCTTGGCGCCCACGTAGAGCGATTCCCCGTCGGGCGTCCAAACCACGGCGGTGATGGGGTCGGCGCCGCCGAACGGCCGCTTGCGGAAGCGCAGCACGCGCCAGCTCTTCGCCCTCCCTCCCGGGTAGTAATACAGTTCGCCCGTGAAGGTCCCGGCCGCCACGCGGTCGGCCCGCGCCGGCGAAACGGCGAGGCTTCGATAGCTGTCGGGGCGGCGGAAGGAAAATCCGTCGGCGGAGTTGCCGCAGAGCGTCCATTCGCCCCCGGCGTCGTCCGAATAATAGAGCCCGCCCTTGGTCGCGGCGTAGACGGTGTTCGAGTCCGACGGCGCGACGGCCAGCGCCGCGACATGGAGATTGCCCAGGCCGCGGTTGACCGGCTTCCAGTTTTCGCCCCGGTCGTCGCTTCTCCAGATCCCGGCGACGTCCGAGCTCAGGTAGAGCCTTCCCTCGACGTTCGGGTCGGGCTCGAGCGCGGGGTAGCATCCCC
>DATJEK010000107.1:0-4608 GCA_035496715.1 Candidatus Eiseniibacteriota bacterium | reverse complement strand
CGAAGCGCGCGCTTCGGTCATGCGGTTGGCCGTCATTCGGGTCCCTTTTCCTTCATCGGGATGTCGACGTCGACGACCGCCTCTCCCGCTTTCCGTTTCGAGAGGTCGATTTCCTTGGTCTTGAGCGGCTCGTAACCGGGTTTCTCCACGGTCACGACGTATTTGTTGTTGCCGACCAGGAAGTTGTAGCGGCCGCGGGCGTCGGTCACGCGCGATTCGAGCACCTTGTTGTATTGGGTCTCGACGATGCGGGCGACGGCGAACGGGATCGGTTTCTTGGTCTTCTCGTCGTAGATGATCCCCCAGTTCTTCGGCCGTTTCGGCTTCGCCAGGCGGCGGAAGAGGAAGAAGAGGACGATCTGCACGCCGGTCAGGACCCAGAGGTACGGCAGGCGGTAGAGCAGCGCGGCGACCAGCGTAAGGATGACGCCGGAGAAGGCCAGCACGCCCTGTACCTTGCGGCCGATCTCTTCCCAATAGAGGCGCTTCGTGGACTTCACGACGTCGAGGGGATCCATCGGGATGTTCGCGGTGATGATCGCCCCTTTTTCGCCCGCTCGGATCGTCTCGCCGTGATAGAGGTCGAGATACTGACCGTCCTCCTTCTTGTCCTTGAGGTACTGCGACGGGAAGACGTACCCCTGCTTCGTGGCTTCGATGCGGTACTCGCCCGGATCGACGAGGAAGGCGTAGCGGCCTTGCTTATCGGTGGCGCTGGTGCGTACGAGCTTTCCGTTGCTGCGGAAGAGGCGGACGATGGCGAGGTCCACCGGAAGCTTCGTCAGCGAGTTGAAGACGACGCCGAATTCCTTGCGCTTCCGGCGTCCCAGGAGCAGGAGCGGCTGCGTCAGCAGGAAGTAGAGGTAGCCGATGAGGCTCGTCGCCTGCACCGCCGTGGCGACGACCGCGGTCGTGATGGCGGCGGCGGCCGGCACGAGGTAGCCCGTGGCGGCCGTCTTTACGCTCGGATTCTCGACGAACTCGTTCTGGAAGACCTTGGTGATGTATGCGCCCTGCGCGCCGAGAGCCTTGGCGACGTTGCCGATGTTCTCGATGATCGGCGCGCCCGGCACGATGACGTCGACGAACGACGGCGGAAGCTTGATGAGCTCGATTTCCGGATTCACGACCTCGGTCGTCAGGTCGAACGAGGGCGAATCATTCGTGCGGTAGCCGTCCTTGGAGACCGAGATGTAGTACTCGCCTTGCGGCGCCATGTAGGCGAAGGAGCCGTCGGCCGGCGTCGTCACGGGATTCTGTTGGAGATAGGCCGTCGCGTCCCAGACGATCCAAGGGTTGATGCGGCGGTAGAGCGTCACGACCGCGCCCTCGACGGGAGTCTTCACGCCGCCGTCCTCCGACATGACGCGACCATAGCCTTCGACGTTGATCTCGAAGGGCACGACGTCGTTGGTCTCGTCGTCATAGGTGATGATGATCGTCCCGCTGACCAGCCCGAGCTCGGACGGCGCGGAAACGTCGACCGACCAGAACGGGCTGTCCGCCGTCGGCCGCTGGAAGAGGTAGGAGCCGGAGCCGAAATTCAGGACCATCTTGGTCACAGGACGCGGCGGCGCCGCTTCCGGAACCAGCACGGAGAGCGACCGGCTTGGCAGGATCCGGAAGAATCCGCGTTCGTCGCGGTGAAGCCTCAGGCGCCGGCTCAAGGCGTAGTACTGGATGGTTTCCGGGTCGATGGATTCCGTCGAGGTCTGCGGCGGCGGTTCGACCGGAGGTTCGGTCGGGCCCGCAGGGCAATCGGCAGGGCAGCTGGCGTTGTCTTCGGGCGCCTCGCATATGGCATTGCCACAGACGGGGCCGGCCGGGGGCGGCGGGCCAGGCGGGCAGTCGGCCGGGCAGCTGGCGTTGTCTTCGGGCGCTTGGCAGGCGTTGTCGCCGCAGACGGGCGCCGGGGGCGGACCCGCCGGGCAATCGGCCGGGCAGCTGGTGCTGTCTTCCGGAGCTTGGCAGGCGTTGTCACCGCAGACGGGCGCGGGCGGAGGGACGGCGCTGGGCGTGCCGGAACCCTGCGCGGGCGCCGAGTAATTGCCCGATGTGTCGCGGGTGAAGACCGAATAGTAATAGGTGGTGCCGTTCGTGAGGCCGGTGTCGTTGAAGCTCTGACCGGAACCGATGTAGACGTTCGTGCCGGACGTCGGCGTCGGCGGGAAACCGGTCGTCGAGCGCTGGATGCGCACGTCCGCGAAGTCCGCATCGCCGGGATTCGTCCACGTCAGGGAGTTCTGCGCATCCCCCGCCGTGACGGAGAAGTTCGAGACGGGGCCGGGCGGCGTCGTGTCGAAAGGCGTGCCGTCGCCCAGCGCGCCTGAGGCGAAATTGCCGGAGCCGTCATAGGCGAAGGCCGTGTAGTAATAGGTGACTCCGTTCGTCAGCCCGACGTCGATCACCGACGTGCCGTTCGAGTCGTAGATGGTCGTGCCGGACGTCGGCGAGCCCGGATATCCGGACGTGCTGCGCTGGATCCGCACGCCCGCGAAATCCGGATCGTTCGGATTCGTCCACGAGAGGGCGTTCTGCTGGTCGCCGGGCGTGACGGTGAAGCCGCTGACGTTGGAAGGGGGCGTCGTGTCGGGAAGGGTCGTGAAGGTCTGGTCGGTCGAAGTCGCGCCGTTCCCGGCGGCATCGGTTGAGCTGACGCTGAAGTGATAGAGCGTGCCGGCGGCGAGTCCCGTCAGGGTGATCTGGTGGTTCGCCACCAGCGCGCCCTCATGCACGGTCGAACCGTATGCGTCGGTCAAGCCGTAGCGCACCGTCGAATCCGCGAGTTCGTCCGTCGACCAGTTCACGCGCGCCGAGTTCTCGGTGATCGCATCGACGAAAATGCTCGAGATCGCCGGCGGGACCGTGTCGGCCGTCGTGAAGGTGAACTCGACCGAGGTCGTGCTGTTGCCGGAAGCGTCGGTCGACGTGACGCGGTACCTGTAGACGGTGTTCGGCGCGAGTCCCGTCAGCGTCACCGAGTGCGCGTTCGTCAGGGTGGCGTTCGATTGGCTGAAGGCGTAGGGCGGACCCGAGACGGTGTCATAATCCACGCGCGAATTCGCGTCCTCGTTCGTGTCCCAGATGATGCGCGCGCTCGTGCCGGTGATGTCGACGGCTTGAACGTTGCTGATGACCGGCGCCGTGGTGTCGAGCGTCGTGAACGTGTTGTCACCGGAGACGGCCTCCGCGCCGGAGGCGGTCGAACGGACGCGGAAGTGATAGAGCGTGCCCGGCGTCAATCCGCTCAAGTGGACGCTGTGGTTGAAGGTGGTTCCGCCGGTCGAGGCGGTGCTTCCGTACGCGACCGTCGTCCCGTAGTCGACGAAGCTCGTGGAAGCGATGTCCGTGTCCCACAGCACGTCCGCTTCTGTTTCCGTGATGTTGTTGACCCGGATATTGAAGATCACCGGCGTCGGGCAGGTCGGCGGGCAAGTCGGTCCCCCGCCTCCGCCGCCTCCTCCGCCCGCGACCGTCGCCGTGACGGTCACTTGGTCCGAGTCGTTATTGAACGTGTAAGCCGTCCCCGTGTCTCCGAAACCTCCGCCCAGGGTGATGGCGTGCGAGACGGCCGTGCTGGGGTTGATGATCTGGTCGTTCGAGGCTCCGCCCGTGGCGTTTTGGCCGATCAGGATGCGGATGCAGCTGTTGGCCGGCACTTCACCCACGGCGGCGGTCAGCTGGGGCGTGAGCGTCAGGACCTGGCCCGCGACGCTCGCCCCCCAATCCGTGGCCCCGGCAGCGGCGGCCAGGTTCTTCACGTCCCCGAAAGAGCCGGAGCAATCCCCTGGCGTACCGTCATTGTCGACGGCTACGTCGATATCGTCGAAGGCGACGGCGGAAAGGTCGTAATCGGACTGGAAGGTCACCGTGATGGTGTCCGTCGTCGCTTGGACTCCCGAAGGCGTCACGAACTTAATCTCGTGATCGGCCGCAACGTTGATTTGAAGCCTCGTGACGAGATCCGAGAAGCCGGTGACCGTTGCCGCTCGTGCAGCGAACGACAAGACGAACACCGCCACAGCCAAGATGAGGACAGGCGTCGGCGACGGGAGCAGGTTTTGCGGGCGTTTTTGATTAGACATAGGTTTGGCGATAAGCGGTACCGAGGCGGTGTCGCTTCGGTGGATCGCCAGACCGTATGCGGGTCCGCATCGTCGCTCGTGCAGCAAGCGACGACGAAAACACCGCTCCGGCCTCTTTGAGGGCGGGCGTCGTGTGTTGAATCAGATTGTACGAGCTAGCATTCGACATGCGCTTGTACAAGCGCGCAGCTGTCGATATCCGTACGCGAAAAGATTCCGCAAATCGCGCGAACGCGACTGCACGAAATGAGCTTCACGCACGCGGGCGCGAATCTGGTTTCCCCCTCGCATGACAGACTTCCAACTCCTGCTGACCAACAGGCAGCGGACCTGTCCTCGGTTGTTTGCGAGCGGTAAGACTCGCGATCCGAACTGTCAGGTGATCAAGCCCGACATGATTCGCATAGGGTACTCGCCGATCGAGCCTAAGCGAGAAGAATGCTGCACGATATATCCTCCTCGCACTATGCAAAAGAAGTATACCAAAAAAACAGCCTCTTGTCAATCATTTTTATGGCTAAGA
>DATJEK010000106.1:0-5369 GCA_035496715.1 Candidatus Eiseniibacteriota bacterium | reverse complement strand
GGAACGGTCAAGGAAGGTTTGAACGACACCAAACGGGGGGTGCAAGATGCGCTCGACTGAGACTAAGGATCTCCAGGCCGCTTTTTTACTGGCTTTCGTCGCGTCGCTTCTGGTTTCGGGCTGCGCCGCCGCGGCGGCGGGCGCCGGCGCCGCGGGAGGGTACGCCGCGGCCAAGGACATGGAAGACGGCAAACTGATCGATTCGGCCAAGTAAACGGGAGGATCACATGAAACGCCTGACGATATCCCTCGCGGCCCTCGCGGTCGCGGCGTCGTTCGTCCTGCAGGGCTGCAGCTCGCAGACGCGCAATTCGATGAAGCAGGACGTGAACAGGACGGCGCGAGAGCTGGATGAAAAGGTGAGCTGAACATGAGACTCGCGGGCTTGATTGTTTTCCTGTGGATCGCCGTCTGGGCCTGGCCGGCCGCCGCCGCGGCCGCGCCGGTCGTGGTCGACGACGAGACGATCCGGACGGACCGGCCGGAGACCGCGCGCCTGACGCAGGCGCCGGACTCGGCGGCCGAATCCGTTTTCGCCGAGGCCCCCGACGTGGGCAACACGCGCGGGCGGCCTTCGCTCACCGAAGATTGATCAGAGATATTTTTCGCGGTAGATTTTGATGACGACGAAGAAGAGGGACAGGAAGGTCGGCGCCAGGAAGATCCCCATCAGCCCGTAGATCTGCATCCCGCCCAGGATCCCCAGAAAGAGCAGCAGGTAAGGAAGTTTCGTTTTTTCCCCGATCAGGATCGGCTTCAGGAAATTGTCCACGAGGCTGATCCCGAACGCGCCCAGGAGGAAAAGCGCCGCGGCCTTCGCGTGCGAGACTTGCAGGAACAGATACACGGACAGCGGGAACCAGACCAGCGGCGCCCCGAAAAGGGGGATCAGCGCGGCGAGGAAGGTCAGCGCCGCGAAGAGGATGGGCAGGGGCACGCCGAGCGACCAGAAGATGACCCCGGCCAGGAGCGCCTGGGCCATGGCCGTGAGGAGCTGTCCGCGGATCACGGCTTCGAACGTGCCCGTCACCTGCGAAAAAACGTCGCGCTTGTTCTCTTCCTCCATCGGCGTGATCTCGTAGAGAAAGCGGTAGATCCGGCCCCCGTCCCTCAAGAGGAAAAAAAGAAGGAAAAAAGTCAGGAAGAAATGGAACGGCGCCAGCAGCGCGCCGCGCGCGATCTGCGCGGCGTGCATCGCCGCGTAGTTGCCGGCCGAGGCCAGCGAGCCGGTCAGCCATTCGCGGTAGTTTTCCCTCACGACCCCCCACCGGAACGCGACGTCCTCGAGCCGCTGCACCAGCGGAAGCCCGCGCAGGTGCGCCAGCATCGCCTCCTGCCGGTTCTCCTGAAGGAAGGTCAGCACGCCGCTGTAGAGCTTCACCGACTCGGCCGCGAGGCTCACGACGGTGAAGAGCAGGAGAGGCACGAAGGCCAGCACGATCATGGACGTCGTCGCCGCCGCCGCGAGGTTTTCCCGCCCGTTGAGCGAGCGCCGCACCTTCACGTGGATCGGGTAGAACGCGAACGCCAGGATCGTCGCCCAGAAAAGCGGCTGCAGGAACGGCGAGAGGATCAGCACGACCTGGGAGAGGACGAAAAGGAGCAACACGACGAAAAACGCGAAGAGAATGAAGTTGCGGGGCATGGGGTTATGATAACAATTCCCCGGTCGCGCCGCAAAACCAAAATTGTTGATAAAGGGATGGGCATCGGGCATAATTTCAGCCATGAAGAAGACGTTCCTCTGGATCCTCTTTGCTCTCCTCTGTGTTTCCGCGACGGCCGCCGCCGCCGAAAAGGTCTCGCTCGTCGCCAGCCGTTATTCGGACCGCTACCATCTTTCCAGCTGCAAGATCGCCAAGAAGATCCGCGCCGAAGACCTGATGACGTTCGCCGCGCCCGAAGAGGCCGTCGCGGCGGGACTGGTGCCCTGCCGCAAGTGCAACCCTCCGTCGCAAAGCAAGCCGAAGAAATAGACGGCGGAATGGTCCCGACCGAAGGGGAGCCGCCCGACTGGCAAGATCCTCCGGAAGAAGAAATCCCCCCGGCCCTGCAGAAACGCTGGAACGATTACGTCCGCAAAGGCGTGCGCGCCGGCGTCTGCCGCTCCTGCGGCCAGCTCTTCACGCAGGACGATCTGTCGTGCCGGCACTGCGGCGAACCGACCGAGGTCCGGCCCGGCCTGATCGGCGGTTTCGCCGGCTGGCTCGGCGGGACCGCGTGGGGCCTCACGGCCTTCTTCGTCGTGCTCATCGCGGTCGCCGCGTATTTTTTTCTAGCCTATTAAAATTTTCTAATCCCAATTTAACCCTTCTTTAACCTCTCCGGCCGTATTCTCTAAGAAGACAGCATCCACAGCCCGAGGACCCGCCGGACCCCGTTTCGAAGACCGCGCCCCCGGACGATCCAAAAGGAGAAACGACATGCAGAAGAAATTGTACATCGGCAATCTCAGCTTCAACGCCAGCCAGGACGATCTCCAGGGCCTCTTTTCCCAGTACGGCTCGATCGACGAGGTGAGCATCATCACCGACCGCCAGACCGGGCGGCCGAAGGGGTTCGCGTTCGTGCGTTTCGCGTCGGAAGACGACGCGCAGCGCGCGCTCGAGCAGAACGGCCGCGATTTCATGGGCCGCCCGCTGCAGGTCACGGAAGCCCGGTCCGAAGGTCCCTACCCGTCCGGCAGCGGCGGCGGGGGGTACGGCAGCCGCCGGCCCGAGGCCCGCGGCGGGCACGGGTCGTACGGCACGCAGGGCGCCAGCGGCGTCAACCGGAACTGGTAGCCGGGTCCCGGGGCGGGCCCGTCCGGTGAGAAAAAAGCTCGGCGGCATCCTGGCCGCCGCGCTTTTTTTTTCGGGGCTGTCCGCGTCTCCCGGCGGCGCCGCGGAGCCGGTTTTCGTCGGCACGACTTTCAGCCACCGGCAGAGCGGCTATCTCGACATGGACTGGAAACAGTCCTACCTCGAGATCCTGAAGCTCAATTTTTACTCGATCCGGCTGGGCGCTTACTGGGACGAGATCGAGCGGGTCGAAGGCGTCTACGACTTCTCGACTCTCGACTGGCAGATGGCCGAAGCGGCGCGCCGGAAGATTCCCGTCGTCCTCACGGTGGGCATGAAGGCGCCGCGCTGGCCCGAGTTCTTCATCCCGGACTGGCTCGAGAAGAAGATCCGTGTCCGGATCGGCGGGGACGTCTCGCGGGACCCGCTGCTGCGCGACCGCACGCTCCGTTTCGTGGAAGCCGTCGTCAAGCGTTACCGGGAAAAAGCCGTCGTGCGTTACTGGCAGGTCGAGAACGAGGCGCTCGACCGTTCCGGCCCGCGTTTCTGGCGCATCGGCGCGGATTTTCTGGCGGAGGAGATCGCGCTCGTCAAGAGACTCGACCCGGCGAGCCGGCCGGTGATCCTGACGGCCGCGACCTATCCGAACACGGTCCTCTTCTTTCTGGCCCGATTTCAGCTCGGAGGCAATCCGATCGTGGACAACCTGGCTCTCTGCGACATCCTCGGCATCAACGTCTATCCGGTCGTGGGCCAGATGTTCTGGCGCTTCAAGATTTACTTTTGGTCGAGCCCCGAGGAGCGGACGGACTATTTTTCCAGGCTGATGCGCCTGGCCCGCCGGGCGAAGAAGGACATTTGGATCATGGAGCTACAGGCGGAGCCCTGGGAGCCGGGACTGCTCGTGCACAAGACGCGCGAACAGCCTCCCACCGGCCTGCCCGAAAACGTCCGGAAGAGTTTTGAGGAGCTGCGCACGATCGGATACCACGCGATCTTCCTGTGGGGGGCGGAATACTGGTACTACCGGAGCCTGCACCACGAGGACCGGCGCTGGTGGCAGATGGTTTCCGAGCTCGTGAAGGACCGCATCCAGTCCGGGAGGGCCACCGCATGAGAGGTTTCTTCGGAGTCCGAGGCGACAAAGAGCCCGAGTGCACGATCGAGTGCCCGCTCGACGCGCCCGACACCCTCGTGAGCCGCTACTCGCTTTTCGAGGACGACGTCCGGCAGGGCGCGGCTCTTTTCGTGAGACCGGCGCAGAAGGCGGTCTTCGTCTACGAAGGGAGGCTCGGCGACGCGTACGGTCCGGGGCGCTACCGACTCTCGGCCGAAAACATGCCGGTGCTCGCCTCGCTTCGCCACTGGCACTCCGCATTCCCGCGCTCTTTCCGTCCGGAGATTTATTTTTTCAATCTCCGCAATTTTTCCGACCTCGGCTGGGAAACGCCCGGCGCGATCCCCGTGCGCGACGCCGAGCTCGGCCAGTTCTCGCTCTCCGCCCACGGCCGCTACACGTTCTGCGTCCAGTCGCCGGAGGCCGTGCTCGCGTGCCTCGGCGAGCCGGGCGACCTGTGTAAAATCGGGCGCCTGGAGCCGGCGCTGCGCCAGGCGGTGCTCGCCGCGCTCGGAGGCATCTTCGGCGATTCGGAAATCCCGTTCGCGGACTTCGCGCACGACCTGGCCGTGTTTTCGGACAAGCTCTGGTTCATGATCGCCCCCGAATTCGCCGCCCTGGGGCTCAAGCTCGTCCAATTTTCCGTCGAGGACCTCTATCTCCCGCCGGACGTCCAGCGGACGCTCGACCGGCGCGCGACGGCCAAACTGCTGCAGTCCCGCCCGCCGTCTCCGCAGGCTCGCGCGGTCGAAGGCGCCGCCGCCCCGGGCGGGGACGTCCGCGTCGTCGTGCGCTGCGCCTCCTGCGCCACGCTGAACGCCGAGGAGGCGAAATTCTGCTCGGAATGCGGCGCGCCGATGCAAAAGAAAAAATAGCCTGCCGGGTCCTTCCTATATTAGAATCATCGAAAACGGGGGAGAGCGCATGCCATACGACAGCAGTCTGGACCAGAAACTTTTTTCGAAGGAATGGGAAGTCGAGGGGGCGCGTCTGGTCGTAAGCGTCTTTTCCTACAACGGCGGCACGAAGAAGGTGCAGATCTCCAGGGAAAACCAGAACGCCGAGGGCGAATACCGCTTTTCCAAGCTCGGAAGGCTCACCAAGGAAGAGCTCGAAGGGATCCTGCCGCTTCTCCAGGAAGCCGTCAAGCAGCTGGACTGAGCATGCCGGCGGGCGCGGCTCCCGCCGCGGCTTACCGGGAATTTCTCGCCTCGCCCTGCGCGCGCCCCTGGCGCCGCATCGGCGTGCGGCGCCGTTCGGCGGCCGCGACCCCGCTTTTTTCCGTCTGGTCCCGAAAGAGCGTCGGCGTCGGCGAGCTTCCGGATCTTGAATCGCTTGCCGGCTGGTGCCGCGCGACGGGCATCAGCGTCATCCAGCTCCTTCCGATGAACGACGTCGGGTTCACGTTCCGCCCCTACGACGCCGAAAGCTGCTTCGCGATCGAGCCGATGCACCTGTCTCTCGCGGGGCTC
>DATJEK010000105.1:0-8972 GCA_035496715.1 Candidatus Eiseniibacteriota bacterium | reverse complement strand
GCGTAGCCCTTCACCTCGAGCCAGTTCTTCAAGAGCGCGACCTGCGTCGAGCGGCCGACCCCGTCGGTCCCCTCGATGACGATCAGCTTGCCCTTGACGGACCAGGGCTTAAGATACGGTAAACCTTCTCCAAAATACCTTGGCTCGTTTGGCATAGATCGTCCTCTTCTTGGAATAGCCCTTGAGAATCTCCTGCACCGCGTCGCGCACGATCTCCTGCTGGTCGTGGATCTCGAGCGTGGCGTCGACCGTGGTCAGCGCGAATTCCGAGACCATCTTTTTGTACTCGTCCAGAATTTTGGACTGGAAGAGGCGGAACGAGTCCTTGACGTCCACGGACAGGCCCAGGTCCATGCCCGCCTCGTGAAACTTGATCTCGGCGCGGTTCGAGAGGATCCGCTCGCAGGCGACGTTGATCGGGACGTCGAAATAGAAGCTCAGGTCCGGCTTCACGGCGAAGCTGTAAAGGTTGCGCACCCAGTGGGGACTCACGCCCCGCACGACGTCGCGCGCGAAAGCGGTGTAGGCGTAACGGTCGGCGAGCACGACCATGCCGGCCTTGAGCGGCGGGATGATCTGGTAATTCAGGCGGTCCGCGAAGTCGGCGGCGTGCAGGAGGCTGAACGTCGTCGGCGTGAGGAGATTTTTCTTCTTCCCCTCTTTCGTCGTTTCCTTCACCAGCTCGGAGCTGTTCCATTCGGTGAAAAAAACCGACAGGCCCTGGGAATCGAGCCACTTCTTGAGGAGGGAAATCTGCGTGCTCTTGCCCGAGCCGTCGATCCCCTCGACGATGATGAGCTTTCCCGGGTAATCGTGCTTTTTGTCGAAGAGGGGCATCAGGTCACCTTCATTTTTTGGCCGAGCCCGCCAGGATCACGAGCTTGCGTTTGAAGACCTTCTCGAAGAGGTCGGCCCGGGCCCCGGCCTGCCATACCTCGAGCTCCGCGTCACGGCGGGCGTGCAGCGTCAAGACGACGGAGCCCGGGGTGACCCGGCAGTCCATGGACTCGATCACCGAGAAATGGCTGCGGTCCAGCCCGTCGGCGATCCTCAAGAGGGAGCTCAGGACTTTGATGGTATATTTACCACTTCTACTCACAAAATGCCCTTCTTTTTTCTTCCCCAGCGGTTTGCGGTGATGCCGCGCGACCGCCCCCATGATCTCGACCTCTTCCGGGCTGAACCCGTCGAGATCGCTGTTGACGATGAGATAATGCGAGTGTTTGTGGTGCTTCTTGAAGCTGATCGAGTAGCCGATGTCGTGCAATAGGCTCGAATATTTGAGCAGGTCCCGCTCGCGGTCGCCGAGGCGGTGCAGCGTGACGGTCCGGTCGAAGAGCTCGACCGCCAGGCGGGCCACCTGCTCGGCGTGGGCCTCATTGGCCGCGAAACGCCGGGCGAGCTGGCGCACGCTGCGCTCACGGATCGACAGCGCCTCCTCGCCGGGCCGCGTCTTCAGGCCCTTTCGGTTTTTCTCGATGAAGTCGAGGATGATGCCCTCGCGGATGCCCTTGTCCGAAATCGTGATGCGCTTCACCTTGAGGAGCCGCATCAGCGCCGTCACGAGCACCGACCCCGCGACGATGATGTCCGCGCGTTTGGCCTCCAGGCCGGGCAGCTTCAGGCGCTCCTTCCAGGGCATCCGCACGAGCTTCTCGTGAACGCGCAGGAGATCTTTCCGGGAGAGCTCGAAGTGGTTGAAAAGCTGGAGGGGCCTCTTCTTTTTATCCTGGTAGGTCATCGCCGCCAGCGCCACCATCGTCCCCGCGGTGCCGATCACCATCGAAAAGCCGATTTTCCGGATGCGCTTGGAAGGTTTCTTGAGCTCCGATTCGACGTGTTCCTCGAGTGCCCTCAGCTCCTTCTTGGAGGGAGGGTCCGTGGAAATGAAACGGTCCGTCAGGCGGGCGACGCCCAGCTTGTAGCTGGCCAGGAACGGCGTGTCCTTGGCGTCGCCGAGCACGAGCTCGACGCTCCCGCCTCCGATGTCGACGACGAGCACCTTCTCGCCGCGCGTCTCGACGCTCGATCGGGCGGCCATGAAGATGAGTCTCGCCTCTTCTTCCCCGGTGATCACGCGGACGCGGATGCCGGTCCGGCGCTCGATCATGTGGAGGAATTCCCCGCTGTTTTTCGCCTCGCGCACCGCGCTCGTGGCCACGGCGACGGTCTTTTTCGCCCCGCTCTTCCGGGCCAGCTTCGCGAAGCGGTCCAGCACCTCGAGGGCTCGGCGCATCGTGGTCTTCGCCAGCCGCTTTTTTTCGAAGCTTCCGTCGCCCAGGCGCGTCGTGTCCTTCTCGTGGTCGAGGATCTCGAACGAGAGATCGTCCCGGATCTCCACGATGAGCATGTGGATGGAGTTGGTGCCGATGTCGAAGACGGCTATTTTCATCGGATTCCGATCACGTCTTTCCAGTTGCCCTTGAACCGCTCCAGGAGCGCCCGGCGGGACGCCTCTTCGCGGCGCCGCACCTCCTTCTCGAGAGGCCGGAGGGCCCCCCGCCCGATCCCCCGCAGCTGTCCGGCGAGGACCTGGTAATCATGCCAGCGGCCGAGCAGGCGCTGGCCGGTCTTGAGCGCCCGCAGCCTCTTGCCATAGGACGCGTTTCCGGAGGCCAGCACCTCGAGGCTGTAGCGGTACTTCTTCATCTCCACGCGCAGCTCGTGCATCCGCCCTTTTTTCAGCTGATTCCGGGAGCCGAGCTTCCTGACGACCGCGCCGCGCCGTTTTTCAAGCTTCTCGCCCGCTCTCCGCCAGTGGCGGTCGAGCCTCCCCCGCTTCTCCTCGAAAAGGCGGCGGAGCTCCCGCCGCAGGCGATTGGCCTTGAAACGCTTCAGCTCTTTGACGAGGAGGCGCGTCTCGTCGCGGCGTTCGCGTTCGAGCTCGCGCATCGCCGTCCGGGCGGCGGCCGGATGGCTTCGGACGAACTCTCCGCGCAGAAGCCCGAGGCTCACGTCCAGGCTGCGGCAGCGGCCCAGCGCGCGCGTCAGGCGCTTCGTTTTCCGGGCCCAGCCGGCGATCTCCTTCCCGTCGGCCGTGATCTGGATAAAGGAGAAGGTCTCCCGCAAGCGCCTCGTGAGAACGCGCATCTTGTGCACGCCTTCGGCGTCAAACGGCTCCGCGGACAAGGATTTCCGGTATTCCCGGAGTTTGCCGACTTTGTCGAGGACCTCGGCTTCGAACCGCCTCGCCGCGGATTTATTTTTCATATCTTTCATTATACCATATACTTATGAACTTATAGAAACCGGCTGGAAACCCATTTTATCTCGACGCGATGAAGGCCTTGTGAACTAGACGTGAAGATTCGGTGAGGAGACGGCGGGCGTCCGTCAGGCGTACGCGCGAAGCTGGCGAGAGGTCAGGAACCACTTGAGACGGCCGTGCGGGGAATCCCCCGGGTCGAGCTCGACCAGGCAGAGCGCGCCCTTTTTGAAGTCCAGGGAAAGGCCCTTTTGCCCCGTGACGAGCTCGGAGACGAACTCGCCGATCGAAGGCTGGTGCCCCACCAGCAGGAGCTTCGAGGAATCCTCGTATTCTTTCAACGCCCGCAGGAGCTCCTTCAAGGATCCGCCCGGGGTCATCGCGTCCGTGAAGCGGATCTTTTCCTTGTGGCCCACGCCTTTGGCGGCGATCTCGGCCGTGTGACGCGCGCGGACATAGGGGCTCGAGAGAACGTCGTCGAAGGAGAGGCCGAGCTTCTGCATCCCCTCGGCCGCCCGCGTCATCTTTTTCACGCCTTCCGGAGTGAGCGGACGATCGGAATCCCTGCCCGGAGGATATTCGACGGGATCCACGGCGATCGCGTGCCTCAAAAAATAGAGTTCCATGGGAAGATCTTATCACGTATCATGAATTCATGGAACTCCGCGGAAAAACGGCGCTCGTGACGGGAGCCGCCAAACGGGTGGGCCGCGAGATCGCGCTCGCCTTCGCCAGGCAGGGCGCGGCGATCGCGCTTCATTACCGCTCTTCCTCGGCCGAAGCCGAACGGACGGCCGCCGAAATCCGCGCCCTGGGCGTCGGCTGCCGCCTCCTGCGCGCGGACTTGGACAAGACCGACGAGACCCTGCGTCTGGCGGCCGAAGCCGGGAACGTGGACATCCTCGTGAACAGCGCCTCCCTCTTTTTCAAGACGCCGATGGACGAACCGGGCGAGTCCGGCTGGGATGCCCTCCTGAACGCGAACCTGAAGGCGCCGTATCTGCTTTCCCGGGAGCTCGGAAACCGCATGAGGGCCGGCGCGGGCGGGGTCATCGTGAACATCGCCGACTGGAGCGGTCTCAAACCCTACGCGGACTATTCGGCCTACTGCGCCTCCAAGGCGGGCCTCATCGCGCTCACGAAGTCGCTCGCCCGCGACCTGGGTCCGTCCGTCCGGGCCAACGCGGTCGCGCCCGGACCGGTCCTGGCCCCCGGCGATTTTCCGGAGAAGGAGAAAGAGGCCGTCGCCAAAAAGACCGCGCTCGGCCGGTGGGGCTCGCCCGCGGACGTCGCCCACGCGGCCGTGTTTCTCGCCGAAAGCGATTTCATCAACGGGACGGTCCTCGTCGTCGACGGCGGCCGTTCGCTCTACTAGAAAGGAACCCCGTGTACAAAGTCTCCAAAGAGATCCATTTCTGCTACGGGCACCGGCTTTTGGATTACGACGGCAAGTGCGCGCATCCGCACGGGCACAACGGCAAAGTGGAGATCGAGCTCGAGGCCGGGCGCCTCGACCGCCGGGGAATGGTGTATGACTTCGGGGACATCAAGGAAATCGTTCAGAAGTGGATCGACCGCGATCTGGACCACCGGATGGTCCTGAAGAAAAGCGACCCGCTGGTCGCCGTCCTCAAAAAAATGGGCGAGCCGGTCTACGTGATGGACGAGAACCCCACCGCCGAGTCGCTGGCCCGGCTCATTTACCGCCACGCCAAATCCCAAAAGCTCCCGATCGCGAAAGTCACCTTCTGGGAAACGCCCAGCTCCTCGGCGACCTACACGGAGTGATTCAGAGGAAGTAGTTCTTCCGCCGGAGCTTCCTGAGGCGGTATTCCAGATCCATCATCGTCTCGTCGTAACGGCGCGTCTTCAGCCGGTCCGCGACGGGCCTCGACTCGATCCGCGAGACGAGGTCCTTCAGGATCGCCAGCTCGATGTCGAGACCTTCCAGCAGAGTCCGGTTTTTCATGCGCGCAGGATAGCGCGCGATTGTAAACATCGCATGAACATGAAATGAAAGTGACGTAAAAAAACCCCGCACCCTTTTTCGGGATGCGGGGCTTTTTCGTGTCCAGCGGAGGCTTATTTCTTCTCCGTCGTCTTGGTTTCCTCGACGTCATACTGACCGAGCGGGCTGCCCGAGGCGGGCTTGGCGCCCATGAGCTGCGTCGCGGGGATGCCGGGTTCGAGCGTCTCTTCCTCAATGGACTGCTGGAAGAGACGTCCCGCGGGCGGCGGCGTGAGCGCCGGGCCGGAGGGCACCGTGGGCTGCACGAGGCCGGGGCCGGGCTTCGGCTGCGGGGCCGCCGGACGGGCCTGTTCGGACGCCGGGAACGGCGTGATCGGCGGCACCATCGGCATCGGCGTCGGCTGCGGGGCGGGCTTGAGAGCCTCGTAAACCGGAGCCGGGCTCGGCGCGGGAGCCGTCGGAAGCACCGGGACCTGCGGGAGCTGGGTGACCGGCGGCACGACCGGGGCCGGAGTGACCGCGGGCACCGTCGGCACGGGAGTCGGCGTCGGAGCGACCGGGCGAACCTTGCCGGTCCACTTCTTCCGCTCCTGCGGGCTGACCAGCACGCGGACCATCTTCTCGAGCGACGACAGGTCCAGCGAGGGAACGAACGGCTTCTCGCGGTCCTTCGTGAGGCCGTAGCCCACCTCGAGGCCCTTGCGGGTCTGGAGTTCCGAGAAGTTGTCGACGAGCGGCTGCGACGCGACCAGGTTGAACGTGCTGCTCAAACCGGTCGTGAAGAGCTGGATCGGCGATCCGCCTTCGGCGATGTTGTTGAAGAGCACCAGACCCGGCGTCAGGTTGAAGATCAGCGTGTCGGGAATGCGGCCCTGGAGGTTGATGGAAACTCCCTCCGCGCCCACGCCCTGCGCGGTGGCGGTGAGGTTTCCGAAGGACAGGAACACGTCGATGGCGTCCTTGAAGCGGCCGATCACCCCGCCCGCGTTCATGATCGACGAGTCGTTGGCCACGAAATTCGGGCCGTCCAGATTCACGTCGACGATGTCATGCATGACGTTGACGAAGAAGTGATTCGACTGAAGCAGATTCACCAGCAGGTTGCCGCCCGCGTTGATCACCGCGACGCCGGTCGTGATCGCCTGCCCGAGCAGGTTCACGTTGTTGCCGGCGTACAGGTTGAGGAGGCCGACGCCCGCGTTCACGAGCGAGGTGCTCTGGATCGTGAGGTCCCCGCTGGCGTCGAGGTTGGAATCGGCCACGAGCGACACGCCGCCGAGCGGACCGCCCGAGAAGATGTTCCCGGTGACGATCAGGTCGACGATCGAGGTGAAGGTGATGGAGCCGTTCACCGTCGAGGCATTCTGCACCGTCATCGAGAACGGAGCGAGCTGGTTGATCTCGATGTTGCCGGTGCCGCCGGTGACCGTCGCGTTGGCGACGACGAGCGGCTGCGTCGAGGTCACGTCGAAGTTGATGTCGCCGGACACCGTCGTCGCGTCGATGCGACGGACGTTGGTCTCAAGCGCACCGTTGGGGTCCGACGCGTTGCCGATGCCGTCGCGCGCGGAGGCCACGAGGCCGCCGTTCGGGGCGTCGACGTCGAAGGGCTGCGCCTCGCCGCCGTCCACGATCTTGCCGTGGGAGGAGCGGAGCGTGACCGCGTCGTCGGCGGCGTTGGTCGAGATCACGCGGCCGAGCAGGAGGTCCTCGCCCGAGCGCAGCGTCGTCTTTCCAGCGCCGGAATCCACGACCGTCTGGTCGAGCGGGCCGTAGGCCATGCTGAGCTGGCCGATGCCGTTGCCGTTCTGATCGGCGCGGATCACCACGTCTCCGCCGTTCGAGGTCACGTCGGCCGCCGCGGCCATCGTGACGTCGTCGTTGGCGAGGATGGTCACGTCGCCGCCGTCGGTGGTGACGGGGCCGTTCATGTCCACGCGGCTCGTGTCGTTGAGCGTCGCCCTGACGTCCACGTCGCCGAGGTTGGTCGCGTTGACCGCGCTCGCCGGGCCGAAGAAGAAGTTGTTGCCCGTCAGGTCGATGCCCGCCGCGCCGTTCGTGTCGACGTTGCCGAAGAACGAGCTCGTGCCGGTGCCCGCCAGCTGCGTGATCGACTGCGCGAAGATCGAGTCGTTCGCGGTCCAGTTGACGACCGTCTGGATGAGCAGCGCCGCGAGGCGGATCGAGCCGCCGAGAGACTGCTCCATCACGATGTTACCGAGATCGGCCGCGAGCGTGAGGTTGAACGCGCCGTTCAGCTTGTCCTTGAAGCGGATTTCGCCGTTGTTGGAGTCCATCGCGACGTTGCCGGTGAGCTCCACGGGGGCGTCGAATTCGATCTTGTCCGCGGTCGTCGTGATGTCGCCCGCCGTCTTCACGTTGCCCGCGCCGTCCTGGAGGAACGCGCCGTCGAGCGTCATGTCGCCGTTGGGGCCGATGTTCAGGTCGCCCGCGTTGGTCACGGTGAACGTGCCGCCCGCCGTCGTGTTGACCGGGGCGTTCACGTTGAACGCGGTTCCGTCGAGGTCGATGCCGGCCAGCGTGTTGGTGTCGAGCGCGCCGTTGAAGGTCGTCGTGCCCGTGCCGGCCTGCTGGTCGATCGAAGCGGCCTTGATGGCGCCGCTCGCGAGCCAGTTCCGGACGGTCGTGACGACGAGGTTGCCGATCCGGGCGCCCTGGCCGATCGCCTGCGTGTTGATGTCGCGGCCGGCGGTCAGCGTCAGGTCCTGGGCGCCGTTGACGGAGCCGTTCAGGTTGATGTCGCGGCCGGAGTCGAGCGTCACGGGGCCGGTCAGCGTCGTCGGGCTGTTCATCGTGATGTCGTTCGCCGACGTCGTCGTGATCTCGGCGGCCGTCTGGACGGTGCCGGTGCCCGCGGTGCTCTTCTGCAGGAAGTTCCCGCCGGTGAGCGTGAAGTCCGCGGCCTCGGCCATCGTGAGGACGCCCGCGTTGTCGATCGTGGCGCCGCCCGCGGCCGTGGTGACCGTGTCGTTGAACGTGAAGTTGTTGCCGGTGAGGTTCAGGCCGTTGGTGGAATCGATCTTCCCGTTGAAGGTGGAGGTGCCCGAGCCCGCGTTCTGCTGGAGGAGCGCCACCGTCATGTCCTTGGCCGCGTTGACGTTCGCGGCGCTCGTGATGACGAGGTCGCCGAGGCGCGGCTGGGAACCGGGGACGATGTTTCCGCCCACTTCCCCGTTGAAGTTGATGTCTCCGAGCGCCGTCAGCGTGAGATCCTCGTCCGCCAGATCGGCCTCGCCGTCGACGTTGCCCAGGCCCGGCAGCGTGCCGAACGTGATGTCGCCGCCCGAGTTGATCGTCGTGAGGTCGTCGGTGAGGAGCAGGTCGCCCGCGAAGACCACGTCGCCGCCGAGCCCGGTCACGATGTTGCCGTTCAGGATCGTGGGTCCGGTCCCGAGGTCGAAGAAGCCGCCGTCGAGGTCCATGTCCGAGTTGATGATCAGGGTGCCCGTCACGCCGGGGATGTGCTCGGCCGTGAACGCGCCTCCGTTGGTCGTCTTGACCTTCTGGACGTGGGGCGTCGTGCCGATCGTCAGGTTGTTGCCGTGGAGCTCGATGCCCGCGGCGCCGTCGGTCGTCATGTCGCCCTGGAACCACGTCGTGCCCTGGCCGTCCTGCTGGAGGACCGAGTTCGCGAAGAGGTTGCCGTTCAGCGTGAAGTCGTTGAGGTTCTGGATGAGGAGCTGGCCGATCTTGGCCGCGAGCGTCCCGATCGAGCCGGTGACGAGCACGTTGCCGAGATTGCCGGCGTTGAACGTGAGGTTCTTGCCGGCGCCCGTG
>DATJEK010000104.1:0-10736 GCA_035496715.1 Candidatus Eiseniibacteriota bacterium | reverse complement strand
AGGCCGTGGAGACGAAGCCGCCGTCGGCGGCCCTGAACTTCGCGTCGATGAAATCGGCGGCCTTCTCGGCGCGGTCCAGCCACTCGCGCTCGCCCGACGAGACGTAGAGCGCCAGGAAGGCCTGGCCCATCGCCAGCGTGTCGCCGAGATAGGGGCCGGAACGGTCCTCGGCGTCGTGCCGGAACCCGCCGTCCTTCAGGGAACGGTTTTCGACGATCCAGCGGGCGGCCTGGACCGCCGCCATGAGGTAGTGCGGCTCGCCGGTGACGTCATAGAGCGAGGCCAGCGACGCGATCATCCAGCCGTTCTCGCGCGCGTACACGTGCGCGTCGATCCGCGGGAGCTTCCCGAGCGCGCGGCGGCCCTTGTCGTCGAGCGAATAGAACGCCTGCCCCGGCGTCGCCTCGTCCACGTCGGCGTCCTGGCTCGTGCAGAACGCGTCCTCCGGCGACGTCCAGTAGTCGCCGACGAAGTCCGTGACCTTGACGGCGGCGTCGAGATACTTCGGGTCTTTCCAGATCGCGTAAGCGAGCGAATAGGCGCGCAGGTACTGCGCCTGGATGGACATGATTTTTTCGTAATGCGGCGACTTCCAGTCGTCCTGGTCCGAATACTGGAAGAAACCGCCCCACTCGCGGTCCATCAGGTTCAGCGCCTGGTCGAGCGTGCGGCGGGCGCGGGCTTCCTGCGTCTTGTCGCCGGCGCGGGCGCGCTTCATCGCGTACTCGAGGCTCGGCCAGTCGATGAGCTTGTGGCCGCTCCCCCATCCGCCGTTCGTCTCGTCCCAAACCGCGTCGTGCGCGGCTTCGAGCGCCTTGCGGTCCTCCGGCGCGAGCGTCCCGGCGGGGGCGGGCGGGATTTCCGTCTCGGCCTTCACCGACGGTCCCGGGGTCGGATCTTTGACGACGGCGTCGAGAAGCGAGGCCATCGGCGCGGGCGGAATGTAACCGCGGCGTTTCACGAGCTCCTGTCCGTCGGGCGAGAACACGATCGTGGCCGGCCAGCCCCATTCCTCGTACTTCAGCGACAGCTCGGGGTCGGCGTCCTGGTCCACCCGGACCGCGAGGTAGTGGTCGCCGATCAGCTTCACGACCTGCGGGTCCTTGTACGTGGTGTCCGCCATCACGTGGCACCAGTGGCACCAGACGGCCTCGAGATCGAGGATGACGAGCTTGTTTTCCTTTTTGGCGGTCTCGAAGAGGTCGTCCGACCAGCGGCGCCAGGCGATCGGCTCGGAAGACGGCGCCTCGGCGGCTCCGGCGGCGACGGAGAAAAGGAGGGCGAAAAGAAAAACGGGCGCGATCCGCTTCATGCGGCGCCGTTCTGCTGGAGGATGTCGCAGCGCACGATCAGGCCGTCCCGAACCCAGGCCGCGAACCAGTCGGCGATCGGCGGCGGCTCGTCGGATTCGGCGAGCGTTTCGCAGACGGCGCCGAGCGTCTTGCCCGCGAGGAGGCCCTCGATCATCCCGTGCTGGTCGGCCGAAAGGCGCTCGCAGCGCACGAGCTCCCCGCGGCGGCCGATGAGGAGCCGCTCGGCCGCGCGCGCGGGCCGCGGGAGCTCTTCCGGCCGAGAGCGCTTGAGCCAGAGATCCAAAAGCGACCAGTCGGAGACGAAAAGAGAGGTCGACGGCTGGAAAACGATCTGCGCGCGTTCCCAGTCCTCCGGCGGGATGCCCGCGAGGTCCTCCGTCTTCATCGGAGGCTCGTTGAACGCGTGGAACGCCAGCCACGTGCCCCATTCGAGCCGGGCGAGGTCCGCCAGATACGGGAATTCTTTCGAAAGCGGCGAGCCCGCGAGGAACTCGGGCACATGGACTCCGACGAAATTTAAATTGTAGTCGTGCGACGGATAGCGCGAGGCGTACACGTGCGTCAGGCCCGAGAACAGCTCGTCTCCGATCGTTTTTTTGACGCCGACGAAGACCTCGGCGAGCGCCTCGTGCAGACGGGCCGTGTAACCGCCCGCGTAAACCGAAAGCCGCTCGACGCCCGGGACGCCGCCCTGCGGGTTGAGCAAACCCTCCGGGGCCTCGCGCTCCGCGTCGGGTCTCGGCTGAATCGTCTTTCTGAAAAAATCCTGCGCTTCGGCCAGCGAAAGGGCCGCGGCGTTGCGGGGCGGCGGGGCGGCGGCCGCGCGAGTCCGGATCGCGGGAACCCGGCGCGCCTGACCCGCGGCGGCATCGTAGATCACCCTCGCTTTCTCGGTCTCCTTCACGAGCGCGTCGAATTCGGGGATGTCCTCGTCCCACTCGACGAGCGTCGAGACCGGGCCCCAGAGCGCCATCGCCTCGCGGTAAAGGTCCCAGACTTTTTCGACGATCGGCCTGGAATGCGTGTCGAAAAGAAAGTCGCCCATGTCGGTATAGCCAGCCAGATGGATCTGCCCGACGAGGCGCGCGGGAATGTTTTCGAGATACTCGAGCGCGTCGAAGCCGTGGTTCACGGAATTGACGAAGACGTTGTTCAGGTCGAGAAGGAGGCCGCAGCCCGAGCGCTCGGCGATCTCTTTGAGAAACGCCCACTCGGTCATCGTCGAATCACGGTAGGTGACGTAGGTCGAGACGTTCTCGAGGAGTATCTTGCGGCCGAGAAGCTCCTGCACCCGGCCGACGCGCGAGACCACGTGGCGGACCGCCTCTTCGGTGAACGGAAGCGGCAGGAGGTCGTGCAGCTGCTCGCCTTTCACGCCCGACCAGCAGAGGTGATCGGTGACGAGAAACGGATCGATGCGGTCCACGAGACGCTTGAGCCGCTCGAGGTAACGCTCGCTCATCGGATCGGTCGAACCGATCGAGAGCGCGGTCCCGTGAAGGGCGATAGGGTAGCGGCGGCGGACGGCTTCCAGGACCTGCAGCGGGCGGCCTCCGGTGTCCATGTAGTTTTCGGTGACGGCCTCGAACCAGTCGACGCGCGGCCACCGCTCCAGGATCACCGGATAATGCGGGCTTCTTAGGCCCAGGCCGCAGCCCCTTGCCGGCCAGGTTTTTTCATCCATCGCTGCTACCCTATCCCCTTTAATCACGGATGACGGATTAGGCCTGCGCGACCGTTCCGCCGATCTTCGAGCAGGTGTCGGCCGAAGGAAGCATCACGACGCCCGTGCCCTTGCAGGCGTTCTTGCCGGCGCAAGCATGTCCCTTGCCGCCGCAATCGCCCATGCCCTTGCAGGCATTCACTCCGGCGCAAGCCACGTCCGCCGCGTACGCGACCGTGGTCGCCGCCGCGCCCGACAACGCCAGAAGACCCGCAACCGAAGCCGCCAAGAGCACCTTCTTCTTATTCAACTTAGCCATTTTATCTCCTCTGTGATTAAGGCCCCGAATGAAGCGCCGCCCTGCCTACTGCTTGAGGATCGCCTCCAGCTCCAGGCTCAGCTTCACTTCATCTCCAACCAGCAATTGACCTGTCTCGAGGGCCTTGTTCCAAGTCAGGCCAAAATCCTTGCGGTTCAACGTGCCCGTGACCGTGAATCCGGCACGAACGTTCCCCCAAGGGTCTTTCCCCACACCGTGAATTTCGACGTCGAGCTTGACCGGCTTTTCGACGCCGTGGATCTTGATCGTCCCCTCGGCGACGGCGTGCTCGGCGTCGACGGACGTGATTTTCGTGGTCTTGAATTCGATCGTCGGGTTGTTCGCGGCGTCGAAGAAATCGGCGCTCTTCAGGTGCTTGTCGCGCTCGGGGACGTTGGTGTCGATGCTCGCGACGTCGATCGTGCCCTGCGCCGACCACGTCTCGGGCTTGCCGGGCTCGTATTCGACGGTCCCCTGAAACTTCTTGAAGGTCCCCTGGACATACGAGAACAGGTGCTTGATCTTGAACGAGACCGTCGTGTGGTCGGTGTCGACGTCATAGCTGGCGGCGCGCGCGACCCCGCCCGATAAAAGGAGCGACGAAAGGACGAGACCGGTCAGGATCGTGGATCGTTGAGTGCGCATGGTTTGGGGCCTCCCTGGAGCGTTTTGTTTGCGGCCTCTACCCAGTTCTACGCAGGCCGTGAGAATTCGGATTTAGCTATCTAACCGCTTGCAGGACAATAAGATATCCAATAATCGTACCCAAAACCCTACCCCCGTTCAAGTTTTTTCCAAGAACCGGTCCAGGGAGAAAGGGGCGGGTTTCAGCGCCAGGTAAGCCAGCGCCAGCCACAGGCCGCAATCCACGGCGATCATCTGCTTGAGCGGGAGCGACACCTCTTCTCCGAAGCAGCCGCAGCGGTCGATCGGCAGGTGCCGGAGGACGGCCGAAAGGAGGGCGCCCAGGAAAAGCGTCGAAAAACCGAGGAGGACGGCGGCGGCCGCCCGGGACCACAGCCCCAGAAAAAGCATCATTCCCAGCGTGAACTCGGCCCAGGGCAGGGTCCGCGACGCCAGATCCGCGACCGGGCCGTGGACGATTTCGAACGACTGGATCACGGCGAGAAAATTCTCATGCGGCTGCATGAGCTTGAGCCATCCCGAGACCAGGAAGGCCGAAGCGGCCGCCAGGCGGACGAGGAGCGCCGGACTATTTTTCACGGAGTTCATCCTCCAGGGATTCCAAACCCACGACCATCCGGCCGTTGATGAAAAAGGTCGGTGTCGACCGCACGCCGAGGTCCATCGCCTCGGCCTTCTCGCCGAGGACCTGCTTCTTGATCGCCGGATCGTCCACGCAGGCCGAAAGACGCCGCTCGTCGATCCCGAGGCCGCGGGCATAGCCGTGAAACACCGCGTCCGGGTCTTCCGACGCGGACCACTCGGCCTGTTTCTCGAAAAGGAGGTCGTGAAACGGCCAGAACTTCCCCTGAACGGCCGCGCAGTCGGCGTAGATGGCGCTCTTGACCCCGTAGCGGTGGTCCGTCCGGATCAGCGGATAAAATCTCGCCTGCAGATACACCTCCGAGGGATGCTTTTCCATGTACTCCCGCAGGAGCGGGCCCGCCTGGCTGCAGGCCAGGCACTGGAAGTCGAGATATTCCACGATCCACACGCGCGCCTTCGGGTCACCCTTGGACCTCGCGGCGATCCCGCGGTCCGCCGCCAGGCGGCCGCCCGGGCCGAACAGCGCGCGGCCGCCGGTCACCAGCGCGACGCAGGCCGCCGCGACGACGCACGCGGCCGTGAGTTTTCGGGTCAGGAGTGTCATCGGGTCTCATTATAGCAGGGTTGGAATTGACAAGAAACGCCGCGGCCTCTTACACTAGACGCGTGACCTCTTTCCGGTGGATTCGCGACGGACTCATCCGCCACGAAACGCTTCTTTTCGCCGCGCTGATCGGCGTCCTCCTCCTGCCCGTCTGGGGAGTCCGCTATCTGCCGACCCAGGACGGCGCCGCCCATCTCTACAACGCGAGCGTCCTGCGCGACTACGACAAGCCCGGAAGCGGGGAACTGCGCCGGTACTTCGTCCTGACGAAGGATCTGGACCCCTACTGGACGGTCAACCTCGCCCTCGCGTGGCTCCTTCGCGTGTTCCCGCCGAACGTCGCGGAAAAGATCCTGGTCAGCGCCTACTTCGTGCTGCTGCCGCTTTCCGTCCGCTTTCTCCTGGGCGTGATCCACCCGCGGTCGAAATTCGTCTCGTGGCTGACGTTCCCGTTCGCCTACAATCATCTTTTCCAAATGGGGTTTTATAATTTTTCCCTGGGCGTCGCCTGTTACGGCATCGTCCTGGGACTGTGGCTGAGACACGTCCGCGCGCCGTCGATCGGAAACCTGTGCCTGCTCGGCGCGCTGGGCGTCTTCCTGTATTTCACCCACGTCTCCGCTCTGTGGATGTCCCTGGCCGGAATGACGGTGATCGGCCTGTGGCGGACGGCCGCGGACGCCGGGGAAGCCGCTCTCGGCCGGATCCCGGGCCGGGAGCTGTGGAACCGCCTCCGGCGGGTCTGGCTCGAGCCGCTCGCGGCCTTCCTGCCTTCCCTCTACCTGGCCCAGCGTTTCCTGACCGCCTTCGTGCGTTCCCCGATGCGCCCCATCCTGCCCCCGCTGCCGTTCAAGGTCAGCATGCGCGTCCTGAACGACGCGCAGCCGATGTTCGGCGGCATCGAAGAGACGCTCTACTTCCTGGCGACGCGGGCGCTCTTCGCGGCGGCGTGCTACGCGGTGCTGTCGCGGGTCCTCTCCAGGCGGCCGAGCCGACTCGACGGCTTCTTCCTGGTGCCGGTCGTGTTCCTCGTCCTGTTTTTCATGGCGTCGCAGAGCGAGGCCATCAACGAACGCCTGCTCCCCTTCCTCGTCGTCTCGCTGATCGCCTGCGTCGGCCTCGCCGACTACAACCCCGACGAGCAGGGCGTCCTGCAGCTGTCGGCGGCGGTCGTCGGCGCCGCGCTCGTGTTCACGCTCCTGGGCGAATACCGGCGGGTCAACCGTTCCTGGGAAGACTGCCTGTCCGCGACGCGGTATCTCGAACCCGGGCGCACGATGCTCTACATCCCGCTGGAGCAGACGGCCTTCATGCCGACGAAAACGAACAAACCCAACGAATGGGTGTGCTCCATGCGCCACACCGGCTGCTACGCGGCCCTCGAGCGGGGGGCCATTTCGTTCAACGACTACGAGGCGGAAGAGAAATTCCTGCCCGTGCAGTACCGCGATTCCCTGAATCCGTACCGCATGCTCGGCGGCTACCTCGAGGCGCCGACTCCCCACCTCAACCTTCTGGGTTATCCGGCGCGGTCCGGCGGAACGCTCGACTACATCCTCGTGTGGGGCGCGACGCCGCAGGTCCTCGACCTGCCGTACGCGCGACCGCTCCTTTTCCAGCTGCACGCCGGATACGACAAGATCTATCAGTCCCCCTCCGACCTGACCATCCTTTACCGGAGAAAAGGGCTGGGACGGTAAGCCGGCGCCGGGGAAGGGTTATTTCTTTTCCTCGTGGTATTCGTCTTCGGTATTGACGGCCCACAGGTTTTCCTTGGTGAGCGTCCCGTCCAAAATGTTTTCGACGGCGGTCATCGCCGTGAGCATCGAATGGTCCTGGTTGTTGTACCGGTGCATGCCGTTGCGGCCGATCAGAAAGAGGTTTCCGATCGAGTCCGTGAACCGGCGGATCTCGTCGAAGCGCTCGTAGCTGCCGAAATAGGCCGGGTAGGTCTTCAGCATCCTCAGCACCGTGCCGTCCAGGACGTCGGCCTTTTCGGCCAGCCCGATTTGCACCAGCTCTTCGGCCGCGAATTCGAGAAACTCGGAGTCAGTCTTCCTCCAGAGGTCGTCGCCTTCGTTGCAGAAATATTCCATCCCGATCCAGACGAGCCGCGGGTCGCTCACCATGTACGGGCTCCAGTTGTTGAACACCTGCAGCCTCCCGACCTTCACGTCTCGCTCCTGGACGTAGATCCAGTTGTCGGAAGGGCGGTCGGCGGCCGGGGCCCCCTCCTCCCGGACCGTCATCTTCCTGAGGAGCAGTCCCACGGTGACGAAGTCCCGGTACTGGAGGTTTTCCGCGATCGGCCTCACCTCGGCCGGCACCGCGGCGCCCATCGCTCCGATGAGCTCTTTCACCGGCATCGTCGAAAAGAAATAATCGCACGGCACCGTGACGGTCTCCGAGGTGCGCGTGTCCGTGACCTCCACCGAGACGACCCTCCGCCCCTCGACCGTCACGCGGGTGACGCGCGAGTTCATCCGGATCTCGCCCCCGGCCGCCTGGACGCGGCGCGCCACCTCTTCCCACATCTGTCCCGGCCCGAACTTGGGATACATGAAACGCTCGATCAGGCTCGTCGGCACGTCCTTCTGCGTGAGCGTGGGGTCCCGCGAGACCAGGCCCTTGAGCTGGCTCAGGATCGCCTTCGAAAGCGACAGGCTCTTGATGCGCTGCGCGCCCCACTCGGCCTTGATGCGGCTGCACGGCACGCCCCAGACCTTTTCGGTGTAGGAGCGGAAGAACGTCAGGTAGAGTTCCTCGCCGAAGCGGTTGATGATGAAGTCGCGCAGCGACACCTCGGGGCGGATCGGAAAGAGCTTCGCCCTCGCGTAGCTGACGACGATCTTCACCGACCGGAACGGCCCCAGATTGAGGAAGGTCCGGACGCTCAGGGAAAGAGGATAGTTGAAAAATTTGCGCAGAAAAAGGATGCGCGACTTGCGGTTGCGGAGGAGCATCACCCGGTCGGTCTTCTCGGGGTCCGGGCCGTCCTTCTCGAGGCGCAGCTCCTGCCGGCGGCCGTGATAGGCGACCTCGGTCAGGAGGTCGTCTTTCGACGGGGCCCCCTGCAGCGGCAGGATTTTCTTCCACCACTCGACGACGCGCTCGGACTTCGAGAAAAACCGGTGGCCGCCGATGTCCATCCGGTTGCCCTTGTATTCCACGGTGCGGGAAATGCCGCCGAGGACGGAGGAGGACTCGAAGATCACGGGCCGCACGCCCGTTTTTTCCAGGAGCTCCAGGGCCGCGGTCAGGCCCGCGGGACCGGCGCCCGCGATGACCGCCGTCTTGCCCTTCGTGAGGTCGCGGCCGCCCGGGCTCATCGGGAAAACAGAAGCCCCACGTACACGCTCACGCCCGCCAGCACGAACGTCATCCCGCCCAGAAGCGCGCGCAGGCCGGTTTCTCCCCCCGGCCGCGCCCTCAGGCGGGCGTCGCAGTGGAACCAGAGGATCGCGCTCGACAGCACCGCCAGCGAGATGAAATCCGCGGGATAGCGCAGATTCACGTTCTGGTGAAGACAGGTGATCCCAAAGAGCGCCAGGAAAGAGGCCCCGAGGAGCGACGCCTCGAAGCGCGGATACGCCGGCGCCGCCGGTTCCCCGGCGACCGCCGCCGAGAAAAACCGCGCCGTGAGGATCGTCGCGAAGGCCAGCCCGAGCGGAAGCTCGTCGTTGCAGCGGTCGACGAAGAGCGCGGCCTCCGACAACGGCGCCGCGCCGCGAAACGGCGCGAGAAAACGTCCCAGAAGGATCAGGCCCAGATACAAAAGAAACGTGTCGCGCAGCGCCGCGCGGAACGGGCTGCGGGGCCCCAGATACTCGGAGGCGCCGGCGGAGCGGGAGACCCAGACCAGCATCGGCCCGAAGAGGAAGAGAAGCACGAACGGCACTCCGGGGATCATCCCCAGGGCGCCGCCGTCGATCTGGTAGGTGCTGGCCGGCCACCGGAACAATCCGTACGATTCATGGCTCACGCGCAGGTACGGCTGCCCCCCGGCCACCGGCGCCTGAAAAAGAAACAGGTACGCGCTCAGGAGAATTCTCGAGGGGTCGAGCAAAAGGCCCATCCCCATCGGGTTCAGCGGCGTGATCTGGTAGCGGGCGCCGAACTCGAACGGATTTCCGAAGCGACGCCAGTTGTAGGCCGCGATCGCCGAGAGCACGGCGGCCAGGGGCAGCGCGAAGGCGGCCGCCGAGGCCGCCGCCCGCGGGCCTTCCCGGCGCCGGAGCCGCCAGCCCGTCAGCGAAAGACAGGCGAGCGCGGCCAGCGCGAACGTCGGACGGCTTCCGGCCGCCAGACCCGCGCAGAGCCCCGCGGCGAAGAGCCGCGGCCGAGAGACGCCCTCGTCCCCGAAAGCCGAAACCAGCCAGTAGAGGGACGTCATGAAAAAACAGTACGCCGCCGACATCGCGACCTCGTAGACGTTGGACAGCCGGATCAGCATCGGGGCCATGTTCGCCAGGCCCAGCACCGCCAGCGACAGATGGACCGCGCCTTCCGGAGCCCCCGGAAAATGCCGTCGGCGCACGTGCAGGAGGAGCGCGCTCGCCGCCAGAAATCCGCCGGCGCAGAAAATCAGGACCGCCGCCTTGTCGGGCAGCTGCCGCCCGAACGTCAGCACCCGGAACGGCAGATAGAGGACGGCCGCGGGCGCGGCGCCGAAATAGGAATACAGCCTGTCGCGGTACACCGACAGGTCGATGATCCCCTGCGCCAGGATGTAGTCGAGGTGCGCGACGAAATTGTACGGGCTTTTCAGGAACGCCGCGTCGAGCGCCGGCTTCAGGTGCAGCTGTCCCGCGAGCCAGGCGTCCACGACGAGATTGTAGGAGTTTTTGTAGTACGGGTTCACGTACGCGGGGCTCAGCGCCTGGGCCAGATAAAGCACGAGGACGACCAGCGGGACGCCCCAGTAGCGCCGGTCAAGAGAACGCATACGCGACTCCGAAACCCATGCTGCACAGCCCCAGCGCCACGCCGATCACCCGAAGCGCGGCGGCCGCCGCCGGGTCCCGGGCCAGCTGGCGGTCGAAGTGCAGCCACACGATCCCCCCCGCCAAAAGCACCGGGGTCGCGAAATCGCCGAGATACCGCAGCGTGTGCATGTTGAAAAAAAGCGTCGCGCCGAACGTCGCCAGCGCCGGGGCCAGGAGAAGCGCGAAGGCCGTGCGGGGAAATCCCTCTCCCGCGGGCCCCGCGAGACCCCGTTTCCAGAGGAGCGCCGCGAACGCGGCGGCGAGGAACCACGCGAACGGGATCTCCTCGCCGCAGCGCCCGAGAAAGAGGGCCGTCTCGGTCAGGATCCCGTTGACCGCCAGCCCCCGGAGGAGCTCCGCCAGGACGATCAGCGAGAGATACGCCGCCGCGCCCGCCGTGATCGCCCGAGCCGGCAGGCCTTCCCGGCGGAAAACGGAACGGACGTTTTCACCGGAGGCCAGCCATGCGGCCAGAGGCGCGAGAAAATACAGCATCGTGAACGGGACGCCGGGCAGGAGTCCCACGGTCCTCTGCGTGTAGAACGAGCCGCCGGGCCAGTGAAGCGAGGCGGGGAATGCCGGCAGCACTTGCCGGACGAACGGGAAACCGCCGGCGAACGCC
>DATJEK010000103.1:0-7967 GCA_035496715.1 Candidatus Eiseniibacteriota bacterium | reverse complement strand
GGTTTCTCTCCGGTATCTCGTCAAGTCGATCCGCCCGGATGCCGCTTACGCCGCGTGGCTCGTCCTGCCCGTGCTGTACAACTGGTGGCTGCACATGGGCTTTTACAACTACTGCCTCGCCTTCGTGCCGTACGTCCTTCTCGTCGGATACTGGTTTCGTCACGCGGAGTCGCCGGGCATGCGCAAAATACCGGTGATCGCGGGGCTTTCTATCCTGATTTATTTCACCCATCCCGGAGCCAGCGTCATGCTCTGCATCACGCTGGCGCTCCTGGCCGCCTGGTCCTTCCTGCTGGCGCTGGTGCGCGCCCCGGCGGGCAGGCGCTGGGCGGCTGCGCGCTCGAACCTGCTGAGCCGCTGCGACGAGCTGCTGGCTCTCGCGCCTTTCGCGATTCTTTTACGAATCTTCCTGGTCGGCTTCATGCAGGCTCCTCCCCGGCAGATCCTGCCGGCGGCCGCGCACACCCTCTCCTGGTCGCTTCTGCGTGATTTTTATCAATTCGTCAGCTTCCGGGATGTCGGCGCGCTGTCGCTCCGGGCGCTCTTTTACCTTTTCGCGCTGCTCCTGGCCGACACGGCCGTCCGGCGGTGTGCGACCAAGCGCCTCGATCGCTCGGACGGCTTTCTCCTCGTCCTGGTCGCCGACCTCATTCTCTTCTTCCTGCTGACCTGGTTCGAGCTCGTCAGCGTGCGCGTCCTGCTTTTCGCCGTCGTCGCCGCGATCGCCTTCTTCGCGTCCGTTCCCCGCGGGAAGACGCTGCGCGGGTGCGTTCAGCTGTGCGTGATCGCGCTCTCGATCGCCATGGTTTCGAGCCTGATGGCGCAGTATCGGCGACTCAACGTGTACTGGAAGGACGTCGTGTCCTGCGCATCCCACCTCGAACCGGGCCGTACGCTGCTTTACCTCTGCCTGGAACAAAGAGGGCTCGATCCCGCGCACGAGACGACCGTGCGCTTCTTCCCGATGCGGCATATCGGCAATTATCTCGCGGTCGAAAAACGCATGACTTCGATGAACGATTACGAGGCCACTGAGCGGTTCATGCCCGTCCAATACAAGCAGCAACTCAATCCGTACACACAGCTGGCCGGCTACCAGGAAAGCGACCAGCCCGGCCTGGACCTGCTCGCGTATTCCGCGAAGACGGGAGCCTCGATCGATTACGTGGTCGTCTGGGGCGCGACGCCGGAAAACCTCCAGAAACCCTTCGGGGTCTACATGATCCCCCAGCTCTTCAACGGCTACGACATGATCTACAAGACGCCGATGGGGGTCGGCGCCGTCTTCAGAAAGAAGCCTCGATGAGCGGCCTTGCGGGGAAATTCGCGGAATTGACCCGTTCGAGGAATTACCGTTTCGACACCCTCATGACGTCGGGGTGGGTGATCTTCGGGAAAAGCTTCGGCTTTTTCGTCCAGCTCTTCATCGCCTTTTTTTTCGGCGCGAACCGGCAGACCGACCTCTTCTTTCTCGCGTTCACGATCCTGCTCTACGTGACCGTCGCGATCGGGGAGGCCCCGCGACGGGCCCTCGTGCTCTTCATCGCCGAGAAAACGTCCTGCCGCGATGATCCGAACGGGTTCTTGAATCACGTCCTGACGTCCGGCTGGCTGCTCCTGGCCGTCCTGCTGGGCCTGATCGCGGCCGGTCTCCCCCCGCTGATGAGAATGACCGCGCTTTACGACGAGAACGCGACGGCGACCCTGATGCGTCATTTCCTCCTGGGCGCGCCGATGGTTTTTTTCATTTGCGGGACCTGCTGGGTGTCCGGCCTTTTGGACTACCACAAGAAATTCTGGATTTCCGCGGCCGCGCCCGCGCTCCGCTCGGCGGCGGCACTGGCGGTTCTGTTCGCATTCCGGAGGCACTGGGGCATTTATGCCGCGATGGCGGGCTATGTCGTCGGGGAAGCAGCGCTGTTTTTGGTGACGGTGTCCGCCGCCCGCCGAATCACGGGTTTCCGTCCGCAGTGGCGGGTCGGCGACCCGCGGCGCCTCGGGCCGTTCGTTTCAACCGCCGGATTCCTCGTCGCCGCCAGCGCGGCGGCGCTCGCCAGCTCGGTTGTGGACCGGCTGGTCGCATCCTGGGTCGGGGCGGGAAATCTGTCCCTCCTGCAGTATTCGAGCACGATCGTGTTCACGCTGCACGGGGTGTTCATCGCCGGCTTCGAGACCGTGCTGATCGCGTACTGGTCCGAGGCCTTTCACAGCGGCAGAAATCGCGCGGGCCTGCGCGCCAACTTCGCGCTTCGCGCCGTCGAAACCCTGGCGATCTCGGTGCCGGTGTGCCTGATCTGCTGGTTTTTTCGCCAGGAGATCGCGCGGCTGCTGTTCCTGCGCGGCTCCTTCCCTCCGCAGGCCGCCCCCGAGCTCGCCGAGATCTTCGGCCTTCAAGTCTTCGCGCTGATCCCCTGGCCGATCCTCATCGCGCTGAGCCACTACTTCATCGTGATCCGGAAAACCGGCGTCCTTTTCGCGGCCGCGCTCATCCGCGTGGTCCTGGCCGTGGCGTGCGACCTTGCGCTCGCCCCGCGGCTCGGAGTCCGGGGCATCGCGCTTTCCACGACGATACAGACGTCTCTTTTGGCGCTCTTTCTCTACTCCTATTTCGTCCGCGGCGGACGCGAAGCGAGAACCCGGCCGACAAGCGAGACGAGCCCCGGCGCCACCTTCGAATAACTGTAATTTTCCAGAAAAACCTGCCGGGCCTTCTCGCGCATCGCCGAATAAACCTCCGGATTCTCCAGTGCGCGTCGGATCGCCGCGGCCAGACCTTTCACATCGCCGGGCTCGACGAAATCGGCGCAGCCTGCGAGCGCCTCAGGCAGCTGTCCGACGCGAGTGGCGACGATCGCGCGGCCCATCGCCATGGCGTCGATCACCTTCGCGGGCATTTGTCCCTCGGCGCCGCGGCCCGCGCGCTGGGGGATCACGACAACGTCGGCGACGGACAGCGCTTCGGGCACGTCTGCGTATGGGATGAGGCCCATCGGATGGTACCGCTCCCCCAGTGTCCTGCGCGCGGACTCGTCCAGGCGGCGCGCGTAGGGATCGGAGACGTCCATTCCCGGCATCGACAGCACCGCGTCCCGGACGCCGACGGACGCCATCGCGTCGATCAGATCCTCGAGACCTTTGTGCGGCCGCGGGACGCCGCAGAACATCACGATTTTCTGGCTCCGGTCGAAACCGAATTTGGCCCGCGAAGACGCCTGAAAGAACCTGGAAGGGTCAAAGTGCGTCTCGTCGCGACAGTGGGGCACGACCAGGGCGCCCGGGTAAAGCCGCGCGAGGAACGGACTCGCCACGGTGAGGGCCGCCGAGCGGCGGACGAGCCGGCGCGCCGCCAGAAGGCTGCCGTAGGACTGACCGTGAGAACGCGTCAGGAGGGACGCTCCGACGCGGATCGAGTGAAGGACCGGCGAGCGGCCGAGAAAATCCGCGAGAAAACCTTCGTCCCAATCGTCGAGATCCAGGATCACCGGCACGCGGCGGCGACGAGCCGCCCAGTGCGCGAGGCCCAGGCTCGAAAGGTAGGGTTTGCAAACGTAAAAGACGTCGCCATCCAGGCGGCTTCCGAGCGTCAAAAGCCGCGGCCAGGCGTGAAACGGGTTTTCGACGCGAACGGACTTCATCGCCGTTCGCCCGTCGGCGAAAACCGGCGCCCACGGCTCTCCCGTCATCAACGGCCCCGCGATTTCGGTCTCGTACTTCGACGAAAGGAGCCGGGAGAGCATGTGCGCGCGCCCGACGATGTTGTTCGAAAGATCCGGGACGAGGAATGAAATTTTCAAGTCTTAGCGTCCACGAAAATGTACTGCCATTCCGTTCCGCGCGGATAATCGTCGGCGATCCGGTATCCCTTTTCGGCGAAAAACGAAAGCACGTCGGCCGGCGAGGCGCCGTAAGCGGACAGCGTGCGATAGTGGAGCTCCAGACAGACCGTCCGGGGGCGCTTTCCGAAAACCCCGTCGAAGAGAGCCGCCGAGCCGCGCAGGCACAAGACTTCCGCGCCTTCGATGTCGATCTTCATCGCGTCGGGGACGGGCAAAAGGCCCCGGCGCAGCGCGGAGTCGAGGCTCCTGGAGAGGACGCGCGCTTGCCGGTCGTAGCGCCGGTTTTCGTACCCGTGCGGCCGGAACGCGCCCGCGCTCACGTCGTCGAAAAAAAGGTCCAACTCGCGGTCCTCTTCCGAGTCCGACACGGCCCACTCCACCACCGTCGCGCCGAGGACCCCGTTGACCGCCAAATGAGCCTCCAGCCGGCCGCGTTCTGCGGGGTTGGGCTCGAACGCGAAGATCTTGAGTCCCCGGATTTTTTTTCCGAGAGACGCCGCATAAAGCCCCTTTCCCGCTCCCAGATCAAAAAAAACATCACCGGAACCCAGCGACCCGGCCAGGAAATCGAGACTCCTTTTTTCGCCGTCGGAGGAAAGGATCTTCGTGTATTCGAGGGAATTGCGCACCTCGAACCGGATCTTTTCGCCGAGGAAGGGGTAGGCGATCGAGACCGGATAACGCGCGAAGAGAGAAACGAAACGGATCGCCCACCATTCCAGCCGATGGGACGAGCGGCGACAGGCGTCCCGCAGCGCCTTCATCATCCGGCGCGGAGGATCCGCAGGGCCGCCTGCTGCGAGGAGAATCCGAAGTATTCGTAGGCGAATCCCCGCCGGTCGGCCTGTTCCCGCCACGCCTTCCATTCCCCGAGCTTCCATCCGCGATAGCCGAAGTATTCGTCGAAGACCAGGACCGAGCCGGGCGCGAGCCTCGGAGCGATCAGGTCAAGGATCTCGCTCGTCGAGCGATAGGTGTCGCAGTCGAAGTGGACGAAGGAAAAGACGCCGGGGTTCGACTCGAGAAACGCGGGAAGCGCGGCCCGGAATTCGCCCGTGATCAAACGCACGTTCGCCGGGACCTTCGGAGGACGGCCGCCGCGCCCGAACGTGCCCCGCGCGAAAGCCTCCGACCCTTCCCAATCCTCCGGAAGCCCGTGAAAACTGTCGAAGCCGTGGATCGGGCCGCGGATTTTACGGGCCAGATACCGGATCGAATGCCCGTCTCCGACCCCGAACTCGGCGGCGATCCCCTCGAACGCGATCCGTCCCGCCGCATGATCCCACAACGCTTCCCGGCTGCTGAAAGAAAGCGCCCCGGCCATGTGCTTCTCGGCATAGTCGGCGCATTCCCGCGCCGTGCGCGCGCGAAGCTCGTCGAGCAGCGTATACCGGTCCCGGAAGCGGATCGCGTCGTGAACGCGGCATGCGAAAGGCAGGATCAGGCGGTCACTGATAAAGCGAACCATTCGGCTCATGAATTTCCCCCGTTTTGGCGGCACCTCTTCATCGTTCGCTGAATCCCCCGTCGCCGGAAAGGCCTCCGCCGAGGCGCAGACGGAGAATTTCCATCCGGACGAGGATCATCTTCAGAAGGTCCAGAAGTGCGACCCCGAGTTTCTGCCGGGGCCCCATCGAGCGATCGGAGAAGACGGCGCGCCGCCAGTCGGCGAATTTTGACGAAAAGCTTCTCGTGTCGGCGGGGTGCCCGCTGCCTCCCCAGGTCTTCAGCATCCCGTAGGCGTGCCGGCGCGCGACCCTCAGGAATTCGCCGAAAGTCCGCCGGGCCGGATGAGAGACGCGGACGTCGGGACAGTAAGCGAGGCCGAGCCCCCGGGCGATCGCGCGGGCCGACCACTCCCCGTCCTGTCCCGAGCGGATCGCCTCATCGAATCCGCCCGCCACAGCCATCGCTTCCCGAAAGACGAAGAGATTGGCCGTGGAGGCCGACTTGAAGCATTCGACGTATTTTTTCTGTTTTAAATAAAACACCCTGTCGTACAGCTCGACGAGAGTCGGCCGCGCGGCGTCTTTCACGACGATGACGATTTCTCCCGCGACGACTTGCCGCGGCCCCAGGCGCTCCGCGTTCTTGGCGCCGTTGGCGATCCAGTCCGGGTCGGGCCTGCAGTCGGAATCGAGGAAGGCCAGGAGCTCTCCGCGGGCGCGGGCGACGCCGTGATTGCGTGCCGCGGAGGGGCCGGGCTTGGGCTCATGACAGAAGACGACGCCCGGATAAAAGCGCGCGAGCTCCCCCTCGAGGCGGGCCCGGGGGGCATTGTCCACGACGAGTATCTCGAACGATCCGGGCGGATAGCTTTGACACGAGAGCGCTTCGAGGCATGACCGCAACGCGCCGACGTTCTCGTAGGCCGGAACGATGACCGAAACGAATCGCATGCGCCGCTTAACGGGGCAGGCGGCCGAAGAGGCGCCGCAGCCGGGCGCGGATGTTTTTCAGCGTCAGATCTCTGAGCTTGAACGCCGCGCCGGGATAGGCTTTGGTGGCGGGTCGCCACTGGTTGACGTAGCGGCCGTCGCGAAAAACCTTGTCGGAAACGTAAGGTTCGCGAAAGAGAGGATCCGCCCCGGCCCGCGACCCTCCCCCTTTCTCGAGCTTGTGCCAAATGGCGTACCCCGGACAGTACTGGTAGTACAAGTTGACGCGTCCGCGGTCGGCGGGCCGCCACCGGCGCGTCCCGTGGATCACGGCCTCGGTGAACAAGACCAGGTCGCCGGCGCGAAGCGGCGGGTTGTGGATCCAGTCGGCGTCCAGCCGGCCGGATAAGAGATGGTTAAAAACGTAATGCCCGTCGACGGGGACATTCGATTTATGGCTGCCGGGAACGAACACGAGCCCCCCGTCGCCCCCCGCGACGTCGTCCAGCGCGTAACAAAAAACGATCGGCCCGGAACGCGGCCGCCCGCCGTGCCAGTGATATTGAAAAATACCCTGCTCGGCGTACGGTCCCGCGTGAAGATTCTCGACGGCCGCGCCGTCCTGTCCGGCGGGGCCGTCCTGATAGGCGAACGCGTGGTCGAAGCGGAAATTCTCGCCGAGGAGATAGGACGCGACGGCCAGGACCCTGGGGTCCCGGGCGATCCTGAGGAAAACGGGATCAAAATCGAGGAAATCGAACTTGTGGCTGGCCCTGCTCTCGGGACGGGCGTCGAGGGCGGCGCGGGCCGCGGCGATCTCCGCCGCCGAGAGGAATCCGGGGATGATCAGGTATCCGTTCAGATCGAACTCGAACAGCTGCCTCTCACTGAGCGGAGATTTCTCAGCCAGGAAATTCTGATTTTCAAACATCGCGGCTCGCTCGATGATTCACGTTTTTTTCCTGTGGAAGACGTCGATTTCCACGCCCTTGAAACAATAGGTCCTATCATAATCGATCAGGCCGGACGCCGCCAGTCCATTCTGAATTTTCCGGTAGTTGCGCGAGCGGACGGGATCGCGGATGAGGTAGAAATCGCGGTGCCCCGCGACGAGCTCCCGAAGCGCGGACGCGCCGGTGACTTGATAAATCGGCGGTTCCTTCGGGGGCTCCGCGGACCGTGCGGCCCCACCCGGAAACACGGCCGCGATCTTTTCCCTCATAATCTTCCGCTGATAGGCGATCGGATCCCCGACGGGAAGCCCCCGCCTCTTGAGGTAATACCGGACGCCGACGAGCGGGATGTCGCTCAGCACGCAGGATTCCGCCCCGTCCAACGCCCCCCGCCTCGCGAGAAACTCGGTTACGCCCCTCCAGTCATTTTTAGGGCTCGCGACCGTGACGAGCGAATCCTTTTCGGCGAGGAAAGCGAACGTCGCGAGGACAGCGACGCCGGCGACGAGGGCCGCGAGCCCGCGCCGGACCGCCGCCGACCGGATGCGGCTGATTCCGAAAACGACGACACACCAGAAAAAAGGATAGCCGGAGAAGATCGCCCGCTCGACGAAACTTTTCGGGATCACGAACGAAAGCAAAGCGATCAGAAATAGAGGCGCGACCGTCAGGCAAAGGACCGTTCTCTTCAGGGCCGTCTCACAACGGGCGGCGGCGGGCATGTACGAGCGGGCTTCCGTGGAAAAGTACAGGTAGGCCGGGTTGAATATGACGAGACCGACGAGAAGCGCCCGGTATCC
>DATJEK010000102.1:0-9677 GCA_035496715.1 Candidatus Eiseniibacteriota bacterium | reverse complement strand
CTTCCGACATCTTCGGCACGATCAACGTCCCGAACGGCCGATTTTTTCTCGTCAACACGAACGGCGTCTTCTTCGCGCCCGGCTCGCAGGTGAACGCCGCGGGCCTGGTCGCGTCCTCTCTCGATATCACGAACGCCGACTTCACGTCGGGAAATTACCGCTTCACGAAGCCGTCGGGCAAATCCCCCGCGTCCGTCGTGAACGCCGGCCGGATCGCCGCCGGCGCGGGCGGCGCGGCGCTCCTCGGCGGCGCGGTCGACAATCCCGGCGTCATCACCGCGTCGACGGGCTCCATCCTCCTGGGCTCCGGCGAGGCGATCACGATCGATCTCGACTCCTCGGGGCTCCTCTCGGCCGTCGTCGACGTGCCGTCCGCGTCGGCGCCCGCGGGCCGGACCGACGCGATCCGCAACGCCGGGACGCTGAGAGCCGGACAAAGCGTGACGCTGACCGCCGAGGCGGCCGACGCCGTCTTCGCCAACCTCGTGAACCACACGGGAATCCTCGAGGCCGGGACCGCGCAGCCGGCCGGGGGCGTCATCGCCCTCACGGCGCGGAGCGGGCAGGCCGTCGTGGGCGGGACCGTCAACCCCGGAACGGGCGGAGAATTCCGCTCGCGTGTGCGCGATCTCCTCATCAATGTGCCTCTCGACGGCTATTTCAGCCTCACGGCCGCCGGAAACAGCGTCAACTTCAACCGCGAGCTCGGCGCGGTGAGCCCGCTTCTGTCCGTTTCCGTCGCCGCGGGCACGATCCGGCTCGGCCGCGTGACGACCGACGGCACCCAGGCCTATTCCAACACGCAGCGCGTTGACGACGAATTCACGGACGGCTTCCTCACGGAGCTGAACGGAAATCTCACCGCCAACGGCGAGTTCGGGAGCCTCTTTCTCCTCGGCGCCCAGCGGATGAACGCCGACATCACGCTCCGCACGAACGGGGCCTCGAGCCTCCTCGTGCTGGGGTCCTCGCAGTCGTTCACGCCCGAGCGGATCGACGGCGCGCACACGCTGACGCTGAGCTCCGCGAACGGCATCGACCTCCAGGCGGACGAGCGCTTCGGCTCATTTTACGATTTCGGCTCGGCCTCTTCGCCGCTCGCGCGGATCGTGATCCCCGAGGCGAGCTGGGTCCGGCTCGACAACACGCGGCTTTACGCCGGGACGCTCGACATCACCGCGGACGACGTGACGCTTTTCGGCACGTTCGAGACGACGGGACTCATGGATCTCGAGGCGACGCGGCTCGACGCGGCCGGATTTTTCAGGACCGGCGGGGGCGCGTTCAACGCGAAGGCGGCCTCCGTCTCCCTGGGCGGAGAGCTCGCGACTTCCGGCGGCGCCGTCACGCTGAACGGCCCAACCCGCTTCGGAGCCGCCTCGCTCGCCTCCGGAGACGTCCTGCCCGCGATCCGGACCGGCGGAGGGAGCCTCTTCGTCGCGGGACCCGTGACGCTCGCCGCGGACACCGTGCTTCAGACTTCCGGCGGGTCTCTCACGCTCAACAGCACGGTGAGCGATCTGAATTGGGCCGCCGACGACCTGCGTCTGGACGCGGGCGCGGGCAACGTGCTGCTCAACGGCGGGATCGGTTACAATTCCTCGACGGGCGCCGGCACCCGTATCGGACGCCTTTCCGTCCAGAGCGCGCGCGACGCGGCGTTCGGCGGTTTCTTGAGCGCCTTGTCGCTCTATCAGGCCGCCGGCACGGGCACGACCGTTTTTCGCGGAACCGTCGACTCCTACAGCTACGTCGATCTGAACGGGAATCAATTCGCGTTCAACGCGCCGGTGAAGACGTCGAACGGCGGAGCGTTCACCGTCACCAACGCCGGGACGTTTTCCACGGCCTCCGCCGCGGACTTCGCGCTCGACGGCGCGTTTTTACAGGACGGCGCGGGTTCCTCGCGGATCGCCGGCGACATCCGCACGACCAACGACAACGTCACGTTCCAGCGCGCGGTCACGCTGACCGGCGATCTGACGATCGACACGGGCGCCGGCCCCGGGAACATTCTCTTCGGCTCGACGCTCTACGGCACGGCGTCGGGACAGGAGGATCTCACGCTGAACGCCGGGACGGGCAGCGTCACGTTCGGCGGGCAGGTGGGTTACAACCCGTCCACCGGCGCGGGCGTCCGGATCGGAAATCTCCTCATCCGGAACGCCTTTAACGTGCTCGCGCAGAGCCTCGTCACCGCCGCGTCGGTGCGCCAGCTCGAGGGGACCGGCACGACGACCCTGCGGGGCACGCTCCGGACCAATCAGCTGCCCGGCATCGAGCTCACCGGCAACAATTTCAACCTCGCCAGCCTCCTCGCCTCGACCGGGCACATCCTCGTCCGGTACCGCGGGGCCTACTCCCAGACCGGCGCGGCGTCACCGGCTCCGGACGTCCAAAAACGCGTCTGAAATGGCGGTTTTCGTCGATTGACAAAGCCCAGACCCGTTGTTAGAATGACGCAACTAAGCGGGTTTTAATGACTGGGAAAAACAACGATTTCTACTCGCAAGTCCAGCAGTTAGGCATCGTCACGACCATTCCCATCATCCTCCTTGTCGGCCCCGCTGTCGGCTTTTGGATCGGTGGCTGGATAGATCGTAAGGCCCATAGTTATCCGTGGTTTACAACTATTTTTACCGTTCTGGGGTTCATCGCCTCGGGGCGTGAAGTTTTCCGTCTTTTGAAGCAGATTTCCAAAGACGATACCGCAAAAAAGTAATTAGGAAACCCGTTCATGCCGCAGTCGTTTTGTCGGAATTTCGCCGTGCTGGGTCTCGCCCTTTGTGTCTGCGCCGCGGCGGCCGCCTCGTCGTTCGGCCGGTGGCCCTGGGCGCTGGCGGTGCTGGTCGGAGGCTCGTGGCTTTTCCTCAACCTCTTCATGCTCGTGAGCCTCATGGAGATGACGCTCGACCCGAAGGGCCGCAAGAAAGACCGCGTCCTGATCTATTCCATCCTTAAATTCCCGGTGCTCTACGTCGCCGGGTTTTTCGTTCTGAAGAGCCGCTTCTTTCCCGTCGGGGGCGTGCTCACGGGCCTGACGCTCGTGCTCGCGGCGTTCGTTGCGTCCTGGATGCGGGCCGGCGTCGCCTCGAACCGGCAGGTCGGGAAGGCGGGCGCCGCATGAGCCAGGAAGCCGCCGGCGCCGCCGCCCACGAAGCGGCCAAAGAGTCTTCGCTCGAGGTCCTCAATTTCATCCACCTGGCCACCGACTACGTCCACGGGGCGGCCGGCGAATTCCTGCACCGTTACGAAAACCTCATCTTCGGCCTCATCGTGATCTCGGTGCTGGCGTCCGTGTTCTATTTCGCCTCCCGGTCGGCCAAAGCCGACGCGGTCCCCGGGCGCCTGCAGTCGGCCTGCGAGGGGATCGTCGGCGGCCTCGAGGGTTTCGTCATCGGCATCCTGGGCGAGCGCGGCCGCAAATACGTGCCGTTCCTGGGGACCATTTTCCTCTACATCTGGACGATGAACCTGCTGGGGCTCCTGCCGCTCATGCACAACCCCAACGCCAACGCCATGACGCTCACCGTGGGTCCGATCTCGCTGCCGATCCCGACGACGACGGCGGCGCTGGCGCTCCTGGTCTTCGTTTACGTCCAGTCGATCGGCGTGAAGGAGAACGGGATCGTCGGCTATCTCGACCACATGGCCGGCCAGCCGCGCGACGCGTTCGGCTGGGCGATGGTGCCGCTCATGTTCCCGATCCACCTGATCGGCGAGATCGCCAAGCCGCTCAGCCTCGCGTTCCGTCTCTACGGCAACATCTGGGGCGAGGACGTGCTCCTGGCCGTCTTCATCGGGCTGGGCGTCGGGGCGACGGCGTTCCTGCCGGTGCCGTCGGGGCTGCCGCTTCATTTTCCGTTTCTTCTCTTGGCGCTGGTGACGGGCACGATCCAGGCGTTCGTGTTCACGCTCCTCAGCACGGTCTACATCGCGATGATGCTGCCGCACGAGGACCACGCCCACGAGAAACACGCGCCGGAGCACGCGGCGCACTAGATTTTCAGGGAAAGCACGCACGTCGCGTGCTCATTTAAAAACAAGGAGGCACTGGAATCATGGAATTTCAAACCGCACTTTCAATCTCTCTTCCGTTCGCTCTCGGCATCGCCGCCTTCGGTTCCGGCCTCGGTCTCGGCAAGGCCGTCTCGAGCGCGATGGACGCCACCGCCCGCCAGCCCGAAGCGTCGGGCAAGATCCTGGTCAACATGATGGCCGGCTGCGCGCTGATCGAGGCGCTCACGATCTACGTGCTCGTCGTCGTGTTCGTCCTTTCGGGGAAGATCTCCTAACCGGGTTTCCGGAAAAAAGAGGCGCATCCCGTGGATAACAGACAAATCCTAAGCGAAATCGTCGTCCAGGTCCTGGGCTTCCTGGCCGTTTTCGCGATCCTCAAGAACCTCGCGTGGTCGAAGCTGCTCGGCGCCATCGACGCGCGCCGGAAGCACATCGAGGACCGCTTCGCGGACCTCGACCGGAAGAAGGCCGGCCTCGACGCGCTGGAGAAGGAATACCGCCTCCGCCTCGAGAAGATCGAGCAGGAGGCGCGCGCCAAGATCCAGGAGGCCGCGGGCCAGGGCGCCGCGCTCGCCAAGGACATCCAGGACAAGGCCCGCCAGGACGCCCAGCGCCTGGTGGAACGCGCCGAGGAGGAGATCCGGCAGGACCTCGCCAAGGCGAGGATTTCGATGCGCGACGAGATGGTGGAGCTTTCCGGCCTTCTGACGGAAAAGATCCTGAAGGAGAAGCTCGACGACGGGCAGCACCGCAAGCTCGTCGACCAGTTCATCCGCGAGATCGAGAAGGTCTGACGTGCAGAACCTGCAGGCGGCCGAACGCTACTCCCGCGCGCTGCTCGAACTCGCGTTCGAGCGCCGTCAGGACGCCGCGGTCGAGGAGGCGCTCGTCTCGCTGTCCGCGGCGCTGAAGGCCGCGCCGGAGATCGAGAAGTTCCTCTCGAACCCGCACGTGCCGCCGGCGGAGCGCAGCCGCATCGTCGCGAAGCTCTTCAAGGGCCGTGAGGCCGGCGAGACGCTCACGTCGTTCGTGGAGCTCCTGTTCCGCAACGGCCGCTTCGGCATCCTGCACGACGTGGCGGCCGTCTACAAGCGGATCTCCGACGAGGCGCAGGGGCAGGCGACCGTCACGATCCGGAGCGCGGCCCCGATCTCGTCCGAGGACGAGCGGCGCATCGTCTCGAACGTGGAGCGGATCGGCGGCTTCAAGGCCGAAGTGAAGAAGGAAGTCGACCCCGCGCTCATCGGCGGCGTGGTCGTGCGATTCAACAACAAGGTTTTGGACGGTTCGGTGAAGAACCGCATCTCGCTCATCAAAAAAGAGCTCACGCAAAAAAGAACGGCTTAGGAGAAGGCATGGCCATCAGACCCGACGAAATTACGAGCATCCTGAAGCAAGAGATCAAAGATTCGAAGACCGACGTCAAGATGGAGTCGACGGGCGTCATCCTGTCGCTCGGCGACGGCATCGCGCGCGTCCACGGTCTCGACGACTGCATGGCCGGCGAGCTCCTGGAGTTCCCGGGCGGGGAGCTGGGCATCGCGCTCAACCTCGAAGAGTCGAACGTCGGCGTCGTGCTCTGCGGCGAAGGCCACGGCATCAAGGAAGGCGACCTCGTCAAGCGCACCAACCGCATCGCCAGCGTCCCCGTCGGCAAGGGCCTCCTCGGCCGCGTCGTCGACGCGCTCGGGCGTCCCCTCGACGGCAAGGGCCCGATCGTCCACTCCGAGACGCGTCCGGTCGAATTCAAGGCGCCCGGCGTCCTCGTGCGCCAGTCGGTCAAGGAGCCGCTCCAGACCGGCATCAAGGCGATCGACGGCATGATCCCGATCGGCCGCGGCCAGCGCGAGCTCATCATCGGCGATCGCCAGACGGGCAAGACCGCCGTCGCGATCGACACGATCATCAACCAGAAGGGCAAGGACGTTTACTGCATCTACGTCGCCACCGGCCAGAAGTCCTCGAGCGTCCTCACGGTCGTGAACACGCTCGAGAAGCACGGCGCGATGGCCTACACGACGGTCGTCTCCGCCCCCGCGGACGTCGCGGCCGCTTTGCAGTTCCTGTCCCCCTACACCGGCGCCGCGATCGGCGAATACTACCTTTACAACGGCATGCACGCGCTCGTCATTTTCGACGATTTGACGAAGCAGGCCGCCGCGTACCGCGAGCTGTCGCTGCTCCTGCGCCGTCCGCCGGGACGCGAGGCGTTTCCGGGCGACGTCTTCTACGTCCATTCGCGCCTCCTCGAGCGCGCGGCCAAGATGCGCGACGACCTGAAGGGGGGCAGCCTCACGGCGCTCCCGATCATCGAGACGCAGGCCGGCGACGTGTCGGGTTACGTTCCGACGAACGTCATCTCGATCACCGACGGGCAGATCTACCTCGAGTCGGACCTCTTCTTCCAGGGCGTGCGTCCGGCCATCAACGTCGGTCTTTCGGTCTCCCGCGTCGGCGGCAACGCCCAGACGAAGGCGATGAAGAAGGTCGCCGGCAAGCTGCGCCTGGATCTCGCGCAGTACCGCGAGCTGGCGGCGTTCATGCAGTTCGGCTCCGACATGGACAAGTCGACGCGCGACCAGCTGAACCGCGGCGCGCGCCTCGTCGAAGTCCTGAAGCAGGGCCAGTACACGCCGATGACGCTCTCCCAGCAGGTGAGCATCATCTACGTCGCCACCAAGGGCCACCTCGACGAGGTGCCGCTGGCGAAGATCCAGGAATTCGAGAAGGGTTTCCACAAATTCGTCGCGGAAAAGTATCCCGACGTCGTGAACGACCTCGAAAAGGGGAAAGAGCTCACGGACTCGATCGCCCAGCGCCTCGACAAGGCCTCGGCCGAGTTCAAGACCTCTTTCCTGAAGGCATAAAGGACAAAGAGACAAGCCATGGCCTCGCTTCGCCAGATCCGGCAGAGGATGCGATCGATCCACAACATCCATGAGATCACCAAGGCCATGGGGATGATCGCGGCGTTCCGGTTCAAGAAGGCCGAGGGGCGTTTCTCGCGGTCTCGGGCGTATTTCCTCGAGATGGAGAAGCTCGTCGCGAACCTCGCGGCGTCGGCCTCCGAGAGGGAAGACCCGCTCTTCGGCGGACGTGCGGTGAAGAAGAAGACGCTCGTCGTCATGACCGGCGACAAGGGCCTCTGCGGCGCGTACAACACGAACCTCATGCGCGCGGCCGTCGCCTGGCAGCGGGAAAACGGCTCCTTCGACACGTCGCTCGTCCCGGTCGGCAAGATCGGGTCCGAGACGTGCCGCAAACGCCACCTGAAGACGCTGGCTTCGTACCCCGAGCGTTCGGCCGTCGATTTCTCGTTCGCCAAGAGGATGGCCGACGAGCTGAAAGAGGCGTACCTGTCGGGCGCGACGGACTCGGTCGAGCTCCTGTACACCACGTTCCGCGTCGGCGGGGCCGGCTCGCCGAAAGTCGTGCCGTACCTGGGCCTGGCGTACCTCGTCGAGGGCAAGAAGGACGCCGCCGCGGCGACGGACTACATTTACGAACCGGATTTCGAAGGCGTCTTCCGTCCGCTCCTCGGGGCGTATCTGGAAGGCAAGCTCTACATGGCGCTTCTCGAGTCGCTGACGTCCGAATACGCGGCGCGCATGACGGCCATGAATCAGGCAACCGACAACAGCGAAGAGATCCTCGATTCGCTCAAGCTTTTGAGGAACAAGACCCGCCAGGCCACGATCACTCGCGAGCTGTCCGAGATCGTCGGCGGCGCGGCCGTGCTGGTTTAGAATTCACCCCTAAGGAGCAGGCGCACATGCAGACCAATTTAGAAACGAAAGAGACCCCCCGGACCGCCGACCACGGAGCCGCGAAAAAAGGCGGCATCGGCCGCGTGATCCAGGTTATCGGCCCCACCGTCGACCTGCGCTTCGACGCCGCGAGCCTTCCCAACAACCTCGACGCGATCGTGATCAAGACGGCGAAGGACGAGATCACCGTCGAGGTCGCCCAGCACCTGGGCAACAACTCGGTGCGCTGCATCGCGCTCTCCTCGACGGACGGCATCGTCCGCGGCATGGAGGCCGTCAATACCGGCCGGCCCATCACCGTGCCCGTCGGGCGCGAGACGCTCGGCCGCATGTTCAACGTGCTCGGCCAGCCGATCGACGAGAAGCCGGCCCCCGCGGCCAAGAAGTTCTATTCGATCCACCGCCCGGCCCCGTCGCTCGAGGAGCGCGAGGCCGTGACGCGCATCTTCGAGACCGGCATCAAGGCGGTCGACCTCCTCGCCCCGTACCCGAAGGGCGGCAAGGTCGGCCTCTTCGGCGGCGCCGGCGTCGGCAAGACCGTCATCATCCAGGAGCTCATCCGCAACATCGCGGCCCAGCACGGAGGTTTCTCGGTGTTCGCCGGCGTCGGCGAGCGCACGCGCGAAGGCAACGACCTCTATCATGAAATGAAGGAATCCAAGGTTCTCGACAAGACCTGCCTCGTGTTCGGACAGATGAACGAGCCGCCGGGAACCCGCCTTCGCGTCGGCCTCACGGCCCTCACGATGGCCGAATATTTCCGCGACGCGGAAAAGCAGGACGTGCTCCTCTTCGTCGACAACGTGTTCCGTTTCGTGCAGGCGGGATCGGAAGTGTCGGCGCTCCTCGGCCGCATGCCGTCCGCCGTCGGCTACCAGCCGAACCTCGCGACCGAGATGGGCGAGCTCCAGGAGCGAATCGCCTCGACCAAGAAGGGCTCGATCACTTCGGTGCAGGCCATCTACGTGCCGGCCGACGACTTGACCGATCCGGCTCCCGCGACGACGTTCACGCATCTGGACGCGACGACCGTCCTTTCGCGCCAGATCGCGGAGCTGGGCATCTACCCGGCCATCGACCCGCTCGATTCGACCTCGCGCATCCTCGACCCGAACATCGTGGGCGAGGAACACTACGCGGTCGCCCGCGCGGTGCAGAAGATCCTCCAGCGCTACAAGGATCTCCAGGACATCATCGCGATCCTGGGCATGGACGAGCTCTCCGACGAGGACAAGCTGACCGTCGCGCGCGCCCGCAAGATCCAGCGCTTCCTGTCGCAGCCTTTCTTCGTCGCCGAAACGTTCACCGGCGTGAAGGGCAAGTACTGCGCGGTCAAGGACACGATCGCCGGCTTCAAGAAGATCGCCGAAGGCCAGATGGACGAGTATCCCGAGCAGGCGTTCTACATGGTCGGCAACATCGACGAAGTCGTCGAGAAGGCCGCGAAGCTGGCGGCCCAGTAACATGGCTTCCGAAGCCGCCTTCCGGCTCAAGGTCGTCACGCCCGACGAGGTGTTCTACGAGGGGGACGTGGTCTCCCTCGTGGCTCCCGCGGCGCTCGGCTTCGTGGGGATCCTCAAAAACCACGCGCCCTACGTCACGACCGTCTCGAAAGGGAACCTGACGCTCCGCGAAGACGGAGGCCAGACGAGGCAGTTCCAGGTCGAGGGCGGGTTTCTCGACGTCCAGAAGAACCGGGTGCTGGTCCTGACCGACAAAGTGCGGGCCGCGGCGGCGGCTTGAATTTAAGGGGTTTAGGGGGTAGTCTAAGTACCCTCGGTTGGTGGTTCGCCGGTGTGGAGTTAAAGGCGTCCCTGTTTTAGTTAGTCGTTGTAGGTTTTAAAGCGCAGCTGTTTTATCGGAAATTGCGGTCGCCCCGACGCTTTGCGT
>DATJEK010000101.1:0-8145 GCA_035496715.1 Candidatus Eiseniibacteriota bacterium | reverse complement strand
TCGCGGATCACGCGCTGGCTCACGTCGTTCATCGTGTAGGACTGCAGGTATTCGAAGATCGCGCGGAAAAAAGCCAGGCCTACCGTCCAGACGATCAGCCAGTTCAGGAGCTCCCAGCGCGAAAGCGCGTTGGCGCGGTAGACGATGTCGAGGAGGAACGGCGGGACCTTGTCCTCGTGCGGGACCGCGATGGGCTTGCCGGCGAGCACGGTGTCGACGAACGGGATGATGAGGCCGATCAGAGGCAGTCCCGACAGGAGCGAGTTCATGAACATCGCGACGAACGCGACGGTCAGTTGCGACGCGTGCGGCCGCACGGACTGCAGGAGACGGCGCAGCGGATTCATGTCAGGAGGAAACCTTGGACGCCTTCACGATCAGGTGCCTGCCGTAGAGGATCTCCGGCAGCTTCAGCACGTTGTGGATGCGGGTGTAGTCGAGCCCGTTCTTCCGGCGCGAACGGCCTTCGCGCAGGGCCAGCTGCAGCCGCACGATGGGTTCGAGGAACGACCATTCGTACCCTTCCCGGACGCTCGTGCGGACGGCTTCGACCTCGAATCCGCCCGCGTGCAGCAGGTATTCGAGCTCGTGGTAACGGTAGGGCACGATGTGGAGGTTGAAAATCTTCTCCTTCGGGTTCTTGATCTGGTCGAGCGGCGCCTCGCGGAAATAGTTGTAGTTCCCCTCGATCAGGAACCGCACGCGCGAGCGCAGCGAGAGGATGTTCGGCGTCGAGAGGACGAGCTTCCCTCCGGGCTTCAGCACGCGGTGAAGCTCCCGCACGACGGAGTAAGGGTTGCGAAGATGCTCGATGATCTCGAGGAAGACGACGTAGTCGAACGAGGCGTCCGCGAACGGCAGGGGCTGCGTCACGTCGCAATTCTTGAACGTGATCTCGCCCGGATAGCGGAAACGCTCCTGGTCCATGTCGCCCGCCGTGACGTCGAAACCCAGACGGGCCAGGCGCACCGAGTAATCCCCGTCGCCGCAGCCCAGGTCCAGGACGGCGCCGTGCTTCTCCTTTTCGAAGATCGAAGCGACGCTCTCGAGCAGATGGTTGCGCTTGGATTTTTTCAAGCCTTCGCCCCCCGGCCCAGGAGCCGGATGTTCTCGAACGAGTCCGTGACCCCGACGCCGAGCGCCGCACATCGGGAGGAGACCGCCGCCAGGTCCTGCTGGAACGCGAGGCAGTGGAAGGCCCCGCCCTTTTTCACGGCCGCGACGAGCTCGTCGTCGGTCTCGAGATAGTCGATGGGGCGTCCGAGATAAAAAACGGCCTCCGGCTTGCCGTGATATTTGTACAGATGGACGGTCTCGCCGGCCGGCACCCGCTCGACGACTTCGGGGGCGATCCCCTTGATCGCGTGGGCGTAGTCGGCGTTCCACAGGTGCGAATACGGCACATGCAGCGCCATCGCCCCGATGAAAACGACCTGGATGAGGACGGCGCGCTTCTCCTTGATCCAGCGGGCGAGCATCCAGCCCACCGTGACGGACAGCGCCGGATAGAGCGGCAGGATGTACCAGCCGAGCTTCGTGCGGATCATCGTGATCACGGCCCAGATCCCGAAGATCCAGGCGGACGTGAACACGAACTCGGGCCGGCGCTCCTTCAGCGCCTTGAACAGAAAAAAAGGCGCCGAGAAGATGCCGATGAGGACCCAGGGGTGGTACTTGTTGATGAACGTTCGGATGTAAAAATACCAGTTGCCGGCGTGACCTTCCACGGCGCTCGTCGTGCGCTCGAAGAGATGCTTCACGATGACGTCCTGCATGAACGCGCCCTGCGAGGAGAGAAGGTCGTAGAGGTGCCACGGGAGCGCGATCGCCACCGCCACCATCACGCCGATCCAGTAGGACGAGCGCGCCAGGAGCTCCATCTCGCCCGCCAGGAGACAGTGGAGAAAAATCACCGGAAAAACGAGGAACGCGGCGAAGCCCTTGGTCATGAACGCGAGGCCCAGCGCGACGCCGGAAAAAATGAAGTAGCGGTTGCGCTCGCGGCCCCTCCAGAAAAAATACAGGCAGAGCGTGATGAAGAGGGTCAGCGGCCCGTCCAGCATCCCGAACCGCGCGAAGCGGAGAAAATGCGTCGAGTTGAGCAGGACCAGCGCGGCGAGGAGACCGGTCCAGCGGTTGAAGAGGCGCCGGCCGAGAAGGTAGGTGACGAGCACCGTGCCCGCGCCGCAGAGAGCGGAAAAAAGGCGTGACGTTAACTCATTGATGCCGAAAAACTTATAGAAAAAAGCGGTCGCCCAAATCGCCAGGGGAGGCTTGTCGGTCCACGCCTCCCCGCCGAAGGTCAGGTGAAGCCAGTCGCCGCGTAGGACCATTTCCTTGGCGACGGAGGCGTACAGCGCCTCGTCCCAGCTGGCGAGCGAGCCGCGGCCGAGGCCGGAGATCATGAAAAAAAGGGACAGGGCCGCCAGATACGCCAGATCGGGGAGGCTGGATTTCTGAACACGAAAATCAGTCATCAAAGAGAGCTCCAAATAGTGCCGCCATCATAACATGGGCACGAAATGTTGTCGACTTCGTGTTACAATAAAAGGTCATGAAAAATACCGTAAAAGTGGCGGTGATCGGGGCCGGAAAACTGGGCTCCAAGCACGCCGAGGTCTATTCGAAGCTCCCGGGAGTCGAACTCGCCGGCGTTTACGACACCCATGAGGACCGTTCGCGCGAGGTCGCCGCGCGCTGCGGGACGCGAGCCTTCAAGGACATGAACGAGCTCATCGGCCTCGTGGACGCGGCCAGCATCGTCGTCCCCTCCGAGCACCATTTCAGCGTTTCCCGTCAGTTTCTCGAGCGGCGCATCCCGCTCCTCATCGAAAAACCCATCACGACCGACCTCGCCGACGCGGACACGCTTCTCGAGCTCGCCCGGAAGAACGAGACGCTGGTCCAGGTCGGCCACATCGAGCGTTTCAACTCCGCGATTCGCGCGATCAAGGACGTGATCCGCACGCCGCGCTTCATCGAGTGCCACCGGCTGGGGCCCTACGATCCCCGCGTCGCGGAGACCGGCGTCGTGCTGGATCTCATGATCCACGACATCGACATCGTCCTCGACCTGGTCCGCTCGCCGATCCAGAACGTCGACTCGGTCGGCGCCTGCATCCTCTCGAAGACCGAGGACATCGCCAACGCGCGCATCCGCTTCGCCAACCGCTCGGTCTGCGACCTGACGGCGAGCCGCGTGACCCCCGACAAAGTCCGCAAGATCCGGATCTTCCAGGACGACGCGTACATCTCGCTCGACTACATCACCCAGGAGGCGCAGATCTACACGAAGGACGGTGACCGCATCCACCACAAGAAGATCGACATCACCAAGTCCGATTCGCTGAAGGCCGAGCTCACCGACTTCATCGAATGCGTCCGGACGGGAAAACGGCCGCTCGTGTCGGGCGAGGAAGGCCGGGCGGCGCTGGCGCTGGCGCTGCAGATCTCCCGCCAGATCAGGGAAGACGGCGCCTGCGCGCCCGCCGCGCCGCGCCCGCGCTGATCCGCCGACAGACCATGGCCGATAAAATCTACGTGATCGCGGGAGAAGCCTCCGGCGACCTGCACGGCGCGAACCTGATCGCCGCGCTGCGCGAGGCGCGCCCCGGCGTCGAGATCTACGGCGTCGGAGGGGACCGCATCCGGGAGGCCGGCGCGCGCGACTTCTACGACCTGGCCCATTTCCACGTGACCGGCATCACCGACGCGCTGAAACGCCTCCCCGATTACCGCCGGGCGGAAACCTCCATTTTTTCCAGCATCGTCCGGAGCCGGCCGGATCTGGTGGTCCTCATCGACAACCCGGGCTTCAACCTGCATATGGCCGAAAAGATCCGCTCGCTCGGCATCCCGATCGTGTACTACATCGCGCCGCAGGTCTGGGCTTGGGCGCCGAAGCGGATCCGGAAGATCAAGCGCTGCGTCGCGAAGGTGCTCGTCGTCTTCGAGTTCGAAAAGAAAATCTACGAGGACGCGGGCATCCCGGTCGCGTGGGTCGGCCATCCGCTGAAGGACCTGCTTTCGGGGGGGTCGGAGGGCGCCGCCGCGGGGAACCGCGTGGCGCTCCTGCCGGGGTCGAGGAAGGGCGAGCTCAAGATGCTCTTCGACGTCTTCGTCAAAAGCGCGGCGATCCTCCGGCGCAGAGTGCCGGACGCCACGTTTTCGCTGATCAAGGCGCCGTCGCTCCCGCGGCCGTTTTACGAGAGGCTCATGCGCACCTCCCCCGTGCCGCTCGAGCTCGTCGAAGAAGGCTCGTACGCGTCGATCCGCAAAAGCCGGCTCGCGATCGTCTGCTCGGGAACCGCGACGCTCGAATGCGCGCTCCTGGGAACGCCGATGGTGATCTGCAACCGCGGCACGCTCGTCACCTACGTCGCGGCAAAAGCGCTGATCCGCGTGCCCTACCTGGGCCTTCCCAACCTCATCCTCGGTTCCATGCGCATCCCGGAGCTCCTGCAGTTCGACGCGAATCCCGCGAAGATCGCCGCGGAGGCGGAGCGGCTCCTCACGGACGAGGCCGCGCGGGAGACGATGAAACGGGACCTGGAAGAAGTATCAAGACGTCTGGGGGCGGCGGGGGCGGCGCGCCGGGCGGCGGCCGAAGTGCTGAACGTGCTGCCTACAAAATCGGCAGGTACTTCTCCAACTCGTAATTCGTGATCTCGGCGCAGTATTTCGCCCATTCGATCTTCTTGTTCTCGATGAGCGAATGGAAGATGTGCTCGCCGAGCGCGTCCTTCAGGAATTTGCTCTCCTCCGCGATGGCGATCGCCTCTCCCAGGCTGTAAGGAAGCCTCTCTCCGCCCTTCTTCCGCTTTTCGGATTCGCTCAACGTGTGCTCGACCGCGTCCGGCAGCGCGTACTGGTGCTTGATCCCCTCGAGGCCGGCCGCGAGCATCACCGAGAACGCCAGGTAAGGGTTGCAGGCGGCGTCCGGCGAGCGCAGCTCCACGCGCATCGACTTCTCGTGTCCGGGCTTGTAGGACGGCACGCGGACGAGCGCGAACGGGTTTTTCTTGGTCCAGCCCACGTCCACCGGCGCTTCGTAGCCCGGCGTCAGGCGCTTGTAAGAATTCACCCACTGGTTGGTGACGAGGCAGATCTCGCGCGCGTGCCGCAGGAGGCCCGCGATGTAGTGCTTGGCGACGCGGGAGAGATGCGCGCGGTCGGAGCCGTCGTAAAACGCGTTCTGGTCGCCCTTGAAGAGCGACTGGTGCGTGTGCATGCCGCTGCCGTTCTCGCCCTTCAGGGGCTTGGGCATGAAGGTCGCATAGAAACCGTTTTTGAGCGCGATCTCCTTCACGACCAGGCGGTAGGTGATCGCGTTGTCCGCCATCGTGAGGGCGTCGGTGTAACGCAGGTCGATCTCGTGCTGGCTCGGCGCCACCTCATGGTGGCTCGACTCGACGCCGATCCCCATCTCCTCGAGCGTCAGCACCGTCTCGCGCCGCAGGTCGGAAGCCACGTCGAGCGGCGTGAGGTCGAAGTAGCCGCCCTTGTCGAGCGTCTGCGTGCTTTCCGAGTCCTTGAAATAAAAGAATTCCATCTCCGGGCCGACGTAGAACGTGTAGCCCAGGTCCGATGCCTTCTTGAGGTTCCGCTTCAGGCACTGGCGGGGGTCGCCGACGAAGGGGTGGCCGTTCACGTCCACGATGTCGACGAACATCCGGGCGACGGCGTTCTCGCGGGGCCTCCACGGAAGGATTTCGAACGTGGACGGGTCGGGGAGCGCCCGCATGTCCGCCTCGTCGCTTCGCGCGAAACCCTCGATCGCCGAGCCGTCGAAGCCCGCGCCCTCTTCCATCACCTCTTCGAGCTCGTCGATCGTGATCGCGAAGCTCTTGAGCTGGCCGAGGATGTCGGAGAACCAGAGGCGGATGAAGCGGACGTTGTTGTCCTGGGCTTTTTTGAGGACGAATTCCTTGCTCTCGCGGACGGAGAGCCGGGAAGCTCGCTTGGCTTTCGAGAACTTTTTCGACATCGGGATCACGTTTCCTAAAGGGAAATTACCTCTCCCATTTTATGGGAGAGGTAACCCCTTATCAAGCACTCTTTTCGACGTCTTGGATCAGCCGATCGCGACGTTTTGCGTCTCGCCGGTGCGGATGCGCACGCAGTTGGCCAGGTCGAGGACGAAGATCTTGCCGTCTCCGATGTTCCCGGTCCGCGCGCCCTGCGTGATGGCCTCGATCGTCGGCTTCACGAACTCCTCGTTCACCGCGACCTCGATCTTCACCTTGCGCAGGAGGCTTCCCGCTTCCTTGTGGCTGCGGTAAACCTGCGAAATGCCCTTCTGGCGGCCGCGTCCCATGACGCTCGTGACCGTCACGAGGTGGATTTCCTTCTGTTCCAGCCGGTCCAGCACGTCGTCCAGCCGGTCGGGCTGGATCACCGCAATGATGTATTTCATGTTTTCCCCCTTAGTCCAGCTGCGTGTAGGCCGCCTCACGATGCTGCGTGAGGTCGAGGCCGATACGCTCGTCTTGTTCGGAAACCTTGAGGCCCATGACCATGTCCACGACCTTGAGCAGCACGAACGTCATGACGCCCGAGTAGACCACGGTGACGAGGACCGCTTTGAGCTGGATGAGAAGGAGCTCCGGATTCCCGTAGAAGAGGCCGTTGTTGCCGGCCGCGTTGACTTCCTTGTTCGCCCACAGGCCCGTGGCGAGGGCGCCCCAGATGCCGCCCATGCCGTGCACGCCGAAGACGTCGAGCGAGTCGTCATAGCCGAACTTCGCCTTCACGACCGCCACGAAGAAATAGCAGACCATCGAGCAGCCGATGCCGATCCAGATGGCGTCCATCGGACCCACGAAACCCGAAGCCGGCGTGATCGCGACCAGGCCCGCGACGGCGCCGGTGATCATGCCGAGCATCGTCGGATGCGCGTTGAACTTCCAGTCGAGCAGCGCCCACGTCAGGCCCGCCGCGGCGGCCGCGATGTGCGTCACGACGAAGGCGCTGGAGGCCAGGCCGTTCGAGGCGAGCGCGCTTCCGCCGTTGAAGCCGAACCATCCGAACCAGAGCATGCCCGCGCCGAGCGCGGCCAGCGGCAGGTTGTGCGGAGGCGAGATTTTTTTGGGGAAGCCCTGGCGCTTGCCGAGAACCAGCGCCGATACGAGCGCCGCGATACCGGCGTTGATGTGGACGACGGTGCCGCCCGCGAAGTCGAGGGCTCCCATGTTGCGGATGAACCCGCCGACCGCCCAGACCCAATGGCATACCGGATCGTACACGAGCGAGGCCCACAGCAGCATGAACACGCAGAACGCCCCGAATTTCATGCGTTCGGCGAAGGCGCCGAGGATCAGCGCCGGCGTGATGACCGCGAACATGCACTGGAAGATCATGAACGTCGAGTGCGGGATCGTCGCCGCGTAGTCGGCGTTCGGCGCGGCGCCGACGCCCTTCAGCCCCGCCCAGGCGAAGCTGCCGATCACGTGATGGATATCCGGACCGAACGAGAGCGAATAACCGAACACCGCCCACTGCAGGGTCACGATGCACGCGATCATGAAGCACTGCATGAGCACCGACAGCATGTTCTTGCGTCGAACCAGGCCGCCGTAGAAAAAGGCCAGCGCCGGCGTCATTAAAAGCACGAGGGCGGCGCTGCAAAGGATCCAGGCCGTGTCCCCGGTGTTGATCAGATCTGTCATAACTTCCTCCTCGTTGTCTTTGAGGGGAAGTGTAAGCTTTAATGTTACGGCGGCGTTACATGCAGGTAACGGGAAGATAAACTCAGCCAGCCGCTGGCTTTTTTATTATTTTACCGGATCAAATGGCCTTGGCGCCCTCTTCCCCGGTGCGGATTCGAATGGCGTTGTCCAGAGGGGAGACGAAAATTTTGCCATCGCCGATTTTGCCCGTCTTGGCGGCCTTGGCGATCGCGTCCACGATTTTTTTGACGTCACCGTCGTTGACGAAGATCGTCAAGAGCACCTTCGGCAGGAGATCGATTTTGAATTTGCGTCCGCGGTGCGATTCCACGATGCCGCCCTGATTGCCGTGGCCGCGGAAACTGAAGACCATCATGCCGGGACAGACGGCGGAATCCAGCGCTCTCTTCACGCTCTCGAACTGTTCCCGGCGGATGACTGCGTCGATTCTTTTCATGATCGGTCTTTCTTCGGGTTA
>DATJEK010000100.1:0-12360 GCA_035496715.1 Candidatus Eiseniibacteriota bacterium | reverse complement strand
CCGCCAGGAAGGGCACGAGCGGCAGCCGGTACCGGGACGAGACGAAGATCGCGAGGACCGACAGCGCGTAGCCCGCCAGGAACACGCCGACGACGGCCGCGCCCCCAGGCGCGCCGCCCCGGGAGGGTTCCTCTCGAGGGGGGCCGACCGCCTCCGCCCTCCGCAGGAGCGGCCAGGCGAAGAACGAGGCCAGGAGGATGAGGCTGAAACCGACGACGCGGTACAGCTTGAGAAGCGGCATGAACCCCGCGACGAAATACATGTCGAGCACGTCCGGCATCTCGTCGTTGTTGAGGAGCGTGTTCAGCTTGACGCCGAAAACGCGCGCGGCGAGAGCCGGCCGCGCGGCGAGGAAGTCGAACGCCTTCTTCGACCAGTAGGCGGACACCTCGGAGGCTTTGAGGGGCCGGCCGGCGGCTTCCTCGGCCTGGGAGATCGACTCGTGCAGGATGTCGTCCAGGTTGCCCGAGAGCCCCTTGGTCTCGACGAAGCTGCCGATGGCTTCGGCGTTGTTGCCGAGGTAGAAATTGACGCCGCCGATCGCCGAGATCGGGACGAAGTCATGATAGAGCTTCCAGTTGCGGACCGCCACGGGCGCCAGCGGCGCCACGCAAGCGAGCGAAAAAACGGCCGCGGCGGCGAACCCCTTCCCCCACGCCTTCCCGCGGACGACCGGATACAGCAAAAAGAAGACGGCCAGAAACCCGCAGGGCAGGAGCACGTTCGGACGAAAGAGCGCCGAGACGCCCAGGAGAAGCCCCGGCGCCAGAAGCCCCGCGGCCGGGTTCGGGCCGCGCAGGGCCCGGACCACCAGACACACGGCCGCCAGCGTGAGGAAAATCGCGAGCGTCTCGCCCAGCAGGAAGTTTTCGAAATACGACAGCGGCATGTAGAGAAGCGTGAGCGCGGAGGAGACGACCGCGGCCCGGACGTCTTTGAAAATCTCGCGCGACAGGAAATACACGAGGAGGACGCTCGTCGCCCCCAGGCCCGCCTGCAGGAAATGGACGGCGTCGATGCGGTGCCCGAAGAGCTTGTAGACGCCCGCCAGAAAGTAGGCGTAGCCCGGAAGCCGGTAGGGCCCGAGCGGAAAGTCGCCGATCCAGTTGCCGCCGAGGATCTCGAGCGCCATCTGGTCGTACAATCCGTCGTCCATCTTCTTGGGCGTCGGGGCCGAGAGGGGCTCAAAAAAGGGCGTCTGGCTGAAGAGGTGCGCGAAGACGAATTTGAACGCGAGAGCGGCCGCGAAGACCGCCGCCGGCAGGAGGAAGCGCGCAGGCCCGGTCAGGGGCTTCGGCGGCTCGGGGGCCGCGGCGGCGGAGCGCGTTTTTTTCGACCGCTCGAGATAACGCTCGATCTCGGTCCTCGAAAGGCCGGTGGCTTTCGCGAGCTGCCGCGCGGACAGCTTGCCGGCGTTCTGCCGGATGAATTCTTCGTGGCGGCTTTCCATCCGGGCCATTATAACATCGCACTCCGGGCCATTTTGTGCTAAAATTTTTTTTCATGATTCAGCCCGTCGATCCCCCCAACTCAGAGGCGTTTCCGTCGTCCCGCAAGGTCTATCTGCCGGGAAAACAGCACACGGATCTGCGGGTGGCGGCGCGCGAAATCTCGCTCACGCCCACGCGGACGGCCGCCGGCGAGGAACCCAACGCGCCCGTTCTCGTCTATGACACGAGCGGGCCCTACACCGACCCCGCGGCCCGGATCGACATCCGTCGCGGCCTGGAACCGGTGCGCGAGGCGTGGATCCGCCGCCGCGGCGACGCCGAGCAGCTGGAGCGGCAGAGCTCCGAGTACGGCCGCAACCGCCTTTCGGACCGCTCGCTCGATTCGCTCCGCTTCGGCTTCACCCGCCGCCCGTGGAAGGCGAAGGCCGGGCGGAACGTCTCCCAGATGCATTACGCGAAAAAGGGCGTCGTCACCGAGGAGATGGAGTACATCGCGATCCGCGAGAACCTGCTGAGGGACGCCGCCGCGAAAGCCGCCGCCCGTTCCCAGCACGCCGGAGAGTCGTTCGGGGCCTCCATCCCCTCCGTCATCACCCCCGAGTTCGTCCGCGACGAGGTCGCCCGGGGCCGCGCCATCATCCCGGCCAACATCAACCACCCCGAGCTCGAGCCCATGATCATCGGGCGCAATTTTCTCGTGAAGATCAACGCCAACATCGGCAACAGCGCCGTCGCCTCCTCGATCGAGGAGGAAGTCGAGAAGATGCGCTGGGCGACCCACTGGGGCGCCGACAACGTGATGGACCTGTCGACCGGAAAGAACATCCACGAGACGCGCGAGTGGATCCTCCGAAACTCCCCCGTGCCGATCGGCACCGTCCCCATCTACCAGGCGCTCGAGAAGGTGGACGGGAAGGCCGAGGAGCTCACGTGGGAGCTCTACCGCGACACGCTGATCGAGCAGGCCGAGCAGGGCGTCAGCTACTTCACGATCCACGCGGGCGTCCTCCTGCGCTACGTCCCGATGACCGCCAAGCGCGTGACCGGCATCGTGTCACGCGGCGGATCGATCCACGCCAAGTGGTGCCTCGCGCACCACAGGGAAAACTTCGCCTACGAGCACTTCGACGAGATCTGCGAGATCATGAAGGCCTACGACGTCTCGTTCTCGCTCGGCGACGGCCTGCGGCCCGGCTCGGTCGCCGACGCCAACGACCGGGCGCAGTTCTCGGAGCTCGAGACGCTCGGCGAGCTGACCAAAAAAGCCTGGCGACACGAAGTGCAGACGATGATCGAGGGGCCCGGGCACGTGCCGATGCAGATGATCAAGGTGAACATGGAAAAGCAGCTCGAGGCCTGCGGCGAGGCGCCGTTCTACACGCTGGGGCCGCTCACGACGGACATCGCGCCCGGCTACGACCACATCACCTCGGGAATCGGCGCCGCGATGATCGGCTGGTACGGCTGCGCGATGCTCTGCTACGTCACGCCCAAGGAGCACCTGGGCCTGCCCGACCGGGACGACGTCAAAACCGGCGTCATCACCTACAAGATCGCCGCCCACGCCGCGGACCTCGCGAAAGGCCACCCGGGCGCCCAGCTCCGGGACGACGCGCTCTCGAAGGCGCGGTTCGAATTCCGCTGGCGCGACCAGTTCAACCTTTCGCTCGACCCCACGACCGCCGAGAAGTTTCACGACGAGACGCTGCCGCAGGACGCGGCGAAGGTCGCCCATTTCTGCTCGATGTGCGGACCGCAGTTCTGCAGCATGAAGGTCACGCAGGACGTCCGGGACTACGCGGCGAAGCTGGAGCTCGACGAGCGCGAGGCGCTCGAGGCGGGCATGAAAGAAAAATCGGGCGAATTCCGCAAACAGGGCGCCGAGATCTACCAAAAGAAATAGCGGAACGTTTTCGCGTCCCGCTTCAGTCCGTTCCTCCCCTTCTAAGTCTCAGTAATACCGGAACGAAAACGTGATCTCGAGCCCGTCCTCGCCGACGAGCGCCAGGATCTCCTCGGGGAGCGGCCCGTAGGGCGCGGCGCGCTGGACGGCGTCGACGCAGAAAGTCGCGAACACGTCGTCGCCCTTGTGGTCGACGAGCTTCACGGACCGCACCTCGCCCTTTTTGTCGAGCCGGATGAGGAGCACCGCTTCGGCCGACTTGAAATCCGACGGATACTTGAACGACAGGTACGGAAACCACTTGAGCCAGAGGCGGTCCTTCAGGTTCTTCATGTACTCGCCCATCCCCGAGCCGGTCGCCTCGAACGACGTGAATCCCCTCAGCATCGCTCCCTTCGAACGCTCCCGCGCGATCTCCTGGGTGTCGATCTTGTCGCGCCCGGACAGGCTGGGCGAGGGAGCGGACGCGGGCGAAGAAGGCACGGCCTCACGGGGCGGCACGGCGGCGCGCGGTTCGGCGCCGGGCGGGAGGACCTGGGTGCGGGGTTCGGCGTCTTCCGGCCGGGACTCGGCCGCTTCGCGCGCGGCTTCGCGGGGCGGTTCCGGCGAGGCCGGCCGGTCTTCGAGCGGGGGCGTCAGCCGGTTCTGCGGCTCCGGGATCCCGGCCGGGACGGCCTTCTGAGGAGCCTGAGGCGCCTGGGCGGCCTGGGCGGCCAGGGCCGGCGAGAAGGTCTGCGCGTCGCCCCGCTTCTGCGCGAGCTGATCCCCCGGCCCCTCGGCCTTCACGAAAGGCGCGTCCTTCTCGTTGCGGCCGGTTCCCAGCTCGTCCTGGTTCAACGCGTCGGCCGCGGCGATTTTCTTCGCCGATTTCGGCGCCCGCACGTGCGTCTTCGGCGGCGCCTCGACGAACTCGAACTGGAGCTCCGAGGCATCGCGGCGGGCCTCGGCCTCTTTCTGGAGCAGTTTCTGGTTGAAGCCCTGCAGGGAGACGGCGTGGTCGACGCCGTAGAGAAGCGCGCCGTTCAGCGCGGCCGACAGCGCCAGCGACACGACGCCCGTGAGGAAACCGCCGCGTTCCTCGGGAGAGTTCATTCCGGCACCGGCGGGGTTTTGTTGGGCCGCGGCTCTTTCGCGCGGGCGGGGACCTCGACGGTGACATCGCCGTGGATCTCGGCCTGGCAGCCGAGCCGGTGCGGAGGCTTCAGGTCGAACGCGTCGAGCACCTCCGCCTCCGGACCCTCGACGGCCGACAGGTTGCCTTCCCCGGACCGCACGAGCACCCGGCAGGTGCTGCAGGAGGCGTTTCCGCCGCAGGTGTGATAGAGCGTCACCCCGTGCTCCATCGCGGCCTCGAGCACGGTCGTCCCGTCCCACACCTCGACGGTGACGCCGCTTTCCAGGAACGTCAGCTTGGGCATCAGCCCTCCGAGAGAAACTCCAGGACTTCCCGGGTGTGCGCGTCCGGTTTGACCTTTTCGTACACCTTTTCGATCTTGCCGTCCCGGCCGATGACGAACGTCGTCCGCGCGACCCCCATGTATTTTTTCCCGTACATCGATTTCTCGACCCACACGCCGTAGGCCTTGCAGACTTTCTTGTCTTCGTCGGCGAGGAGGATGAACGGCAGATTGAACTTCTCGATGAACTTGTTGTGGGAGGCCACCGCGTCGGGGCTCACGCCGAGCACGACCGCCCCGCCCTTTTCGAATTTTTTGATCGAATCCCGGAAGCCGCAGGCCTCGACCGTGCATCCCGGCGTGTCGTCCTTGGGATAGAAATAAAGGATCACGCGCTGCTTGCCCCGGTAGTCCGACAGCGAGACGTTCTTGCCGTTCGAGGCCGGCAGCGTGAATTCCGGCGCCTTCCGTCCTTCTTTCAATGTGATCTCCGCGACCGCCATGTCCGCCCCTCCCAGTAAGATGATCGCCCCGGCCGCGGCGAGCGGCCGGACGAACGCTTTAAGCACGGCCGCCGTCTTCGAGCGGCCACGCGGTGATTTCGAGCTTGTTGCCGTCCGGGTCGAGGAAATAAACCGACCAGGACCTCTCCCTTTTCTTCGAAAAGGTCACCGTCACCCCGGCCGCCTTGAGCGCGTCCACGGCGGCGTCGAAATCGGCCGTCGCGACCCGGAAGGAGACGTGGTTGCCGCCGAGGCCGCCGTCCTTCAGCGCGTGCGCCTCGCCGGCGGGGTCCCCCTGGATGAGCCCGATGAGCGACGTCCCGCAGTCGAGGAAATGCTCGATGCCGGGCTTCTGGTGCTCGCGCGGGCTGACCCGCAGCCCCAGGACGCCGGTGTAGAATTCGAGCGACTTCGCGAGGTCCCGCACGTTGATCGCCGCGTGGTCGATGCCCCGGATCGGGATCACAGCGGCTCCGTCCGTTCCGTCTTGCGAGCGCGGAAGACGCGGTATTCGGCGTACCCGGCGGCCCGCGCCAGGTCCGCCGCCTTGTCGTAGTCGCGGCCCACGTCCGCCGGGTCGTGCGAGTCCGACGAGAACGTGATCGGGACGCCGGCCCTGCGGTAGATCTTCAGGACCTCGAGCGAGGGGTAGATTTCCTTCACGGGCTTGCGCAGGCCCGAGGTGTTGATCTCGACCGTGACGCCGGCGCCGCGGAACGCCTCGGCCGTGCGCTCGATCTCGGGGGTCAGGTCGGCGTGCGCGCGGTGTCCGAATTTTTTCACCAGATCGCAGTGGCCGATGATGTCGAAAAGGCCCGAGGCGGCGGAGCGGCGCAGGAGCTCGTAGTAGTCCCGGTAGACGCGGTCGATGTCCTTGTCGCGCCACTTCACGTGCTCGTCCGGGTCGTCGAACGCCCAGTTGTCGATGAAGTGGATCGAGCCGATCACGAAATCGTACGGATAGCCCGCGAGGATCGCCCGCGTCTTCTCCTCGAAACCGGGGATGTAGTCGGCCTCGAGGCCGACTTTCACGGTGAACTTCGGGTAGCGCGCCCTGAGGTCCTCCATCATCCGGTGGTAGAGCGGGAGCTGGTCGTCCCCCATCGCGTACTTGGGATTGGCGTACGCCACCAGGGGCGCGTGGTCGGAGAACCCGACCTCGGAGAGGCCGACCTTGAGCGCCTGCTCGACGTAGGCCGAGGGGTCGCCGACGGCGTGGCCGCAGAGCGGCGTGTGCATGTGGTAATCGACTTTCGGCAGCCTCATCGTCTGCTCCTCAAAAACCGCGCCGGGGAAAACGCCTTCACGAGAAACGGGTCCTGCCGCCGTCCGAGCACGATCCCCGCGGCGAGCCGGCCCGTCGAAAAACTCGTCGTGACGCCGTGCCCGCCGAGCGCCGCCACCCAGAAAAAGTTGCCGAGCTTCGCGTCCTCGCCGACGACGAACCGGCCGTCCGGCGTCATCGTGCGCAGGGCCGCTTTCCGCTCCTCGATCCGGAAGCCGGCGATGCCTCCGCCGAAACCGCGGATCTTGCCTTCGAGAGAGCGCTCCACGCGCGGATCCGGGCTCTCGGCGCGCGCCGCGCGCCGGCGGTCGGAGAGCGCGAAGGGCTCCTTGTCGCAGGGACTGGCCAGGAGCCGGCCGCCGTACGGGCGGAAATAAAGGCCCCTGGAGATATCCCACACGAAAGGCCATTTTTTGTCAAACGGTTTGACCCGTCCGAAATACAGGTGGCGGCGGTAGGCGGTCAGCGGCACGCGCGTGGCGCCCGCCAGGCGGGCCACTTCGCCGGCCCAGGCGCCCGCGGCGTTCACCAGACGACCGGCGCCGAACGTCTCTCCTCCGGCGCGCACCTCGAAACCGTCCCGCGCCGGACGGATGCGTTCGATCCGGCGGTTGAAACTCATCCGCACCCCCAGCCGCGTCAGCTCCCGCCGGAACCCCGCGGCGAGGGCCGCGATATCGACCTGGGCGTCGCTGGGGCAAAGGAGGGCCTCCTCGAAACGTGCGCCCTCCAGAAGCGGCACGCGGCGTTCCGCCTGGCGGCGGGAAAGCCGTTGCACGCGCAGGCCCGTGAGCCTCGCGGTGCGTTCGATCCCCCGAAGTTCCTTCAGCCCCGCGCCGGCCGAGTCCGAGAGAAAAATGGAACCGGTGGGCGCGAGCGAGAGGCCTTTCCAGGAGCGCGCCGCCTTCTCGAGGAGACGCCTCCCCTCTCCCGCCAGGCGCGCGAGCGCGGGATCGGCGACGGCCTGGCGGATCATGCCGGCGTTGCGGCCCGACGCGTGCAGGGCCGGGGCGGGATCGCGCTCGAGGAGCAGCACCGACCGCGGATCGCGCGATCCGAGAGCCAGGTGGTACGCGGTGGAGAGTCCGGCGAAACCGGCGCCGATGACGATGGTCCGGGGGGCCAAGCGGGGGTCCTGTCTAGGAAAGAAGGACGTTCAGTTCGGTAAGGAGCTTCTGCTTCTCGGCCTCGGAGCTGCGGATGCTGCAGCCGGCCGAGTTGTGATGGCCGCCGCCGCCGAAACGTTTGGCGACTATCGCGACGTTGATGCCGTTTTTCGAGCGCAGCGACACGCGGAAGCGGCCGCCTTCCGTCTCGCGGAACACGGCCGCGATCTTGACGCCCTCGATCGAGCGGAGTTCGTCGGCGACCGCGTCGACGTCGGAGAGCTTGGCGCCGAATTTCTTGAAGTCCTTCTGGTACACCGTGGCCCAGGCGAGCATCCCTTCGGACGAATAATGCGTGTGGAGCGAGCAGTGGCCGGAGAGCTTGGACATCGAGCGCGTCTTCTTCCAGTAGGACTCCTCGATGAGGTGCTGGAGATCCACGCCGGTGCGGATCAGCTTCGAGCAGATGTCGAACGTCTTGGGGCGGATGTTCGAAAACCGGAAAGCCCCCGTGTCGACGATGATCGAGGTCAGGAGGCACGCCGCGATCTGAGGCGTGATCTCGACTTTCAGCGCGCGGATGAGCTCGTACACGATCTCGCCGACCGCGGAAGCGGCCTCTTCGAGGACCTGGATCTTGCCGAACGAATCGCCGAAATCGTGATGGTCGATCTGGATCGTCGTGCGGCACTTGAAAAAGATCCCCTGCACCGACCCGAGCTGCTGCGCGCTGCCGCAGTCGACCGCGATCGCCACGTCCGCCGGTTCGGCGGACTGCGACTGGACGAGCTCGCTCCCCGGCAGGAACTGGAAGCGCGTGGGCACGCCGTCCTGCGAAAGGAGCGTCACTTTCTTTTCCATGTTGAGAAGCGCCAGGCCCAGCGCGAGCTGGCAGCCGATGGTGTCCCCGTCGGGATTGACGTGCGCGACGATGATGACGCGCTTCGCCTTCCGGATCGCCGCGACGGCCAGACGGACGCTCCCGCTCATTTTTTCCATGACGCGCCCCTCCGGACGAAAGCCGAGCTCTTGAGGCGCGGCGCCTCCGCGCACTCCCGGAAGCCCAGGAGCGGATTTCCGGTCGCGTCGCACCAGGCCTCGAGGTCCGGCCGGGCGCCCGGATCGGTGAAAATCACCTCGAGCACCTCGCCGCAACCCAGATCCGAGAGCTTCTCCTCGGTCATGAGGATCGGCACCGGACACAGCTGCCAGGAGCAGTCCAGTTGGTAAGAAGCTTTAAAATGGGACGAGTTCTCTTCCGTCATAAGTCTTTTGTTTTAAGCTAGTTATATTAATTACGCCGACTGCCGGCGGGCTGAAATGAAGATGAATGAAGACGTCCTAGCCTACCAAATGCGCGGGTCGAAATCAAGGCGCAATTGGCCCGCTCCGCGCTAAAGGAGCGTGAAGCTCCCGCAGCGCAGGCCCCGCATCCCTTGCCGGATGCGGCACCGCGCTCAGGAGCGTGAAGCTCCTGTAGCGCCGGCGAACTTCTCGCAGATGCGGTAGAAATTGCAGGTGTTGCAGAAGCGCTCTTCCGCGGCGAATTGGAAAACGCCGGCGGGCTTGGGGATGTTTTTGGCGGGGTCCGCCAGGAGCTCGCGCATCCCGGCGATGCTGGCGGCCATCACCTTCTTCGTGGAGGCCAAAAGCTCGGGCGTCAGCGCCTGCTCCTGCGGCGAGGGCGACGGCGAGCCCAGGTTGAAGAGGTAGGCGCGCAGGGACTCGAGCGGGACGCCCCACTTGCCGATCGCGTAGAGCGCGTAGGCGCCCATCTGCACGGACGCCGCCTCGCTGTCGTTCTTGCCGGTCTTCCAGTCGTAGATCTCGATCGCGCCGTTTTTCCGGCGCGCGAAATCGAGCTTCACGTAGATCTTCGCGCCTTCGAAGTTGAATTCCTCGAGGTCCTCGATCACGAGCCAGTCTTTCTTGTCGTCGGCCTCGAGCTCGCGGAAGAAGGCCGAGGAATAGAAGTTCCGCAGGCATTCGGCCGATTCGTCGTGGATTTTCTTCCAGACGGGATCGCCGACGGGCTTGTCGTACTCGTGCTCGAAGAGGCCGAGATTGCGCTTGGGGTCGTCCCAGTTTTTCTTCGCCTTGGAGGACCGGAAGTCGCGGCGCATCGTTTCGGTGAGCGCGCCGAGCCCCTCTTCGAGCGGCATCGCGCGGCCCGAGCGCATGGTTTTCAGGACCGTCTCAATGACGTGGTGAACGGTCTCGCCTTTCCAGGCCCAGCGGTTCTTGAGGTTTTTGAGGACGTACGCGGTCCGCGCCTCTTTGGGGGCGTTGCGGTCCCAGCCGCCCCAGGAGGCGTATTTGTCGTAGTAGTATTTCCGCTGGCACTCGCGGAATTGTTCGTCGCGGGATTTGGACCAGGAAAAAACGTTTTCGAGAACGGCCATCTCAGGCCTTGGCGAGCGTCGCCTGCAGGATCTTGTCGGCGGTGGGCGCGTCGACGAGTCTCCGCACGAGCTCGAGCGAGAATTCGAGCGCGGTGCCGGGCCCGCGGCTGGTCACCAGATGCCCGTCGCCTACGACGCGCTCGGCGCTGTAGCGCGCGCTCGAGGGGAAATTCTTCTCGTAGCCGGGGTAACAGGTGGCGCTCTTGCCGTCGAGATACCCCTGGCGGGCGAGGACCACGCCGGGCGAGGCGCAGATCGCCGCGATCAGGCGTCCGTTTTCTTTCATCCGCTTCAGGAGGCCGGACACCGCTTGCGAATCGCGCAGATTCGCCGCGCCCATCGCCCCGCCGGGGAGGACCACCGCGTCCGGGAGACCGCCGTAGTCTTCGAGCCTCAGGTCCGCCTGGATCTTCACGCCGTTGGCGCCGGTGACGACGTCCTTCCCCACTCCCGCGACGGTGACTTCGACGCCCGCGCGGCGCAGGACGTCGATCGGCGTGACCGCCTCGATCTCTTCGAATCCGTCGGCCAATGCGACCAAAACCGTTTTCTTCATCGCCTGCTCCTTGAAGTTTACCGGACGATGTCCGTTTCGAGCCAGGCGTAACGGCCCTCGAGCATGCGGCGCCCGACCCGATAGATCATCTTATCATCGTTGCGGGCCTGGGAGCGGAATTCCCGCTCGACGCGCAAAGTCGCCTCGCGGCAGAAGAGATCGGCGAGCTCGACGGGCCCCGGTTCGGAGGGGTTTTTCGACGTCAGCGAGGCCGCGCGGGAACAGGTCGCGGCCATCGCGAAGAGATCGGTGCCGATGTTCACGAATCGCGCGAGAATCTGCTGGCGCTTCTCGAGGCCCTGCTGGTGCGCGGCCATCGCGAAGAAAAGAGAGCGCGCCAGGCGGCGGCTCGTCCGCTCGACGTAGCCCAGGTGCCTCCGGAGCCCGGACGGCGCCGCGGGCGGCATCGCCGAGGGCAGGAACGTTTTCGGCAGCCAGAGCGCGTAGTGGAACGCCATCGAGAGGGCCTTCGCGGCCTTGTCCCCCGGCGGCGTCTTCGAGGACAGAAGCGGCAGGATGCGTCTCAAATGCGGATCCATCGCCTCGCGCGCGATGAAAAGCCGCATGATCTCGCTCGTCCCCTCGATGATGAGGTTGATGCGCGCGTCGCGCAGGACGCGCTCGGCGGGGATGCCTTCCTCGCCGCGGCCGCGGAGCGAGTCGGCCGTTTCGTAGCCTCGGCCGCCGCGGATCTGGACGGTGTCGTCGGCGATGCGCCAGGCGGCCTCGGTGCAGAAGAGCTTGGCCATCGCGGCCTCCAGACGCAGGTCGGCCTTGCCGCGGTCGGCGAAAGCGGACGTGAGCGCCGTGACGCTGTCCATGGCGAAGGTCGTCGCCGCCATGAGCGAAAGTTTCGAGGTGACCGCCTCGTGATGGCCGATCGGTGCGCCCCACTGCACGCGCTTGTTCGCCCAGTCGCGCACCCAGACGAGCGACTTCTTGGCCATGGCCGTGCAGGCGGCCGGGACCGTGAGACGCCCGGTGTTCAGCGTCACGAGCGCGAGCTTGAGCCCCTGCCCCGTGCCCCAGAGGATGTTCTCCTTCGGGACTTTCACGTCCTTGAATTCCAGGAGCCCGTTCTGGATGCCCTTCAGGCCCATGAAATTGCACCGGTGGAGGACTTTGAAACCCGGCATGTTTTTTTCGACGATGAAGGCCGTGATCTGCGTCTTCTCGCGGCCGTTCACGATCTTCGGCGGCGTCTTCGCCATCACGATGAGGACGTCCGCGATGTTGCCGTTCGTGCACCAGAGCTTGCGGCCGTTCAGGAGGTAGAAATTCCCGTTGTCGACGGGCGTGGCGGTCGTCGACATCTTCGCCGGGTCCGAACCGACCTCGGGTTCGGTCAGCGCGAACGCCGACACCGCGCCCTTGGCGAAGAGCGGCAGGTATTTTTTCTTCTGCGCGTCGGTCCCGAATATTTTGAGGGGCTGGGGAACGCCGATCGACTGATGCGCGGAAAGGAGAACCGCGGTCGAACCGCAGTGGCTGGCGACGAGGCCGATCGCGCGGTTGTAGTTGATCTGGGAAAATCCGAGCCCCCCGTATTCTTTGGGGATCTTGAGCCCGAAACAGCCGAGCTCGGCCAGGCCCTTCATCACGGTGTCGGGGATCAGCCCGGTCCGGTCGATCGCGTCGGCGTCGACTTCCTTTTTCAGGAACGCCTCGAGCCGCGCCAGGAACGCGTCGCCGACTTTCCTGTCGGCCTCGTCCTGCTCGGGAAACGGGAACGCCAGTCCCCAGCGCACGTTACCGGT
>DATJEK010000099.1:0-5481 GCA_035496715.1 Candidatus Eiseniibacteriota bacterium | reverse complement strand
TCACCCGCTACTGCCGGATCAACACGTTCTAAGTCATTTATTCAAAATAGGTTATATAAAGTGACATTTGCCTCCGCGTCTGATACAGTAAACCCATGACCGCCCTTTCGCCCAAAAAAGTCAGCGAATCCAGAACCGAGATGAGCCAGCTCATGCTGCCCCAGCACGTGAATTTCGGCGGAGTCGTCTACGGCGGGGCGATCCTTTCGATCGCCGACAGCGTGGCCTACGTCTGCGCCGCGCGCCACGCGGGGCCGCGCTGCGTCACGGCGTCCGTGGACCGCGTCGACTTCCGCGAGCCGATCAAGATCGGCGAGGTAGTCACGTTCCTCGCGTCGGTGAACTACGTCGGCCGCACGTCGATGGAGATCGGCATCAAGATCCTCGCCGAGGACGTCCGGACCGGCAAGAAGCGCCACACCAATTCGTGCTACTTCACGATGGTCTCGCTCGACGAGGACGACCGGCCGAAAGAAGTGCCCGGCCTCGCGGTCGAGACCGAGGACGAGAAGCGCCGGTGGGCCGCCGGCCTCAAGCGCCGGCAGGCGCGGTCCCTGTTCCGGCGGCAGGCGGAGGGCTGACGCGATGGCGGATCCCCGGCCCATCCTCAAGGCGATGCTCCTCTGCGACCAGACGCTGGTCGAGGAAGGCACGCACAAGCGCACGCTGATCGGACTCTTCGACCGCATCGGCGGCCCGCAGTTCCCGCTCGTTCACAATTCGATGAGCGTGTACGTCCAGTTCCGGGAAATCGAGGGCACGTTCGACTTCGCGCTCGAGCTCTACGATCTCGACGAGGAGCGCTCGATGCACCGCGCGGTCATCTCGCGTTTCCAGGTCAAGGACCGCTCGCGGGACTCGGAACTCGTCTTCAACCTCCTTTCGGTCCGCTTCGAGCATCCCGGCGACTACGAATTCCGCATCTACGTGGACGAGACGGTCTTCGGCCAGAAGTCCTTCAAGGTGCTTGGGCAGAAGTCGTAAAAACGGTATAATGGAAAGCCTACCTTTCTTAAGGAGGCTTCCATGACAGTGCTCGACATCAAGCAGGTCGCCGAAAAGGTCGAAAAGGAAAGCGCCTCGATCCGCGCGCTCCAGGCCGAAATCGGCAAGGTCATCGTGGGGCAGGCGTATCTGGTGGAGCGCCTGCTTCTTTGTCTTCTGGCGGACGGCCACGTCCTGCTCGAGGGCGTCCCCGGGCTCGCCAAGACGCTCTCCGTGAAGACGCTCGCGCAGGCGGTCAACACCGACTTCCAGCGCATCCAGTTCACCCCCGACCTCCTTCCCGCCGATCTCCTGGGGACGCTGATCTACAACCCCAAGACCGGCGAATTCACCACGAAGAAGGGCCCGCTTTTCTCGCACATCATCCTCGCCGACGAAATCAACCGCGCCCCCGCCAAAGTGCAGAGCGCGCTCCTGGAAGCGATGCAGGAGCGGCAGATCACGCTCGGCGGCCAGACGTACAAGCTCGAGGATCCGTTCCTCGTCATGGCGACGCAGAACCCGATCGAGCAGGAAGGCACCTACCCGCTCCCGGAGGCGCAGGTCGACCGCTTCATGATGAAACTCAAGATCACGTACCCCAAGAAAAACGAGGAGCTCGAGATCATGGAGCGCATGGCGGGAAACCGCCCGGTCCGCGTGGCGCCGGTGATCGGCCCCGAGGACATCCTCCGCGCCCGCCAGATCGTCAAGGAGATCTACATCGACGACAAGATCAAGAACTACATCGTGAACATCGTCTGCGCGACGCGCGACCCCGAGGCCTACAAGCTGAAGAACCTGAAGGGCCTCATCCTCTACGGCGCGAGCCCGCGCGCGACGATCTATCTCAACATCGCCTCGCGCGCCTACGCGTTCCTGCGCGGCCGCGGCTACGTGGTGCCCGAGGACGTGAAGGCCGTCGGCCTGGACATCCTGCGCCACCGCGTGATCGCCAGCTACGAGGCCGAGGCCGAAGAGCTCACCTCCGAAGAGATCGTGAAAAGGGTTTTCGACGAAATCGAAGTCCCCTAAGAAGAAAAGGCGTCTTCCGCCATGATTCCGAGGGAACTCTTCAAGAAAATCCGCTTCATCGAGATCACGACGTCCCGTCTGGTCAACACGGTCTTCGCCGGCGAGTACCACAGCGTGTTCAAGGGCCGCGGCATGGAGTTCGACGAGGTCCGCGAGTACGACGCCGGCGACGACATCCGCGACATCGACTGGAACGTCACCGCCCGGATGGGCCATCCGTACACGAAGAAGTTCGTCGAGGAGCGCGAGCTCACCGTGATGTTCCTCGTCGACGCCAGCTCCTCCGGCCAGTACGGCACCAAGGGCAAGACCAAGTCCGAGCTGATCGCCGAGATGTGCGCGCTCCTGGCGTTCTCGGCCGTGAAGAACCACGACCGCGTCGGGCTCATCGTCTTCTCGGACCGCGTCGAAAAGTTCATCCCGCCGAAAAAAGGCCGCCGCCACGTCCTGCGCGTCATCCGAGAGATCCTCGGCTTCCGCCCGAAGCACCGCCGCACCGACCTGAACGCGCCCCTCAAAGTGCTGAACGACGTCGTGACGAAACGCTCGACCGTCTTCCTCTTTTCCGACTTCATCGCCGACGGCTACGAAAAACTCCTCAAGATCGCCTACAAGAAACACGACATCGTCGCCGTCGTCGTCGAGGACGCGACCGAGAAGGAGTTTCCCGCGCTGGGGGGGCCGGTCGAGCTCGAGGACGCCGAAACGGGGGAGACGTTCACGCTCCGCCCCGGCCGCGCGTTCAAGGAGCGTTTCCACAAGGAATGGGCGAAGCGCAAAGAGGCGCGGGACCGCGTTTTTTCGCAGGTCGGCCTCGACCGGATCGAGCTGGAGACCGGCGTGCCCTACATCGATCCCCTGATCCGGTTCTTCAAGACGAGGGAGAAGCGCTTCCGGTGAACCGAATCCTCCTCCTTCTCCTGGCCGCCGCGCTGGCGTGCGCCGAGGCCTGCGCCGCCCCCGTTCCCGCGGGCCGCGCGGCGTCGGGCTCGGTCGGGATCGCCTCGCGCGTGTTCCCCGAAAAAGCCACCGTCGGTGACGAGCTCCGGCTGTATCTTCGCGCGGACCGCCCGAAGGACTGGACGCTCCGTCCGCCCTCGGCCGAGACGAAGCTGGGCCCGTTCGAGGTCAAATCCGTCGAGAAGGCGCCGGTGGAACGCGGCAAAAACCGGGTCGGCGAGGTTTTCGTCCTGACGCTCACGACTTTCGAGCTGGGGCGCCTGACGGTCCCGCCGGTCTCCGTGACTTTCATCGACGAGCGCGGACGGGAAGGCCAGGTCTTCAGCGACCCCGTCGCGGTCGAGATCGTGAGCGTATCGAAGGCTCCGCCGGCCGGCCAGGCCCAGCTCAAGCCGATCAAGGGACCCGTTTCCCTGAGCCTGGACGAGCTTCGCACGCTCGTTCTGGCGGTCCTGGCGGCGCTCTTGTCGGCGATCCTCGCCCTGAAGCTTTTTTTCCGCCTGCGCTCGCGGATCGTCGTCGATCCCGAAACCCTGAAACCCGCGCACGAGCGCGCGCTCCTGGAGCTCGGGCGGCTGCGCCAGGCGGGGCTCCTCCCGCAGGGCAGGCTGAAGGAGCATTACAGCGCGCTGTCGGACGTCCTGCGCCGTTACATCACGCGCCGGTTCGGCGTGGACGCGGCCGACCTGACGACGGCCGAGCTCCTGGCCGCCCTGAAGGAGAGCGCGATGAGCCGCGAGGCGCTCGCGGTCGCGCGGGAAGTGCTCGAGGCCTCGGACCTCGTGAAGTTCGCCAAATACGAGCCCTCGCGGCCCGAAACCGGCCAGGTCGAGGCCCGGCTCGAGGAATTCGTCGCTTCCACGAAGCCGGCCCCCGAGCCGGAGGCGGCGAAAAAATGAAATTCGCCCAGCCTCTTTATTTCCTGCTCGCCGTCCCGGCCGTCGTCTTCTTCTTTCTCTACGTCCGCGGGAAGATCGGCCGCGAGGCCGTCCTCCGCTACTCGAGCGTGAAGATCGTCAAGGACGCCGGAGGGCACCGCGTGCGCTTCACGCGGATCTTTCCGGCCACGCTGAGGCTCCTGGCGCTTCTCCTCCTCACGGCGGCGCTCGCGCGTCCCCAGACGGGCCTCGGCGAGGAGAAGACCAGCCGCAACGTCATCGACATCATGCTCTCGCTCGACATCTCCGGCAGCATGGCGACGCTCGACTTCCAGCCCGACAACCGGCTGGTCGCCGCCAAGGAAGAGGCGCGCCGCTTCATCAAGGGCCGCCCGAACGACCGCATCGGCCTGGTCGTCTTCGCGGGGCAGAGCGTCACGCAGAGCCCGCTGACCGTCGACCACCAGGCGGTCACCGCGTTGCTGGACCAGGTGCAGCTGGGGATGCTCGAGGACGGCACGGCGATCGGCCTGGGCCTCGCGAACGCGGTGAACCGCCTGAAGGGATCCGAAGCCAAGAGCAAGGTCGTGATTCTGCTCACCGACGGCGTGAACAACGCCGGCGAAATCGACCCGATCACGGCCTCCGACCTGGCCAAGGCGCTGAAGGTCCGCGTGTACACGATCGGCGTCGGCAGGAACGGCGAATCGCTGCTGCCGATCCAGGACCCCCGTTTCGGCACCCGTCTCCTCAAGGTCGAGACGCAGATCGACGAGCGCACGCTCGACCTCATCGCGCGCAAGACCGGCGGCCGCTACTTCCGCGCGCAGGACACGCGCGGCCTGCGCGACATTTTTTCGGAAATCGACTCGCTCGAGCGGACCGAGGTGAAGGTCGAGCGCTACACGCATTATGAGGAGCATTATTTCTGGTTCCTGTGGCCGGCGTTCGCGCTCGTCCTCCTCGAGCTCGTGTGGGTGAACCTCGTGCGCGTGCGGCTGCCGTGAGGAGACGCTGATGGAGTGGGGCCTGCCTTCCAATTTCGTCTGGCTGTGGACCGTCCCCGCCGCGGCGGCGGTGTTCTTCCTCTCCTCCTGGAGGAAGCGCCGCGAGATGCGCCGTTTCGGCGAGACGACGCTCGTCGGACGCCTCGTCGCGTCGCTGTCGCCCCGGCGGCGGCTCCTGAAGCGCGTGTTTTTCGTCGCGGGGATTTTTTTCGTCGTCCTCGGCCTGTGCCAGCCGCATTTCCGCAGCAAGGAGACGCTCGTCGAACGCAAGGGAGTCGACGTCCTCATCGCCATCGACGTCTCCAACAGCATGCTCTCGAAGGACATCCTGCCCAACCGGCTCGAGAAGGCCAAGCTGGAGCTCACCGGGCTCGTCGACAAGCTGCGCGGCGACCGCCTGGGCGTGATCGCGTTCGCCGGCGAGGCGTTCATCCAGTGCCCGCTGACGTTCGACCGCTCGGCGGTGAAGCTTTTCCTGTCCACCGTGAATCCCAACCTCGTGAGCCTGCAGGGCACGTCTCTTTCGGCGGCGATCGAAGCCGCCCTGAAAGCGTTCCCGAAGGAGAAGGGCGGCAAGGCGCTGGTCCTCCTCACCGACGGCGAGGACCACGAGGGCG
>DATJEK010000098.1:0-8782 GCA_035496715.1 Candidatus Eiseniibacteriota bacterium | reverse complement strand
CGTGGAAAATGACCACCGACGACGGCGTCGTGCTCGGCGAGCGGATCCGCCCGCTCGAGTCGGTCGGCGTCTACGTGCCCTCGGGCACCGTGCCGCTGCCCTCGACCGTCTACATGACGGTCCTGCCGGCCAAGCTCGCGGGCGTCGAGAAGGTGTACCTCATCACACCTCCGAATAAATTCAAGAGCGTGGATCCGCACATTTTGGTGGTCGCGAACCTGCTCAAGGTGGACGGGATCTTCAAGGCCGGAGGAGCTCAGGCGATCGGGGCCTTCGCCTTCGGCACGAAGACCATCCCGCGCGTGGACAAGATCATCGGCCCCGGGAACGCCTACGTGGCCGAGGCCAAGCGCCAGGTGTTCGGGTACTGCGACATCGACATGGTCGCGGGGCCGACGGAGCTGGTGATCCTGGGCGACGACCACTCGGATCCCGAGTTCGTGGCGGCGGACCTGCTGGCGCAGAGCGAGCACCACATGGGCACCTCGATCCTCGTGACGACTTCCAAGCGGCTGGCCAAGGCGATCCGCAAGGTCACGGCGCGCGGCTACATCGTCGTCGTGAAAAATCTCAAACAGGGCGCCGACGTCGTCAACCAGATCGCGCCGGAGCATCTCGAGATCCTCGTGAAGAGCCCGCAGCGCATCCTGAAGGACGTGAAGCACGCGGGCGCCATTTTCATCGGGCCTTACACGCCGACGGCGGTCGGCGACTACATCGCGGGACCCAGCCACGTCCTGCCGACCAACGGGACGGCGAGGTTCTTTTCGGGCATCTGCCTGGCGAATTTCCTGAAGAGCACGCACGTGATCTCCTACAACCGCAAGGCCCTCGAGAAGGTGAAGGCGCCGATCGAGCACCTGGCGACGCTGGAGGGCCTCGTGCGCCACATGGAATCGGTCAAGGTCCGGTTCGACAAAACCAGGGAGAAGATATGAAAAAACGCAGCGCCGGCGTCTCCCGCAAGACCCGCGAAACGGATATCACCGCGAAGGTCGTCATCGACGGCTCCGGCAAGGCGTCCGTCCGCACCGGCATCCGGTTTCTCGACCACATGCTCGAGAGCCTGGCCAAGCACGGCCTTTTCGACATCACGCTGCGCGCCACGGGCGACCTCGACATCGACACGCACCACACGAACGAGGACGCGGGCATCGCGCTGGGCGAGGCCTTCAGGAAGGCGATCGGCGACAAGAAGGGGATCCGCCGCTTCGCGGATTTCCGCGCCCCTCTGGACGAGGCGCTCGTGGAGGCGCGCGTGAGCCTCGACCTGTCCGGCCGCGGCTCGTTTCATCTGCACACGCGCCCCAAGACGCGCTGGGTGGACCACCCGGCGCTCCGCGCGAAAAACACCCCCATGAACTACACGCTCGCCGACGCGAAGCATTTCCTCGAATCGTTCGCCTCGCACCTGGGCGCCACGATCCACGTCGAGCTCGTCTCGGGCGAGCACCCGCACCACGTGATCGAGGCGACCTTCAAAGCGCTGGCCAAGGCGCTCGACTGGGCCACTTCGGTCGACCCGCGCGCGAAAGGCGTGCCCTCCACCAAAGGCAAGCTGTGAAGCCGGGCCCCATCGTCATCGTCGACTACGGCATGGGCAACCTGCGCAGCGTGCAGAAGGCCTTCGAAAAGAACGGCGCCCGCGCGATCGTCACGGCCGATCCCCGCCAGATCGAGCGCGCCGGCAAGATCGTGCTTCCCGGCGTGGGGGCTTTCACTCACGCGATGCGCGAGCTCAAAAAACGCCGCCTCGCCGCCCCTTTGCGCCGGAAAATCCTCTCGGGGACGCCCTATCTCGGCCTCTGCCTCGGCCTCCAGCTCCTCTTCGACCGCAGCGAAGAGGGCGCTCGCGTGGCCGGACTCGGCGTGATCCCGGGCCGCGTCCGGAAGTTCCGCACGGACCTCAAGGTCCCGCACATGGGCTGGAACACCGTCTCGACGCGCAAGGGCTGCCCGCTTTTCAAGGGCGCCTCCAGGGGCGACCACTTTTATTTCGTGCACTCCTATTTCGGCGACCCGGAGGACAAGACGTGGATCGCGGGCCGCACGCGCTACGGCCGCCAGTTCTGCTCGGCGGTCTGGAAAGGGAACGTGTTCGCCACCCAGTTCCACCCGGAAAAAAGCCAGACCGCGGGACTGCGGCTGATCCGCAATTTCGTGCGCTACGAGGCCTCATGATCCCCATTCCCGCGATCGATCTGAAGGGTGGAAAGGTCGTGCGGCTCCTGCACGGCGACTTCAAGGAAGAAAAGGTCTATTTCGACGAGCCGCTCGAAATCGCGCGGCGCTTCGAGGCCGACGGCGCCTCCCGGATCCACGTCGTGGATCTGGACGGCGCGCTGAAAGGGGAGCCCAAGAACCTGGGCGCGATCGAGAAGATCCTCAAAGGCGTGCGCACCCCCGTCGAGGTCGGCGGCGGGATCCGGAGCCTCGACACCGCCGCGCGGTATTTCGAGATGGGCGCCCGCTGGGCGGTGTTCGGCACCAAGGCGTGTCTGGATCCGGGATTTCTCCGGGAGGCGATCGGGGAATTCGGCGCGAAAGCGATCGTGGGGATCGACGCCCGCGACGGCTTTCTGGCCACCGACGGCTGGACGCGCGTGACGCAGGAAAAGGCGGTCGATTTCGCCAAAAAGGTCGAGTCGCTCGGCGGACGGACCGTGATCTACACCGACATCTCGAAAGACGGCGCGCTCGGGGGGCCCAATCTGGCGGGGGTCCGGGCGCTATGTGAGGCCGTCCGGATCGGCGTCGTGGCCTCGGGGGGCGTCGGCTCGGCGCGCGACGTCGAGGCGCTCGCCCGCCTCCAGCTCAAGAACCTCGAAGGCGTGATCATCGGGAAGGCGATTTACGAGGGAAAAATCACGCTGAAAGAGGCCCTTTCCGCCTCCGCGGGACGGGCTTAACCCTTGCCAAAACGGCGGTTAAAGAGATAACCTAGATGCTTGCGAAACGGGTGATTCCCTGCCTGGACGTGAAAGAGGGCCGGGTCGTCAAAGGCACCAAATTCCTCCGCCTGCGCGACGCGGGAGACCCCGTCGAATGCGCGGTCCATTACGACAAGGGCGGGGCGGACGAGCTGGTTTTTCTCGACATCACGGCCTCCCACGAAAAGCGGGGCATCCTGCTCGAGGTCGTGCGCCGCACGGCCGAGAAGGTGTTCATGCCGCTGACGGTCGGCGGGGGCATCTCGACGATCGAGGACATCCGGACGCTGCTGAACGCCGGCGCCGACAAGGTTTCGATCAACACGGCGGCGGTCCGGCGGCCCGCATTCGTCCGCGAGGCTTCGGCGCGCTTCGGCGCGCAGTGCATCGTGGTGGCCATCGACGCGAGGAAGACCGGGCGCGGGAAGTGGGAAGTGTTCACGCACGGCGGGCGGACCCGGACCGGCCTCGACGCGGTCGCGTGGGCGAAGAAGGCGGAGCGCCTGGGGGCCGGAGAGATCCTGCTCACGAGCATGGACCGCGACGGCACGAAGTCGGGCTACGACCTGGACCTCACGCGCGCGGTCTCGACGGCGGTGCGGATCCCGGTGATCGCCTCCGGCGGCGTCGGGACGCTCGGGCACCTGGCCGACGGTTTCAAGAAGGGCCGCGCCGACGCGGTGCTGGCGGCCAGCATTTTCCATTATCGCGAACATACCGTTCGCGAGGCGAAACTTTATCTCAAGAAGAAAGGGGTGGCGGTGCGGTTATGACGGACGAAACTTTCGAGAAAATCAAATCCCAGATCAAGTTCGACCCCAATACGGGCCTGGTCCCGGCGATCATCCAGGACGCCAAGACGAAGCAGGTGCTCGTCCTCTGCTACATGAACGACATCGCGCTCAGGGCCACGCTCGAGCGGAAATTCATCCATCTCTACCGCCGCTCCCAGCAGAAGCTGATGAAAAAAGGCGAGACCTCGGGCCACACGCAGGCGGTGAAGGAGTTCCGCGTCGACTGCGAGGGCAAGTCGCTCCTCTTCGTCGTCGACCAGCTGGTCGCCGGGTGCCACAAGGGTTTCTTCAGCTGCTATTTCGACAAGATCGGCGACGACGCGGGCCGTCAGACCACCGAGCCGAGAATCTTCGACCCCGAGAAAGTCTATTAGTGCCGACGCACACCCCGGACCGCAAGGAGTTCACGCGGCTGGCCCGCAAGCATAACCTGATCCCGGTTTACCGGGAAGTGCTGGCGGACCTGGAGACCCCGGTCTCGCTGTTCCTCAAGACCGGGGACAAGCCGTATTCGTACCTGCTCGAATCGGTCGAGGGCGGGGAGAAACTCGCCCGCTACTCGTTCCTCGGCGGAGAGCCCTCGCTCGTGTTCCAGTCGAAGGGGAAGCGCGTGACGATTTCGCCGCGCGCGGGGCGCGAACGCGTGTTCGAGACCCCGAAGGACCCGCTGGCCGAGCTCGAGGCGCTCCTGTCCCGCTACCGCCAGGCCCCGGTCGAGGGCCTGCCGCCGTTTTCCGGCGGAGCGGTCGGCTACCTCGGCTACGACACGGTCCGGTTCATCGAAAACATCCCCGACAAAAACCCCGACGCGCTGGGGATCCCCGACTCGCTCTTCATTTTCACGGACACGCTTTTCATTTTCGACCACCTGAACCGGCGCATCAAAGTCGTCTGCAACGTGTTTCTCGACGACTTCGCGAGCGCCGAGGAGGCCTACGCGCACGCGGTCGACCGGATCGAGAGCGAGATCGGGCGCATCCGCGCGGCCGTGCCGTTCGCGGCGCGCACGGCCGAGCCGCACGCGGCCGCCGCGCTCAAGGTCGAGTCCAATTTCACGCAGGCGGCCTTCCGCAAGGCGGTGCTGAAGGCCAAGGAATACATCAAAAAGGGCGACATCTTCCAGGTCGTGCTGTCGCAGGCGTTCCGCATGGCCGTGCGAAGCGGGGCGTTCGAGATCTACCGGTCGCTCCGGTCGATCAACCCGTCGCCCTACATGTTTTACCTGAACTGCGGCGATTTCCAGCTGGCCGGCTCGTCTCCCGAGGTGCACGTGCGGTGCGAGAACCGCCGGGCGTCCCTCAGGCCCATCGCGGGCACGCGCCGCCGCGGCAAGGACGACGCCGAGGACAGGCGCCTCGAGAAGGAGCTCCTCGCCGACCCCAAGGAGCGCGCCGAGCACCTGATGCTCGTCGACCTGGGGCGCAACGACCTGGGGCGCGTCTGCGAATACAAGAGCGTCAAGGTGAGCGAATTCATGACGATCGAGCGTTATTCGCACGTGATGCACATCGTCAGCCACGTCCAGGGCCTGCTCGCGAAGGGAAAGAGCGTGTTCGACCTCCTGCGCGCGACCTTCCCGGCCGGCACGATCTCCGGCGCGCCGAAAGTCCGCGCGATGCAGATCATCGACGAGCTCGAGAACCGCCGGCGCGGCTTCTACTCGGGCGTCGTCGGCTATTTCAGCTAGTCCGGCAACTTCGACTCCTGCATCGCGATCCGCACGGTGCTGGTCAAGGGCGGCGTCGCGACCGTCCAGGCCGGCGCGGGGATCGTCACCGATTCCGACCCCGCGAAGGAGTACCAGGAGACCGTCAGCAAGGCGAAGGGCATGATGAAGGCGATCGAGGCGGCCGAAAGCGGGGTGACGGCATGATCCTCATGATCGACAATTACGATTCGTTCACGTACAACCTCGTCCAGTATCTCGGCGAGATGGGCGAGGAGCTGAAGGTCGTCCGGAACGACGAGCTCACCGTCGAGGCGATCCGGAAGCTCAAGCCCTCCCGCATCGTGATCTCTCCCGGCCCGGGCAATCCCGGCGACGCCGGGGTCTCCAAGGACGTCATCCTCCGCCTCGGCCCCAAGACGCCCGTCCTCGGCGTGTGCCTGGGGCACCAGTGCATCGGCGAGGTCTTCGGCGGCAGGGTCAGCGGCGCCAAGCGGCTCATGCACGGCAAAACCTCCCTGATCTACCACGACGGCAAGGGCATCTTCAAGGGCATCGACAACCCCTTCGTGGCCACGCGGTATCATTCGCTCCTCGTCGAACACAAGGGCCTCCCGAAAGAGCTCTCGGTCACGGCCCAGACGAAGGAGAAGGAGATCATGGGCCTGCAGCACAAGAGTTTCCCCATTTTCGGAGTCCAGTTCCATCCCGAGTCGATCCTGACGCAGGCCGGCAAGGACATCCTGCGGAATTTCCTCAGGCTCACGCGGTGAGCGCGCTCCTGGGCCTTTTCGGCAGGACGGAGGGCGGGCCGATGGCGGCCGCGCTCGAACGGCTCAGGCACAAGCGCGACCTCGAGGCGCCCGAGATGGCCGAGGTGATGGAGTCCGTGGCCGGCGGGCTGTGTTCCGACGACGAGATCGAGCGCTTTCTCCTTCTTTTGAGGGAAAAGGGGGAGACCGTCGAGGAGATCACGGCCGCCGCGCGCGTCATGCGCGGCCACGCGGTCAAGCTCTCGCGCGAGTACCCGGACCTGCTCGACACCTGCGGCACCGGCGCCGACTCGAGCGGCACGCTGAACGTCTCCACGCTCGCGTCCCTGACGGCCGCCGCCGCGGGCGTGAAAGTCGCCAAGCACGGTAACCGCTCGATCTCGAGCGTCAGCGGCAGCGCCGACCTCCTCGAGGCCCTCGGGGTGAAGATCGACCTCGAGCCCGCCGCCGTCGAGGCGTGCATCGAAAAAACCGGGTTCGGATTTTTTTTCGCCCCCCGCTTCCATCCGGCGATGCGGCACGCGGCCGCCGCGCGCAAGCGCATCCAGGGAAAGACCCTTTTCAACCTGCTCGGCCCCCTCTGCAATCCCGCCGGCGCCCGCCGTCAGGTGCTCGGCGTCTATTCGCACAAGCTGGTGGAGAAGATCGGGCGGGTCCTCGTGACGCTGGGCGCCAAGCGGGCGCTCGTCGTGCACGGCCTCGGGCCCGACGGCATGGACGAGATCTCGCTGTGCGAGCGCACGATGACGGCCGAAGTGGCCAACGGGACCACGAACGTCCATTTTGTCGCGCCGGAGGACTTCGGCCTCCGCCGCGCGCCGGCCGACGCGGTCCGCGTCGCCACCAAGGAGCAGGCCCTTTCGGCCGCTCTCGGCGTGCTCAACGGGCTCGAGGGGCCGCACTCCGACATCGTCTGCCTGAACGCGGGCGCCGCGCTGTACACGGCGGAACGGGCGGCGTCGTTCCGCGAGGGCGTGCGCCTGTCAAAGGAGACGCTCGGTTCCGGCGCCGCGATGAAAAAACTCCGGGAGATCGCCGCCCAGACCCAGGGGACGGACGGCGTCCGAAGCTCTTGATCCTCGACGACATCGTCCGGCACAAGAAAATCGAGATCGAGGCGGCGAAGCGGGCGGCGCCGCCGGAGCGGCTCCGCGCGTCCGTCGCGGCGCTGCCTCCGCGCCGGGCCGTGTTCGCCGGGGCCCTGTCGCGCGAGGGCCGCGTCGCGGTCATCGCCGAGATCAAGAAGAAATCCCCCTCGAAGGGCCTTTTCCGGGACGATTTCGACGCGGTGCGCATCGCCCGCGATTACGAGTCGGCCGGCGCGTCGGCGCTCTCGGTGCTCACCGACGAGCGGTTCTTCGGCGGCTCCGCGCAGATCCTCCGGGACGTGCGCGCCGCCGTCAGGCTGCCGATCCTCCGCAAGGATTTCATCCTCGACGAGTACCAGGTCTACGAGTCCAGGCTCATGGGCGCGGACGCGATCCTCCTGATCGCGGCCATCCTTTCGGAAGACGAGCTCCGCTCGTTCGGGGCGCTGGCGGCGTCGTTGGGGCTCGACGCCCTCTACGAGGTGCACGGGGAGGAGGACGCGCGGAAAGTCGAGGCCGTCCGCCCGGGCCTGGTCGGGATCAACAACCGGGACCTCCGGACCTTCGAGGTGGACACGACGCTCACCGCCAGGCTCGCGCCGAGGTTCCTCGGGCATGCGCTCGTCGTCTCGGAAAGCGGCATTCAAAGCCGGGAAGATTTGCTATACTTGAAGGGCTTGGGCGTGCGCGCGGCGCTCGTCGGCGAGAGCCTGATGAAGCAAAAGGACGTCGCCGGCGCGCTCCGGCGTCTCCTGGGGGAGTGACCGTGGTCCGCGTGAAGATCTGCGGCATCACCAATCTCGCGGACGCGCGGCACGCCGTCGAGTGCGGCGCCGACGCGCTGGGCTTCGTCTTCGCGAAAAGCCCGCGCCGCGTGCGGCCGGATGAGGCCGCGAAGATCGTGGCTGCGATCGGACCCTGGGTCGCCGCGGTCGGCGTCTTCGTCGACGAGGAGCCCTCGACGATCGAACGCGTCGCCCGCCGGTGCGGACTGACGGCCGTGCAGCTGCACGGCGACGAGTCGCCCGCGGACGTCCGCAGGATCCGGGGCGTGCGCGTGATCAAGGCGTTCCGCGTCGGAGACGATTTTGATTTCGGGGAGGCGTCCCGGTATCCGGGCGCCCTGTTGTTCGACGCCCGGGTCGAGGGGGCCTACGGAGGAACCGGCCGGACGTTCGACTGGCGGCTCCTGAAGAAGGCGCCCGCGGGCCGGCCGCTGATCCTCTCGGGCGGCCTCAATCCGCGCAACGTCCGCGAGGCGGTCCGGCTCGTGAAACCCTACGGCGTCGACGCGTCGTCGAGCCTCGAGCGCTCGCCGGGGAAAAAAGATCCGAAACTCGTGAAGGAGTTCATCCGCAATGCCAAAAAGATTTAAAGCCGCGCTGCCCGACCGCGCGGGCCATTTCGGGCCCTACGGCGGCAAGTACGTCCCCGAGACGCTGATGGCCGCGCTGACCGAGCTCGAAGCGGGCTATCGCGCCGCGAAATCGGACCCCAAGTTCCGGAAAGACCTCGATCACTACCTGCGGAC
>DATJEK010000097.1:0-6321 GCA_035496715.1 Candidatus Eiseniibacteriota bacterium | reverse complement strand
TGCACCTGGCGGAGTTCGCCAAACGGTATTCGCAGGAAAAGGACTATTCCCTCCGCGTGAAGAAGGAGACCGAGGACGAGATCGGTCTCCTCATCGATAATTTCAACCAGATGCTTTCCGAGATCCAGAACCGCGAGAAGACGCTCAGCAACCAGTGGCAGTGGCTGCAGAACATCCTCGACCTCATGCCCACGCCCTTCCTCCTGGTCGAATGGGAGACGGGGCGGGTCACGTTCGCCAACCGCGCCGCCCATGACGTCGCGGGAGGCCAGTTCCCGGACGTCAACACGGGGCCGCCGTTCCGGGAGAACGAGATGTTTTCCGCTTACGACATGCAGGGGAACCTGATCTCCGCGAAAGACCTCCCCTCGAACCGGCTCGCGCGGGGCGAGAAGATCCGGGGTTTCGTCATCGACTGGCTTACGCCGAAAGGGGTGCGCACGCTCGTCGTTTCCGGCGACGCGCTGCCGTCCCTGCACGGCCACTCGTCGATCGGGGTCCTCACGTTCCACGACATCACCGAGATGAAAAAGAAAGAAGGGGAGCTCAAGAAGATCGCCGACCGCCTGTCGGCGTCGAACGCGGAGCTCGCGCAGTCGAACAAGGACCTCGAGCAGTTCGCCTACATCGCCTCCCACGACCTGCAGGAGCCTCTTCGCAAGATCATCACGTTCAACGAGCGCCTCAAGGAGGAGGGCCACGGCCGCCTGACCGAGGAGGAGAAAAACGACTTTTTCACGCGCATGTCCAACGCCGCGCTCCGGATGAAGAGCGTCGTGGAGGACCTGCTGCAGTTTTCGCGCGCCTCCCGCAGCGACATCCTGTTCGAGCGGATCAGCCTGAAGGCGACCGTCGACGAGGTGCTCTCGGATCTCGAGGTGCTCATCGCCCAGGCGAAGGCGAAGATCGAGGTGAAGCCGCTGCCGGAGATCGAGGCCAACCGCGCCCAGATGCACCACCTCTTCCAGAACCTCATCACCAACGCCATTAAATTTTCGAAAAAAGACGCCCGCCCGGAGATTTCCATCGAAAGCCGGGTCACGAACGACGGCGCCGCGGAAATCCTCGTCCGCGACAACGGGATCGGCTTCGACGAGAAATACAGCGACCGGATCTTCAAGCCCTTCCAGCGCCTGCACGGCCGGGACGAATACGAGGGCACCGGCATCGGGCTGGCCATCGTGGACAAGATCGTCCAGAACCACCGCGGGAAGATCACCGCGAAAAGCCGCCCCAACGAAGGGGCGACGTTCATCATCACGCTGCCCCTCGTCTCGCCCCCGCCGGAAGCCGCCCCCGGAGGCTCTCAGAGGCCCCCCCGGACGGGATAGCGGCTCCTCCGGCTGGTGTGACGGCCGTCACAGACGGGATTTCGCACAACGGGTAGGATAAATTCGGTACAAACCGTTTGCGAAGGAGGGCGGCCGCCATGGAAACCATCTCTCTTCAGACCGGAGTGGTCTACGGTCCCGTCCGCTCGAGAAGGTTCGGCCGATCCCTCGGCCTGAACATTCTGCCCACGGAGCGGCGGGTCTGCACGTTGAACTGCGTGTACTGCCAGTACCCCGACACTCCCGATCCCCAGCCCTGTCATTTCCCCTCGCTCGAAAAAGTCGAAAGCGAGGTCGCCGAACGGTTCACGGCGATCCGCGACCGGGCGGAGGAAATCGACTGGGTCCTTTTTTCCGGGAACGGCGAGCCGACCCTGCATCCGCATTTTACCGGAATCGTGTCGTCCGTGCTGAGGCTCAGAGACCGGCTCATCCCCGGCACCCCGGTCGGGATCCTCTCCAATTCGTCGACTTCCTTCCTGCCGAGGATCCGGACGGCGCTGTCCCTGCTGGACGCGCGATTCATGAAGCTCGACGCCGGCAGCCTGTACATGTTCAAAAACGTGAACCGCCCGCTTTCGACGTTCCTGTGGGGCGACGTCGTCTTCGGGCTGTCGCTCCTGCCGAACATCGCGCTGCAAAGCATGTTCGTCCGGGGAAAGGTGAACAACACGGATCCCCGGTCCGTCGAGGACTGGATCGACGCCGTGGACTGCATCCGCCCGTCGGAGGTGCAGGTCTACACGGTGGACCGCACGCCGCAGGAGCCGGGCGTGGAGCCCGTCCCGTTCCCGAGGCTCCAGGCGATCGCCGCCAAACTGCGCGCGACGGCGCAGGTCCCCGTTTCGGTTTACGGGACGAGGGAGGATGACCGACATGAAACGCTTTGACGCGATCATCGGGGCCGGGATCGGCGCGGCCATGGCGCTCGTCTGTCTCCTGGTCTACGCGGTCTCGCCGGCGACCGCCTATTTCCATCTGTTCCTGATCTCCGTTTTGCCGGCGATCCTGGCGGCGTTCGGGGCCCATCTCGCGAAGATCCGCGAAGATCTCGAGAACGAAAACCGCCGCATCCGGGCGCGCGCCGAGGTCCTCGCCAACCAGTCCATGACCGACGACATCACCGGCCTGTACAACCACCGCCATCTGCTGGAGGAGATCGAGCGGGAGATCGAGCGTGCCCGGCGCCACGGGCGGGGGCTCTGCGGGATCATGCTCGACGTCGACAACTTCAAGCGCATCAACGACCGGTACGGCCACCTCGTCGGGGACTACGTGCTGAGGGAGATCGCCTACGTCATCAACAAGAGCATCCGGTCGGTGGACATCGTCGGCCGCTACGGCGGCGACGAATTCGTGGTCATCCTCCCCGAGACCGGATACGAAAGCGCGGGCGAGGTCGCGCAGAGGATCCGGCAGGCGGTGCGGGAGCACGGCTTTTTCATCTGCAAGGACAAGCCGGTTTCCGTGACCGCCAGCCTGGGCCTGCTTCTCTTCAAGGACGCCGAGCACCTCGACGCGGCCCGCTTCCTCGAGGGCGTCGACGAGGCCATGCTGTGCGCCAAGACTCTCGGCAAGGACCGCATCTGCACGGAGGCGCTGCGCTCCGCGGCCGCCCCCGCCTTCGAGCCGCCCGCCCGGTTCATCGTCTGACCGCGGAAAACCGGCTGTGACCCCCGTCACAGCTTTTTCCGGACGGGTTGTCTATACTCCGGCAAAGAGGAGAAATATGACGACGTCCGCGAAAGGCGCCGGCGAAGGCCGCCCGCACTCGTTTCACATTCCGGTGATGGGCACGGGATTCACGATCGATACGCCCCTGCGTGTGGCGCGATACGGCGTCTCGTCGGTCGTGTCGATCGTCGACGACCGCTTGATCGAGCGGATGCGCCTTTTTCACGCCCGAGAGGCCGGAGAGGCCTGCGAGCCGATCACGGACAACGATCCCGACGCGCGCTCCCGCCGCATCACGGCCTACCTGGACCTCCTGTCCCGCCTGGTCGACGCGCAGTGCGCCCGCATGCGTTCGGAATCCTTCGGGGCGGGTTCCGACCTGACGCGCTACTACGAGCTCATGGACGACGCCTGCGCGCTGAAGGCCGAGTACGGACGGATGGTCGCGCTGGAAGACGGGCCCGAGAGACGGGAGATCGAGCGGCGGCTCCGGGCGGCCGTCCGGCCCGGGGCGATCGACGTGAACATCATGACGAAGGTGGACGCGGAGCGGACCGGCAAGGGCGAATTCTCGGACGCCCTCGCCGCCCTGCGCGGGTTCGCCCTGAGCACGCTCGAGTCGTCCGTGGTGCTTTCCGCGGGGCTCAACCTTCCGCTTTTCAGCTATCTCGAGACGTTCGACGATTTTTTCCCCCGCGGCGGGTCGCCCCCGCGCAAGCGGGTCATCCTCAAAGTCAGCGATTTCCGGTCCGCGTTCACGCAGGCCAAAGTGCTGGCGAAGAAGGGGCTGTGGGTGTCGGAATTCCGCATCGAGTCCGGCCTTAACTGCGGCGGCCACGCGTTCGCGACGGCGGGCCATCTCCTCGGACCGGTCCTGGAGGAGTTCCTGGCGCGGAAGGACGAGTTCCTCCGGACGGTGCATCCGGTTTACCGGGAAGCCTTGCAGGCGAAGCGGCCCGGATCGGAGCCCGAGCCGCCGGCGATGTGCGTTTCGGCGCAGGGCGGGGTCGGCACGTCGGCGGAGACCCGTTTCCTCCTGCGCCGCTACGGGCTGGTTTCCGTCGGGTGGGGCAGCCCTTTTCTCCTGGTCCCCGAAGCGACGACCGTCGACGACGACACGCTCGCGAAGCTCGCCCGAGCGGGGGAGGGCGATATTTATCTGAGCGAGGCCTCGCCGCTCGGAGTGCCTTTTTTCAACCTGCGCAACTCCGCGAGCGAAGAGGCGCGCCGCGAACGCATCCGTCTCGGGCGCCCCGGCAGCCCCTGCCTGTACCGGTATCTCGCGTTCAACACGGAGTTCGGCGAGGCGCTCTGCACGGCGTCCGCCCGCTACCAGCGGCTCAAGGTCGACCAGCTGAAAGAGACGCTCGGCGAGGGCGAGGCGTTCGAGCACGCGCGTGAAAAAGTATACGAAAAGTCCTGCATCTGCCGCGACCTGGGTTCAGGAGCCCTCATCAAAAACGGCCTCGGCGTCGACGAGAAGAGGTTTCCGGCCGTCTGCCCCGGCCCGAATCTCGTTTTTTTCAAGAGGATCGCCTCCTTGAGGGAGATGGTCGACCACATTTACGGGCGCTCGGACCTCCTGGACGGCATTTCGCGGCCGCACGTCTTCCTGAACGAGCTGAGGCTCTACATCGACCATCTCAAGCGCCGCGTGCGTGAAGCGCTCTCTCCCGCCGGCAAGGAGCGGGCGTATCTGGAAGAGTTCAAAGAGAATCTGCTTGCCGGAGCGCGCTATTACCGCGGGCTGGCGGAGCAGCTGGCCGAGGAAACGCCCGCGGCCGTCCGGCGTTTCCTGTCGGAGCTGGGCGCGCTCGAAGGAGAGCTCCTGGAAATCGCCGTTTCGTGATGCGCGTCACTGACCGCGGGGGAGCCCGCGCGTAAAGTGGCTCCAACGTTCCGCGAAAAGGGAGGGCTGCCGTGAAAGACGTCGATTCGCGTTTCCTGTCGCCGGTCACCGTCACGAAGGTCCGCAAGCGGGACGGCGCGCTCGTCGATTTTGACGCCTCCAAGATCACCGCCGCGATCGCGAAGGCGGCCGAGGCCACCGGGGAGTTCGGCCCGCGCGAGGCGCTCGTCCTGACGATCGAGGCGGTCCGGGTGATCGACCACCGTTTCACGCGGAACCTCGTCGGCATCGAAGAAATCCAGGACATCGTCGAGCAGGCGCTGATCAGCGCCAACTACCTCAAGACCGCCCGCGCGTACATCGTCTACCGCGAGAAACGCAAAACCCTCCGCAGCGATCAGCGCACGGTCGTCGACGTCGTCTCTTCCGTGAACGAATACCTGGACCGTCTCGACTGGAGGGTGAACGCCAACGCCAACCAGGGTTATTCGCTCGGCGGCATGATCCTCAACATCTCCGGCAAGGTCACCGCCAACTACTGGCTCTCGCACGTCTACCCGGAAGAGGTCGGCCGGGCGCACCGCGAGGGCGACCTCCACATCCACGACCTGGACATGCTGGCGGGCTACTGCGCCGGATGGTCGCTCAAGCAGTTCCTGCGCGAGGGCCTGAACGGCGTCCCCGGCAAGATCGAGGCCGCGCCGCCCCGTCATCTGTCCTCGGCGGTGGGGCAGATGGTGAATTTTCTCGGCACGCTGCAGAACGAATGGGCGGGCGCGCAGGCCTTCAGCTCGTTCGACACGTACCTGGCGCCGTTCGTCCGCAAGGACGGCCTGCCGTTCGGGGAGGTCAAGCAGTGCATCCAGGAATTCATCTACAACCTGAACGTCCCCTCCCGCTGGGGGACCCAGACGCCGTTCACGAACGTCACCTTCGACTGGGTCTGTCCCGAGGACCTGCGCGCGGAGCGCCCGGTGATCGGCGGCGAGGAGATGCCGTTCGCGTACGGCGAGCTCCAGAGCGAAATGGACCTCATCAACCGGGCCTACATCGAGGTCATGACGCAGGGCGACCGGCGCGGCCGGGTGTTCACGTTCCCGATCCCGACGTACAACATCACGAAGGACTTCGACTGGGACCACCCGAACTGCGAGCTCCTTTTCGGGATGACCGCCAAATACGGGCTGCCCTATTTCCAGAACTTCCTGAATTCGGACCTGAAGCCGAACCAGATCCGCTCCATGTGCTGCCGGCTGCAGCTGGACCTGCGCGAGCTCCTGAAGCGGGGCAACGGCCTCTTCGGGTCGGCCGAGCAGACCGGCTCGCTGGGCGTCGTCACGGTCAACTGCGCGCGTCTGGGGCACGTCCACGCGGGAGACCTGAACGGCCTCCTCGAGCGGTTCGACGCGCTCATGAGGATCGCGAAAACAAGCCTCGAGATGAAGCGCAAGGTGATCCAGCGCCACA
>DATJEK010000096.1:0-29270 GCA_035496715.1 Candidatus Eiseniibacteriota bacterium | reverse complement strand
ATGTCCTTCTCGTCCTGGAGGTTGTGGAAAACCGCCTTCAGGACGTCCCCGATCGGCGTCGGGTCGTTCTTTTCTTTCACCGCGGGCTCTTTAGGCCACCTGCATCGGCAGGACGATGTACGTGTAGTCGGCGCCGCTCTTGATCACGGCCGGCTTCTCGGGATCGATGAAGCCGAACCGCACGTCCGGATCCTCGACGTTTTTCAGCACGTCGATCAAAAACGCGGGGTTGAAGCCGATCGCCAGCTCGCCGCCCTTGTAGTCCACCTCGATCTCCTCGCGGACTTCGCCGAGGTCCGGCGTGTTCTTCGTGAGGATCATCTTGTCTTTGATGATGTTGATCTTGATCGACTGGGATTCCTGGCTCGTAAGAATGCTGGCCCGGCGCGTGGCCTGGAGAAATTCCTGGGCGTTGATCGTGAATTCCTCTTTGGTTTTTTTGGGGATGACCTGCTCGTAGTTCGGATATTCACCCTCGATCAGCCGGGAGGTGATGATGATGTGGCCCAGGTTGATCTGGAGCTGGTTTTCTTTGAAGCAGAATACGACATCCCCCTCTTCCCCGAGATTCCGGTTCAATTCCTGGATCGTCTTCATCGGAAGGATCACGTCTTTTTTCACGGAACCCAGCTCGGCGATCTGCTTTTCCGCGAACGCCAGCCGGCGCCCGTCCGTCGCCACGAGTTTCAGCGTCTTGTCTTTGAAGCTGAAAAGAATTCCGTTCAGCACGTACCGCGTCTCGTCGTGGCTCATCGCGAAAGACGTGAGCTGGATCATGCTCTTGAGAAGTTTTTGCGGAAGCTTTACAAGATCGGCGCTCTTGGGATTGGAAGGAAAATCGGGAAGCTGCGGGAAATCCTCCTTCAAAAGCCCGTTCAGTTTGAAATAGCTCTTTCCCGCCTCGAGCGTGAGCGCCTGCTTTTTTAACGTGATGTGGATCGGCAGCTGACCCGGAAGCTCTTTGATGATTTCGCTGAATTTCCTGGCGGGAACCGTGATGGCTCCCTCTTCGGAAACTTCCCCTTCGATCAATACCGTGACTCCGATTTCGAGATCGGTCGCCACGAGTTTCAATCCGTCTTTTTTTGCGTCCAGAAGAATGTGGGAAAGGATCGGGAGCGTGGTTTTGGTGCTGACGGCATTTTGAACGGCTTGAATGCCTTTAAGTAAAGCGTCTTTGGATGTCGTTATTTTCATGATTCGCTCCGCCCTATGTTGTTTTATTTAATTAAAGAAACAATCAGTCTTAGTAGTAAGCGGCCGTTTTGTGTGGCTAAGCGCGTTACTATTTGAAATATAATGAGTTAGGTTGATATTGAATTGTGGATAACCGGGTAGTTGTGCACAGGCAAAAAGACCATTACCGGAAAAGGACGAGTTATCCACAATCGACAAAGAGGTTATCCTTCTCACTTTTTAATCTCATTAATCAGCTTTTCAACCAAAGATTTTGCCTTGGGATCTTTTTTCACATCCTTCTTCATTTTTTCGCAAGCGTGAAGAATGGTGGAATGATCCCGTCCCCCAAACTGCTCTCCGATCTCAGGAAAGGAAAGGCCCGTCATCTCCCGCGACAGATACATCGCGACATGGCGGGGATAGACCACGTTTTTGGAACGGCGCTTGGCCGTCATGTCGGAGGGGCGAACTTCGAAGTATTCTGCCACTTTCCTTTGAATGAGGTCAACCGTGATTTTTTTGGAAGTCTCGACGATCATGTCCTTAAGGACGTCGTAGGCGATGGCCTCATCCACCTCTTTACCGACGAGCTTGGAATAAGCGACGACGCGGATCAGGGCGCCTTCGAGCTCACGGATGTTGGACTTGATCTTGTCCGCGATAAAGGAGGTGACCGAGTCCGGAATGTGCAGGTTCTCGCGTTCCGCCTTCTTTCGGAGGATGGCCGCGCGGGTCTCGTAATCCGGCGCCTGGATGTCCGTGACGAGCCCCCATTCGAATCGGGAAACCAGACGTTCCTCTAGATTATTGATGTCCTTCGGCGGCTTGTCGCTCGAGACGACGATTTGTTTGTGGGAGTCGTAAAGAGTATTAAAAGTATGGAAGAACTCCTCCATCGTCGCTTCTTTGCCGGCTATGAAATGGATGTCGTCGATAAGAAGGCAGTCGACGTTCCGGTACTTTTCCCTGAACTTGATGGTTGTGCCGGTTTTGATGGCGTTGATGAGCTGATTGGTAAATTTTTCGCTCGTGATGTAGAGGACGCGCATGGCGGAACTACGTCTAAGTACTTCTTGTCCAATAGCTTGCATTAAATGAGTTTTACCCAGGCCAACCGGACCGTAGATAAATAGAGGGTTGTAGGCTTTGGCCGGGGTCTCCGCGACGGCCATCGAGGCGGCATGCGCGAAGCGGTTCGAGGGACCGACGACGAAGCTTTCAAAGGTGTATTTGTGGTTCAACATGCCCTCGATTGCAGGAGCGGTGGGGCTCGAGACGACGGAGGGCGTCAGGGTCGGAGACGCATGTGAGGCGGTCGCGCCTTCCCGGATTTCCTTCTGGATGATGAAGACCGGATGATTGACGGATTCGCCGCTGGCCTCCTTGAGGGCGAGGCTGATCAGGGATCCATAGTGATCGACGATCCAAGTTTTAAAGAAATCGTCCGGAACCTCCAGGCACAAAGCGTCATCCTGTATTTCGACGGGATGGATCGGCGAGAGCCAGCGGTCAAAAACGTGGGGAGAAAGCTCTTTTTTCAGCGCGTCGATCGCCTTGGACCAGAGGTCGACGGCTGATGTATCTAACGAATTATCCACAGGTTATATCGAATTCAGCCAGTTTATAATCAACAAGTATTTGTAACTAGTTTAAATTAATGTATTTATGAATATTAGTTATCCACAGGCTATAGGCTATTTGGCGATAATTTTGTAAACAGGTTATCAACAGGATAGCGATTGACCGGTGTTAATGCCCGGAAAGCCGGAATGTGAAAAAAGTATAACAAGCGCCATTTTTCAATGCAACAAGTATTTTCCCCGGCAGACCTCTCCTTGACTCCCCGGAACAGTGTGTTATAATCCTGTTCCCATCGACGGAGAACGCAATGAAAAAGACGCTTACGAATAAATCGAACGTTAAAAGAAAGAGGACCCACGGGTTCCGCAAGAAGATGAGAACCCGGGATGGCCGTAACGTCTTGAAAAGACGCCGTCAGAAGGGCAGGAAGCGTCTCACCGTCTGAAGCGCGAATGACCGGGAGGACGTCTTCTTGGCTTCACCTGACCGTCCTCGATCGCTCCGAAAGCCCCTCCCGACACGTCCTGCACATTTCGGTTCCCAAGAAGTTCGTCCCGCTGGCCACTCGTCGCAACCGCGTCAAAAGGCTTCTTCGGGAAGCTCTGAGAGCGCTTCCCCTGAAGAGCGGGAAGCTGTATCAATTTCGCGTCCGGCGCGCGCCGAAAGATCCGACGCTCGCCGAAGTGAAAACACTGGTGAAGGACCTGGTCCAAACCGATGGCTGAACTGGCAATTTTTCTGATCCGGGCGGTCTCCTCCTTTTTTCTTTCCATCGGGGGCAGGGCCTGCCGCTTCCATCCCTCCTGCTCGGCTTATTCCACCGAAGCGTTCCGCCGTTTTTCTTTCACCCGCGCGTCCGGTCTTACCGCGCGAAGGGTCCTCTCCTGCCATCCGTTTCACGCGGGCGGATATGACCCGCTGCCGGCGAGGGAATCCTGATGGAAAAGCGGATGTTCGTGGCCGTGGCGCTGTCCTTTCTCGTGATCGGTCTCTACCCCGTCGTTCTGGAAAAGATGTATCCGGGCTACGCGCGCCGGGCCGAGATGAGCCGCGCCGCGCGGAGCGCCCAGGTCCGGAAGGTCTCCGAGCCCGAGACCGCGACTCCGACGATGGGAGACGCGCAGTCCGACGCCGGGACCTTTCTTCCGAGCCAGGACATCCGGATGGACAACGGAAAGGTGTCGCTGACCTTCAATCAAAAGGGCGGCGCGATCCGGGAGATCGATTTTCCCAGATTCACGGACCCGCAGACGAGAGCGCCGCTTCGGATTTTTTCGCTGAACGAGCTTTCCGGCGCGCCGTTCTCCACCGGGATCTGGTCCCGCGGCGGTCCGGTCTCGCCCGAATCGGCCTGGAAGGTGGAGGACAAAACCGAACAAAGGCTCGTCCTCGCCTCATCGGCGATGGACGGCAGACTGTCGGTCCGGAAGACTTTCTCGCTGCCGAGAGGCTCGTATTCGGGCACGTTCACGATCGCCTTCGAAAACACCTCAGCCGAGCCGCTCGAATTCAACTACAGCCTGTTCGCGGGCAACAGCTTCCCCGCCCGGAACAACATCGACCAGCAGTACATCGAAGCCAATTTTTATTCCTCGGCCGCGAAGCCGCCGCTCCGGCACGTCAACGAGAAGGGCGCCGGAAAGACCGTGCGCTCGAACGGACCCGTCGACTGGATCGCGGTGAAGGACCGCCAGTTTTCCCTCATTTTGAAACCCAAGGAGAACGCCGGGTTCACCGGATTCGTCGCGGGCCTGGGTCACCGCAGCTTCCGCGCGTCGCTCGCGTCGCCGGCGGTCTCCTTGTCGCCGGGGGCCTCCGTCTCGCATGAGTTTCTCGTTTACATGGGCCCGAACGACATCGACCTCCTGGCCCCGATGGGCCTGGATCCCCTCATCAACTTCGGGAAGCTCGACTGGATCGGAAAGCTGCTCGTGGGCGGGCTCGAGCTCCTGCACAAGGTTTTCCGCAACTACGGCCTGGCGATCATCGCGCTGACGTTCCTGATCAATCTGTGCCTCTTTCCTTTCACGCGCGCCAGCTACATGTCGATGAAACGCATGCAGCTGATCCAGCCGCAGATGAATAAACTGAAGGAGGTTCACAAGAAGAACCCCGAAAAATTAAACCGCGAGATGATGGAGCTCTACAAGAAAAACAAGGTCAACCCGTTCGGCGGCTGCCTGCCGATGGTGATCCAAATGCCGGTCTTCATGGCCCTCTACGTGGCGCTCTCCAAATCCGTGATCCTGATGAATTCGCAGTTCCTCTGGATCCGGGACCTCTCGTCGCCGGACAAGGTCCAGCTCCCGTTTTCCCTGCCGTTTCTCGGAAACGAGGTCCACGTGCTCCCGCTTATCATGGTGGGGGCGATGACGATCCAGCAGCGCTTCACCCAGGTCAAGATGGAAGGACAGGACCCCGCCCTCGAGGCGCAGCAGAAGATGATGGCCGTCACGATGCCGGTGATCTTCGGGTTCATCTTTTACACGATGCCTTCCGGGCTCGTGCTCTACTGGCTCACCAACACGCTCCTCATGACGCTCTACCAGTATCGCCTGAAAAAAGTCACGCTGTAAGGCCAAGGAAGGAATCATGGCCGTCCACACCGAAACTCCTTACGACGTCGTCGTCATCGGCGCCGGCCACGCCGGCTGCGAAGCCGCGCTCGCGTCCGCGCGCATGGGCGCGAAGACCCTCCTTTTGACCATGAATCTCGATTCCGTCGCGCAGATGTCCTGCAATCCCGCGATCGGCGGAATCGCCAAGGGCCACATCGTCCGCGAGATCGACGCGCTCGGCGGAGAAATGGCGAAAGTCACCGACCGCACCGGCATCCAGTTCCGCATGCTGAACAAGTCGAAGGGCCCCGCGGTCTGGGCGCCCCGCGCGCAGGCCGACAAAAAAATTTACGCGATGACGATGAAAGAAGTCCTCGAGAGCCAGGAAAACCTGGATCTGAAGCAGGGCGAGGTGAAAGAAATCCTCACCGACGGCGCCGCCGTCAGCGGCGTCCTGACGACGATCGAGACGCTGTACCGCACCCGCTCGGTCATCGTCACGACCGGCACTTTTCTGAACGGACTCATCCACATCGGCGAAGTCACTTTCGGCGGCGGCCGGGCCGGAGACAAAGCGTCCCACGGGCTGTCCGGCTGCCTGACGTCGCTCGGTTTCGAGATCAAGCGGCTCAAAACCGGCACGCCTCCCCGTCTCAACGCGAAATCCATCGATTATTCCAAACTGGAGATCCAGCTCGGGGACGCGGAGCCCGTCCCTTTCAGTTTTCAGACCGAACGGATCGAACAGAGCCAGCTACCCTGCCACATGACGTACACGAGCGAGGAAACTCACCGTCTCATCAAAGAAAATATTCACCGCTCCCCGCTCTATTCCGGCAGGATTCAAAGCCGCGGACCCCGGTACTGTCCTTCCATCGAAGACAAGGTTTACCGGTTCGCGGACAAAGAGCGGCATCAGCTCTTTTTAGAACCGGAGGGCCGTTTCACCCATGAAGTTTATATCAACGGGTTTTCAACAAGTTTTCCACAGGATCTTCAAATCAGACTTATTAGAAGTGTTAAAGGCCTTGAAAATGCTGAACTTATGCGATTTGGTTATGCCATCGAATACGACTTTTGTCCCCCTACTCAGCTCAAATCCACGCTCGAGACGAAGCGAATCGAGAATCTTTATCTGGCGGGCCAGATCAACGGAACCTCCGGCTATGAGGAAGCCGCGTGCCAGGGTCTGATGGCCGCGATCAATGCCGTGTTGAAAATAAAGAAGCAAAAACCGTTTGTCCTGGGGCGCGCCGAGGGCTACATCGGGGTTTTGATCGATGATCTGGTCACGAACGGGACGGAAGAGCCCTATCGCATGTTCACTTCCCGGGCGGAGCACCGGCTGCTTCTCAGACAAGACAATGCCGATAAGCGGCTGATGGAATATGGCCATGAATTCGGTCTGATATCGAAGGAGCAAATTGAAAAATTGCGCGACAAGCAAACTCAAATCGAGCGCTGGATCGAGAAATTGAAAAACAAGAGAATTAAGCAAGTCAATATGGATCAATATCTTAGGCGAAATGAGATTTCGTTCCAAGATGTCTTGAATCTGATGGATGAGAAGCTAGAAGACAAAGAAGTCGGTCGCCAGATCGAGATCGAAATCAAATATTCCGGCTATATCGAAAAAGAAGCGGGCTTGGTAAATCGGCTCAAGCAATATGAGCAGAAGAGAATTCCATCCGCGATCGTCTTTGCCGATATCAAGGGTCTCGGTCGCGAAGCCCAGGAGAAATTGGATCGAATCAAACCGGACACGATCGCTCAGGCCTCGAGAATCTCCGGCATCACTCCGTGCGATCTCTCCCTGATCGCCATTTACCTCGAGAAAGCCTCCAGAAACCGCTAGTTTCCACGTGGAAACTATTGACATTTGAGTCCGGCGTCTCTAAACTGACGCCATGGCCAAGATCGTCGCGATCTGCAATCAAAAAGGCGGTGTAGGGAAAACAAGCACCGCTGTCTCTCTGGCCAGCGCGCTCGCACTCGACGGTCATAAATGCCTCTTGGTAGACCTGGACCCTCAAGGGAACGCCACGAGCGGCCTAGGGGTCGATAAAAAGTCCGTCGAACGATCCGTCTACCACACCTTGCTGGAGTCGGCGCCGCTCCAAGAAATTCTTCTTCCTACCTGCGTGCCTAATCTCTTTGTCATCCCTGCGAATGAACATCTATCCGGTACGGAAGTCGAGTTGGTATCGGAGCTTGGGAGAGAGGGTAAACTCAAAAAGGCATTCTCGCAACTCGATTCTTCGTTTGAGTTTGTGATCATTGATTGCCCGCCTTCTTTTGGACTTCTGACCATTAACGCACTGACCGGCGCACATTCTGTTCTCATTCCCATCCAGTGTGAGTATTACGCTCTCGAGGGTCTGAGCCAGCTCGTCAAAACGATCAATCTGGTGAAGGACAATTTAAACTCTTCGCTGGAGATCGAGGGGATTCTCATGACGATGGCGGACTTCAGGACGAATCTCACTCAGGAAGTCATCGACGAGGTCCGTAAACATTTCGGGGATAAAGTTTATAAGACTATTATTCCGAGGAATATACGTCTCAGTGAAGCCCCCGGATTCGGGAAGCCGATTTTTCTCTATGACAAGGACTCCGAAGGAGCGAAGAAATACAAGGAGCTCATGAAGGAATTCCTGATTTTCAACCCGGCTTCATCCTAAAGGAGAAATCCGATGGAAAGAAAAGTTCTGGGAAGGGGTCTCGACTCCTTGATTCCGTCCACGCCCCAGGGAAGCGGAGAGCGCGTTCAGACGTTGAAGCTCGAAGAGATCCAGGCGAGCCGTTTCCAGCCGAGACTGAGTTTCTCCGAGGAGAAAATCGCCGAGCTCGCCCAATCGATCAAGGAAAAGGGAGTCATCCAGCCCATTCTCGTGCGCGCCGTCGGTGGCCGGTATGAGCTGATTGCCGGTGAGCGGCGTTGGCGCGCGGCCAAACGGCTGGGTCTCGCCGAGATCCCGGCGATCGTCCGCCGCGTGCACGACGCGGATCTTCTCGAAATGTCCATCATCGAGAACATTCAACGCGAGGAGCTCAATCCGCTGGAAGAAGCGAAGGCGTACCGCCGCCTGGCGCAGGAATTCGGCTTCACCCAGGATGCCATCGCGGACAAGGTGGGGAAGGATAAATCATCTGTCTCTAACTTATTGAGAATACTTAACTTACCTGATGAGGCGCAGGATTATCTCGGCAAGAATCTGATCAGCCTGGGCCATGCGAAAGCGCTGCTCTCCCTGAATGATCCGAAGCAGCAGATGAAATTTTGTCTCCGGATCGTGCAAAAGGGGCTTTCCGTGCGTCAGGTTGAATCGCTCGTCATTCCCAAACGCTCCGCCGGCCGCTCGGCGCAGAAACTCGCCAGGGACCGCGAGATCCTCGATCTCGAAGGCCGGCTCCAACAGCATCTGGGGACCAAGGTCCGCATCCAGCACGGGAAGAAGAGGGGCGTGATCCAGATCGATTACTACTCTCTGGAAGATCTGGACCGCGTGCTCGCTCTTCTGGGGCTGCCGCCCGCCTGATTTCGGTTGACAAGAAATACGAACTATTTTAGACTGATAAAAATCGCCGTAACTCATTCCTGATCCTTCACTAAGGAAACGCAGATGCAAGAACCGACTCTCGTCATCGTCAAACCGGACGGCCTTCAAAAATCGCTGACCGGAAACGTGTTGACCCGCCTTTCGGAGGCGCAGCTGGTGATCATCGCCACGAAGATGAAGTCGGTCACCCGGCCGCTCGCCGAAGAGCACTACCGGGATCTGAAGGACAAGCCGTTTTTCGAAGAGATCGTGAAGTATCTGATGGGCGAGTATCACACGAAGCGCACGATGGCGCTGGTTTACTACGGCGAGGACGCGATCCAGAAAGTCCGCAAGATCTGCGGCGCGACCAATCCCGAAGAAGCGGCGCCGAACACGATCCGCGGGTCCTACGGCCGCATCACGACGAAGGGCATCTACGAAAACGTGATCCACGCCTCGGGCAACACCGAGGACGCCACGCGCGAGATCCAGCTGTGGTTCGAACCGGACGAAATCGTCTTCGAGAATTTATTCCCCACCGAAGAAATCACCGTCGCGCAGCAGAAGAAAAGGGTCTGGCTGAAGAATCGGGTCAAAGTCGGACACTGACCTTGAAGAGCATGACGGGGTTCGGCCGGTCCGAACTCAAATCCGATCAGGGCCGCATCCGCGTCGAGATCAAATCGACCAACCACAAGTTTCTTGAAATTTCCTCCCGTCTTCCCGCGCACCTCTCCGAGTTCGAGGACCTCGTCCGCAAGATCGTCGCCCGTGAAATCCGGCGCGGCAAGATCATGCTTTTCGTTTCGTCGCCGGATCCGGCGGTTTTCTCGAGCCGGCTCGTGCTGAACGAGGGCCTCGCGAGGCAGGTCCACCAGAACGTGCTCAAGCTCCGGCGCACGCTGCGCCTTCCCGAAGAGGCCGCCGCGCCGGCCGCGGTTTTGAGCGAAGTGCTCCGCTATCCCGAAGTCCTCACGCGCGACTCCTCGAACTCGTCGGGCGCGGCGTACGCGAAAAAACTTTCCGGCGCGGTGTCGCTCGCGCTCGCCAATTTTCAGCGGTCTCGCGCGGCGGAAGGGAAGGCCCTCGAAAGGGATTTCACCGGGCGGCTCGCCGAGATCCGGCGCGCGCTCGCCGGAATCGAAAAGCGGCTTCCGGCCGTCGCGAAGGCCTACCGCGCGGGCCTCGAGCAGCGCGTGAAGGGGATCCTGCCGGGAGCGGAGATCGACCGCGAGCGCCTGACGCTCGAGGTCGCGCTCTACGTGAAGAATTCCGACATCTCGGAAGAAGTGACCCGCATGAAAAGCCACATCGACGCGATGAAGAAGGCGCTCCGCGAGGCGGGCGAGCTCGGCCGCAAGATCGATTTCATCGCGCAGGAGATGTACCGGGAGGCCAACACGATGGGCGCCAAGTCCCAGGACGTCGCGATCGCCAACCACGTGATCACGGTCAAGAGCGCCATCGAAAAAATCAGGGAGCAGGCTCAGAATGTCGAATAAACCCAAACGGCTCGGGCGCCTCTTCGTGATCTCGGCCTCTTCCGGGACGGGGAAGACGACGCTCGCGAAGAAACTCCTCGAGGAGGACAAGAATCTCGTGCAGTCGGTGTCATACACGACGCGCCAGCCGCGCCACACCGAGATCCAGGGCAAGGACTACATCTTCGTGACGCCGCAGGAATTTCACGCGATCCGCAAGAAGCACGGTTTCCTGGAGTGGGCCAACGTGTTCGGCCGCTACTACGGCACGCCGAAGAAAGAAGTCGGGGAGCACGTGAAGCGCGGACGCGACGTCCTGCTCCTCATCGACGTGCAGGGCGCGAAAAAGGTCAAGAAGACGAAGCCGGACGCCGTGTTCATCTTCCTCGCGCCGCCGTCGAAAGAAGAGCTCAAGCGCCGGCTCGAGAAGCGGGGGACCGAGGGCCCGAAAGAAATCATGCGGCGGTACAACGTCGCCACGAAGGAACTCGTCGAGCTGAACGACCTCAAGCTCTGCGACTACCGGATCGTCAACCGCGAGATTCCGGTCGCCACCGAAGTCCTCAAATCCATCATCCGCGGCGAGCGGCTCAGGACGAAGATCAATGTCTGACGCGAAAAAGAAGACGGTGCTCCTGGGCGTCAGCGCCTCGATTTCGGCCTACCGCGCGCTCGACCTGATCACGGATCTGCGCGAGGCGGGCTACGCGGTCCGCGTGGCGATGACGCGGGACGCGCACCATTTCGTCACGCCGCTTTCGCTCCAGAGCATGGCCGCGAGCGAAGTCGTCTCGGATTTCTTCTCGGTGCCCGGACATGCCAAGCCCGTGCACATCGAGCTCGCGCAGAGCGCCGACGTGATCCTCGTGGCGCCCGCGTCGGCGGACATCCTGGCGCGCCTCGCGCACGGCTTCGCGGATGACGTCGTCTCCTGCGCGGTCCTGGCGAGCGACGCGCCGCTCGTCGTCGTTCCGGCGATGAACGAGAAAATGTACAACCACCCCGCGACGAGGGAAAATCTCGCGACGCTCAAGAAGCGCGGCGTCTCGATCGTCGAGCCGATCCACGGGCACATGGTCTGCAGCGGCGTCGGCATGGGCCACATCGCCGAGAACAAAACCATCCTGAAGGCCGTCGCCAAGGCGCTGGCTTGAAGTTCCTCATCGTCTCCGGCCCCACCCGCGAGCCGATCGATCCCGTCCGCTATCTCTCGAATTATTCGACCGGCGTCATGGGCGAGCGGCTTGAGGAAGCCGCGAAGAAGAGGGGACACCGCGTCACGGCGGTCCGCTGTCCCGGCGACGCCGAGACCGCGCGGGAGCTCCTGGCGAAACTGCAAAAATTGACTCCCGCGCACGACGCGCTCGTGATGGCCGCGGCCGTCTGCGACAAGCGCCCGGTAAAAATCTCACCGGCCAAAATCAAAAAAAACGAGCTGGATACCGTTCGTCTCATCGACAACCCGGACATCCTGGCGACTCTAGCGAGAAAAAAGAGCAAAAAGCAGGTTTTTATCGGGTTTGCGCTGGAGTCGGAGAAATTCCTGGAAAACGGCTATCGAAAGCTGGTCTCTAAAAGATTGGAAGCTATTTTTATTCAACGGGTTATGAATGATTCAAAACCCTTTGGAAACACCTCTCTGGAGGCCTATCTTCTGACTCGGGACAAGCGCTTCCGCCACTTTCGCCGGATCGATAAGACCCAGGCGGCGGAACTTTTGGTCCGCGAGGCCGAGGATTCTTTCCGCCACGCAAAAATCGCGTGACGGACTAGGACCTTTTTGCTAGATTAAAGGGTTCCGGCTCCAGTTTTTGTCGGCGGCTCGGCCTTTGGAGCCGATTTTTTGACGGCGCGATGGCCGAGGGGTTAGGCAACGGTCTGCAAAACCGTGTACACCAGTTCAAATCTGGTTCGCGCCTCCATTTTACGCCTCACCGGGCGAGTGGTGGAATGGTATACACGACAGACTTAAAATCTGTTGGGCTTCGGCCCATGGGGGTTCGAGTCCCTCCTCGCCCAAGATTCGGAAAGTTTGGCAGGATCGGAAAAAACTCGGGCAATTAGCTCAGTTGGTTAGAGCGTTTCCTTGACATGGAAAAGGTCACAGGTTCGAGTCCTGTATTGCCCACCATTTTTTGCTGGCAGGGTTCTAAAAATCCGGCCAGCAAAAAATGTGCACCGAGCAGCTAGTTTTCTAGCCCATCGGTGCTACCCGTCGGGCGCCGAAGGCGCCCAATAGGGCGGAAAAGCCCGCGGCAACGCGGCGAGCTCTCATCGGAGAGCTCACATTTCTAAACTCAGGCGGGCTCTAAAATCCCCTGCGGGGATTGCCCAGACCGAGTTGATCGTTACAGGAAAGTTATGCCCAAAACCGCCGAACAGTACACCGACCTCGACAAGCTGCGCCACAGCTGCAGCCACGTCCTCGCCCAGGCCGTCAAACGCAAGTACCCTCACGCCAAGCTCGGCATCGGGCCTCCGGTCGAGGACGGCTTCTTTTACGACATCCATCTGCCCGAGCCGCTCAACGAGCAGGCGCTCGAAGAGCTCGAGAAGGAAATGATCAAGATTATCAACGCCAATTATCCTTTCGAGAAGAAAATGGTCTCCGTCGACGAGGCGCGGCGCATTTTCAAAGAGAAGAACGAGGACTTCAAGCTCGAGATCGTCGAGATGGCGGCGGCGGGCGGCGAGGACCTCTCCATCGTGGTCGACGGCGACTTCACCGACCTCTGCAAGTACCCGCACGCGCATTCGACCGGCCTCATCAAGGCGTTCAAGCTGACGAGCGTCGCCGGCGCCTACTGGAGGGGCCGCGAAGAAAACCCCGTCATGCAGCGCGTCTACGGCACCGCGTTTTTCTCCAAGACCGATCTTTTCGAGTGGAAGCGCCTCCTCGAGGAAGCCAAGAAACGCGACCACCGCAAGGTCGGCAAGGAGCTCGACCTTTTCATGTTCACGCCGCTGGCCCCCGCGTCGCCGATCTTCAAGCCGAAGGGCACGATCATCTACAACCTCCTGCAGAACTACATCCGCGGCCTGTACCTGCGCGACGGCTACCAGGAAGTCATCACGCCGCAGGTCTTCGACGTCGAGCTCTGGAAGAAGTCGGGCCACTACGACAAGTACAAGGACAACATGTACTTCACCATGATCGAAGAGAAGGAATGCGCGGTGAAGCCCATGAACTGCCCGAGCCACACGCTGATCTATTCCTCGGACATGCGCTCGTACCGGGATCTCCCGATCCGGATCGCCGATTTCGGGCGCCTGCACCGCTACGAGCGCTCCGGCGTCACGGCGGGCCTCACGCGCGTGCGCACCTTCTCCCAGGACGACGCGCACATCTTCTGCCGCGAAGACCAGATCGGCGCGGAGATCGCGGGAGTGTGCCGCATGATCCGCGAGGTCTACGAGACGTTCGGGTTCCCGAACTGCAAAGTTTTCCTTTCGACCCGCCCCGACAAGAAGGTGGGCTCCGACGAGACCTGGGACAAGGCGGAGGCCGCGCTCGAGGAGGCGGTCAAGGCGAACGGGCTCGACTACACCGTGAACGCCGGCGACGGCGCCTTCTACGGACCCAAGATCGATTTCATCGTGCAGGACGCGCTGAAGCGCGACTGGCAGCTCGGCACGATCCAGCTCGACTTCAACATGCCCGAGCGTTTCGAGCTCGAATACACCGGCTCCGACGGCGCGAAGCACCGGCCCGTCATGGTGCACCGCGCGGTGCTCGGATCCCTCGAGCGCTTCATGGGGATCCTGATCGAGCATTACGGCGGAGCCTTTCCGCTCTGGCTTTCGCCGGTGCAGGCCGCCGTCATCCCGATCGCCGAGGCGCACGGGGAATACGCGAGGAAGATCGAGGACGCGCTGAGGCACAAGGGCCTGCGCACCGTCTTTTTCGACGCCTCCGACACGCTGGGCGCGCGCGTGCGGCGCGGGCAGACCGAAAAGATTCCCTACATGATCGTGCTGGGGGAAAAGGAACTCGAGTCCGGCAAGATCACCGTGCGCTCGCGAAGCGCCGGCGATCTGGGCCAGACGACCCTCCTCGAATTCCTCGAGAAGGCCGGCTCCGAGATCCAGAACCGAACGTGAAACAGAGGAGGTAACTCATTTCAAAAAACACAACCCGCATCAATGAATACATCCGCGTCCCGCAGGTGAGGCTGATCGACGCCGACGGCAACCAGGCCGGCGTCGTCCCCACCGTCGACGCGATCCGGATGGCCAAAGAGGCGGAACTGGATTTGGTCGAGGTGGCTGGCCAGGCCGTGCCCCCCGTTTGCCGGATCATGGACTTCTCGAAGTTCAAGTACGATCAGGCGAAAAAAGAGAAGGAGGCGCGCAAGAAGCAGAAGGTCATCCATCTCAAGGAGATCAAGTTCCACCCGTTCATCGAGGAGCACGACTACAAGGTCAAGTTCCACAACTTGGAACGGTTTTTGAAGCAGGGCGACAAGGCCAAGATCACCATGGTGTTCCGCGGACGCGAGATGAACTACGTCTCCACCGGCCGCAAGCTCCTGGAACGCCTGTCGCAGGAAATCGCGCCTCTGGGGGAAGTGGAGAAGGCGCCTTATATGGAAGGCAAGATCATCACCATGATCATCATGCCGAAATAAACGACAGGAAAAACAAATGCCCAAACTGAAAACGAACAAGTCCGTTCAAAAGCGCTTCCGCAAATCGAAAAGCGGAAAGTTCATGAAAATGAGGGCCGGCAAGAGGCACCTCAACATGTCGAAATCGACCAATCGCAAGCGCCATCTGCGCGAAAGCGACATGGCGAGCACCGGCATGTCCAAACAGCTCAGGAGGTTGATGCCTTATGCCTAAAGCCAATACCGTTCCCGCGGGCCGCCGTCGCCGCCGGAAATTCTTAAAGCGCGCCAAGGGATTCGTCGGCGGGCGCCGCAAGCTCTACCGCACCGCGCGAGAGACCGTCCAGCGCGCGCTCATGTTCGCCACCCGCGACCGCCGCGACCGCAAGGGCGTGTTCCGCCGCCTGTGGATCACGCGCATCTCGGCCGGCTGCGACGCCAACGGCATCACCTACAGCCGCCTGATCGGCGGCCTGAAGAAGGCCAACGTCGTGATCGACCGCAAGATCCTGGCGGATCTGGCGCACAGCGAGAAGAAGGTCTTCTCGCGCCTCGTGGACATCGCCAGGGAGAAATAGGCGCGGTCCCGTGATTGAAGAGCTGAGAAACCTCGAGAAAAGCGCCCGGGATGAAGTCGACCGGGCGGACGCGAAACTCCTGCCGGACCTCCGGGTGAAATACCTGGGCCGGAAGGGGCTTTTCGCGGCCGTGTCCGCGCGCATCGCCGAAGTCTCGCCGGAGGAAAAGCGCCTGGCGGGGCAGGAGATGAACCGCGTGAAAACGGCGCTCGAGGCGCTTTTCGCCGAGCGGGAAAAGTCGCTGGGCTCCGCCGAAGACGTCTCCCGCCGCATCGACACCTCGATGCCCGGGACGTGGGGCCCGGCCGGCACGCTGCATCCTCTGACGCGGGTCGTCCTGGAGATCACGGACATCTTCCGCGGGCTCGGCTTCACGCCGGTGGACGGTCCGGAGGTCGAGACCGAGCACTACAACTTCGAGGCGCTCAACATCCCGCTCGACCACCCCGCCCGGGACAGTTTCGACACGTTCTACCTCGACAACGGCAAGCTCCTGCGCAGCCAGACCTCTCCGGTGCAGATCCGCGTGATGGAGAGCACGAAGCCTCCGCTCAAGATCATCGCGCCGGGAAAGGTATTCCGTCCCGACGCCACCGACGCGACGCACTCGTTCATGTTCCACCAGATCGAAGGACTCCTGGTGGACGAAGCCGTGAGCTTCGCGGACTTGAAAGGAGTCCTGTATGCGTTCGCGAGGGAATTTTTCGGCGCCGGGGCGAAGCTGCAGTTCCGGCCTCATTTCTTTCCGTTCACCGAACCCAGCGCCGAGATCGACGTCTGGTCCCCCGCGCGAAACGGCTGGCTCGAGATCCTCGGCGCCGGCATGGTCCACCCGAACGTGCTCCGGGGCGTGAAGATCGATCCGGAGAAATACACGGGCTTCGCGTTCGGCATGGGCGTCGAGCGCATGGCGATGCTGAAATACGGCGTGGACGACATCCGGCTTTTCTATGAAAACGACGCGCGTTTTCTGAGGCAGTTCTCATGAAGCTCCCGCTCGTCTGGCTGAAAGACTACGTCGACACCGGCGCGCTCACGCCGGAGCGTCTAGGGGAGATCCTCACGCTTTCGGGCACCAAGGTCGAAGAGCTCTCGGGGCAGGGCGCCGAGGCCGTGCTCGAGCTCGAGATCACGACGAACCGTCCCGACTGCCTCAGCATCCGGGGGCTGTCGCGCGAAGTCGCCGCGCTGAACGGACGCAGGGCCAAGTTTCCCGCCGTCGCCGCGTTTCCCGCGAAAAAGGACGGACGCATCCCGATCCGCGTCGAAGACCGCAAGGGCTGCCCGCTCTACACGGCCCAGCTCCTCGAGGGCGTCACGGTCCGCCCGGCGCCGCCGGACGCCCAGAAGAGGCTCGCGCTCGCAGGCACGCGGGCGATCCACAACGTCGTCGACGTGACCAACTACGTCCTTTTCGAGATGGGCCAGCCGCTGCACGCGTTCGATTTCGACAAGATCCAGGGAGGCGCGATCGTCGTCCGGCGCGCCGCGGCGGGTGAAAAATTCACCGGCCTCGACGACGTCGAGTACACGCTGGACCCCAAGACGCTCGTCATCGCCGACGCCTCGGGCCCGATCGCGATGGCCGGAGTGATCGGAGGCAAGGGGACCGAGGTCACCGCCGCCACGAAAAACATCCTGCTCGAGTCGGCCTATTTCGATCCGCTCCTCGTGCGCCAGGCCTCGCGCCGTCACAAGGTTTCGACCGAGTCGAGCTACCGTTTCGAACGCGGCGTCGACGCCTCCGCGGTCGCCGCGGCTTCCCAGCGGGCGGCCGGGCTGATTCTCGAATGGGCCGGCGGGAAGCGGACCGCCTCGAATTCCGTCTCCGCGCGGAAGCCGGAACCGGCCCGCCGCGTGACGCTGCGTCTCGGCCGCCTCGAAAGGCTCCTCGGAGCCCCGGTCGCCTCCAGGCGCGCCGCTTCGATTCTTACGTCGCTCGGGTTTGCCGTGAAACCTTCGGGCAAGGCGGCGCTCGCCGTCACCGTGCCCGCGGGCCGCCGCGACGTCGCGCAGGAGGCCGACCTCATCGAGGAGGTGCTCCGCATCGAGGGCTTCGACAAGATCCCCGTCTCGATCCCGACGACGCGGCATACCGGCCGGAAATTCGGAAACGGCAAGGCGGTACGGCTCCTCGAGCTCAAAAAATACCTGGCGGCCTCGGGCCTCTCCGAGATCATGACTTACAGCCTTCTTCCTGAGCGCGCGCTGAGGGATTCGGGCTTCTCGCCCGAGGACGCGGCCTCCGGGATCCACCGCGTGACCAACGCGGGAAGCGCCGAGCAGGCCTACTTCCGCCCGTCGCTCCTGCCCGGCATGCTGGGCGCCCTTCTTTTCAACGTGCACCGCAAGGCCGAGTCGCTGCGCTTTTTCGAAATCGGCAACCGCTACCGTTCGGGCAGGGAAGAAACCGTGCTCGCGGTCGGGCTCTACGGGGGCTTCGAGGAGAACTGGCAGCGCCGGAGCCGCTTCGGTTTCTACGACTTGAAAGGGTTCGCCGCGAACCTGCTCGGCTGGCTGGGCGCCGCCGCCGAATGGCGCGACGAAACCGGCGCGTGCCCGCGCTACGAAAACCGCGCCGGGCTTTACGCCGACGGCGCGAAGTTCGGCACGGTCGCGAACGTCCGGCCCGCTCTCCTCAAGAAATGGGACCTCCCGCACGACGTTTTCTTCGCCGAGATCGACCTCGACCGCGTGTTTGCGCTGGCTGACGCGCGCCCGCCCGTCAAGGCGCGGCCCGTGCCGAAGTTTCCCTCGGTCCGGCGCGACGTCGCGTTCATCGTCGAGGAAGGCGTGCCCGTGCGCGAGCTCGAGCAGACGATGCGCGAAGCCGCCAAACCCCACCTTTCCGACGTCCAGCTCTTCGACCAGTTCAACGGCAAGGGGATCCCGGCCGGCAAGAGGAGCCTCGCGTTTTCGCTCGCCTACCAGAAAGAGACGGCGACGTTCACCGACGAGGAGATCCAGGCGCTCCAGGCGAAGGTCGGCGAGGCGCTGAAAACCCGGTTCCGGGCGGAGTTCCGCTGATGAGAGACTGGATCGAGCTCGCGGGCACGGTGTCGGGCGTGGCGCTGCCTCTTTTCAACATCCCGCTCATCGTGCGCCTCGTGCGCCGGAAGAGCTCGGCCGATTTCAGCCTCTCCTGGGCGCTCGGCGTCTGGGTGTGCATCATCTTCATGACGCCGCAGGGCCTGCGCTCGACGGACGTCGCGTTCCGCGCCTACAGCGCGGTGAACGTCGTCTTTTTCACGATCGTCACTTTCTTCATCTTGAAATACCATCCCAAACCCGTCCGCGCCAAGAAGGAGACTTCCCGATGAAATCCGCTTCCCTCGTGATCCCGATCGTTCTTTCCATTTCGCTGGCCGGAACGGCCTGCGTCGCCGGCGCCGCGGAAGCCTCCGAGGTCGCCCCGGTCGACGGCGCCGACTCGCGGTACCAGAAACTCGCGCACGACGCGGACCGCAACCGCGAGATGATCGAGATCTGGAAAGAGCACGTGCGCACGCTCACGCGCGAGCGCGACGACGCCTACAAGCAGATCGAGGAGCTGAAGACGACCGGCGGCGCGCTGCCGGAAGAACAGCCGCAGGCCGAGCCCCCCGCCGGTCCTTCGAACGAGGTGCTCCTGCGCGAAAAGGAAGCGGCCGAGACGCGCATCCGCGACCTGGAGGCCAAGATCACGAGCCTCAAGACCGAGCGCGCCGCCGAGAGCGAGAAGCTTCCCGCCAAAGAGCTCGCCGAAGTGAAGGCCGACAAGGAAGTCATCCTGAGGGAAAAAGAGACGGCGCTCGCCTCGCTCGAGACGCTGCGCCGCGAAGCGGACGCCCTGCGCGCCGAAAACGAGCGTCTGCGGACGGCGTCCGCCGCCGCATCGGCCGTTCCCTCGGCGTCGCCCGCACCGCCCCCTTCGCCGGAAGACGCCCGGGCCCTGCGCGAGCTCCAGCAGAACCTGCGCGCGCAGCAGGGGCAGCTGCGCGAATTCGCCTCGCTGAAAGAGCGCCTCGAGAGCGAGATCGCCTCTCTCAAGCGGCAGATCCTCCGCCTGCAGGACGAAAACTTCAAGCTCTCCGCCCCGCCGGCGCCGATCGTCTCCATCCCCTCCGACGAGAGCAAGAAGCTCGAACTCGAAAACCAGACGCTGAAGGCGCGCGCCGACAAGCTGCCGCTCGTCGAATCGGAGCTCGCGGAAGCCCGGAAGTATTTTTCGACCAAGATCCAGGATCTGGACGCGCAGAACGCCAAGCTCGCCGAAGAAAACCGCCGGCTCGCCGAAGAGAAACAGGCGGCCGCCGACGAGGCCAGACGGGTCCGCTCGTCCGCTTCCAAGACCACGGACGAAACCGTCCGCCGCGCCCAGGAAGATCTGGCGCGGGCGCTCAGCGAGAAGGAGAGCGTCGAAAAGGCGGGGCTCGAGGCGGAAAAGGCCGCGAGGGCGTCCGAGACCGAACTGCGTCTCCTGCGCGCCTCCACCAAGGGTCTTGAAGCCAAATTCGCCGCCACGACCGCGCGGCTCGAAGAAGCGCAGAAGGAAGCGGAAACGCTCCGGCGCGAGCGGGACGAGCTGGACCGGAAGGCGGGCTCGCTGCAGAGCCAGGAGCGCTCCCTGTCTTCGCAGGCCGAAAAGCTGAAGAGCCTCGAGGAAGACCTGAGCGCGGCCCGCGCCGACCGCGGCGCGCTGCAGGACAAGCGTGCGGCGCTCGAAGCGAAGAGCCGCCTCCAGGACGAGAAGATCGCCTCGCTCGGCGCGGAAAAAGCCGCGGCCGAAAAGGAGCTGGCGGCGGCCCGCGCCGACGCCGAACGTCTCCGGACGGGCGCGCAGGACTCGAAGGCGCTGGAAGCCGAGCTCGTCGCGGCCCGTTCCGCGCAGTCGTCGGCCGAGAAGGAGCGAGACGACTTCGTGCGGCAGGTGCAGTCTCTGCGTTTCCAGCTCGACAAGACGCAGACGAAAGCCGCGCGCGTCAAGGAGCTCGAGGAAGAGCTCCGCCGCGAGAAGGCCGGACAGGAAAGCTTCAAGGCCGGCTACGCCGAGATCGAAAAGCGCGCGCTCGACGCCGAATCGGGCGCCAAAGCGCTCGCCGCGGAGAAAGAAGACGCGCTGCGGCAGGTCTCCGAGCTCAGCCGCCAGAACGAATCGCTTCGTTCGGCGGGCGAACGGCTGAAAGCGCTTGAGGACGAGCTGGAGAACGAGCGCTCGCTGCGCAAGCTCGCCAACAAGGAAAAGGAAGAGGTCGGACGGCGCCTGCAGGACCTGAACGCCCAGACCCAGACGATGAAGGCCGAGAGCGAAAAGCTGAAGATCGTGGAGACCGAGCTCGCGGAGACGCGGGCCTATCTTTCCTCGACGATCAAGGGCCTCGAGGAAACCAACCAGCGGCTGTCCGGAGAAAACTCGGACCTCCGGCAGAAGCTCGAGGAGGCCGGGAAGCGCGTCCACGAACTCGACGGCCTCCGGGCGCGCAACGCGGAAAAGACCCGCGAGCTCGAGGAGTCCGCCGGGCGCTTTTCCGAGGAGAACCGGTCTCTCAAGGACCGGGCGTCGTCGGCCGAGAAGCGCGTCCGCGAACTCGAAGACCTGCGCACGCTGGGCGAAGAGAAATTGAAGAGCCTCGGCGAGTCCAATCGAAGCCTGTCCGAAGAAAACGCCGGTCTCAAGAGCCGCGCCGACGAGTCCGAACGCCGCGCCCGCGATCTGGAAGGCCTCCGCGCGCGGAACGCCGATCTCGAGGCGAAGCTCGAGGCCAACGCCTCGGACCTGAAAAACCTGAAAGAGAACTTCGACGCGCTGATGGAACCGCTTCTGACGGACGTCGACAAGAGAAAATAAGTTTTTTCGTGATATAATAACTCTCGTTCCCTGCGGTGCGCGTGGATCATGAGCGTTATATACGCGAATCCAACACTAAAACAGAAAGGGAGCCGAATCGGGTGCCGGTGAGCTGCCTCTTTCGAGAGGCCGGCCTGAAGGTGTCCGCGAGGTTCCCGCCCTAGACTAGGGGATTCTGCACACGACGCGGCAGCACGGCACCGTGGGGACTCACTAAATATGGACCTCTTCCAGCCGGAAGCCAAGACCCCTTCTTCTCTTCATGAACCTCTCGCGGTGCGGATGCGTCCCGCCGCGCTTTCCGAAGTCGTGGGCCAGCAGCACATCCTGGGGCCCGGAAAGCTCCTCACCCGCGCGATCGAGTCCGACCGGTTGTCCTCGATCGTCCTGTACGGACCGCCCGGAACCGGAAAGACGACGCTCGCCTCCGTCATCTCCCGCGAGACCCGCTCCCATTTCGAGCCTCTCAACGCCGTTTCGAGCAATGTGGCGGAGCTGCGCAAGGCGATCGACGAGGCCAAGAAGCGGTTTCAGATCCGCGGGCAGAAGACGATCCTGTTTCTCGACGAAATCCACCGTTTCAACAAGGCCCAGCAGGACGTGCTCATGCCCGACGTCGAACGCGGCAACCCCATCCTGGTGGGGGCCACGACGCACAATCCTTTTTTCTCCATCGTCCCGGCGCTGCTTTCGAGGTCTCTCGTGTTTGAGCTTAAGCCCTTGTCAGAAGAGGAGATACGGAAAATCCTCGTACGCGCTCTGTCCGACAAGGAAAGAGGGCTCGGCTCGCGCCACGCCGCCGCCGACGACGAAGCACTGTCGTTTCTTTCCAAGGTGTCGGATGGAGACGCCAGACGGGCGCTGAACGCGCTGGAATTGGCGGTTTTGACGACCAAGCCTCAGGACGGCGAGGTTCGCGTGACGCGCGCCATCGCCGAGGAATCGATCCAGAAAAAGGCCGTCGTGTACGACGCCGATGAAGACGCGCATTACGACACGATCTCGGCCTACATCAAATCGATGCGCGGTTCGGACCCCGACGCGGCGCTCTACTATCTGGCCAAAATGCTCTACGCCGGCGAAGACACGCGTTTCATCGCCAGGCGCCTGGTCATTTGCGCGGCCGAGGACGTTGGAAACGCGGATCCGCAGGCCCTCGTCGTCGCCAACGCCGCGTTTCAGGTCACCGAGTTCGTCGGGATGCCGGAAGCCCAGATCCCCCTGGCGCAGGCGACCGTCTATCTGGCGTGCTCGCCGAAATCGAACGCCGCCTATCTGGGGATCGAAGCGGCGATGAAGGACGTCGCCTCGGGGAAGACCCTCGAAGTCCCCGCGCACCTCAAAGACTCACATTACCGGGGAGCGGCCTCTCTGGGCCACGGAGAGGGATACAAATACGCGCATGACTACGAAGGCCATTTCGTCGAGCAGCCGTATCTGGCTGAGACGAGGCGATATTATGAGCCGACGGAGCAGGGCTACGAAAAAAACTTCAAAACGTATCTCGAAAGCCTCCGCAAAAAGGCCAACCTCGCTTGACTTCCCTAGTATTTTTTACTAAAATTCACTAGAACCATGAAAATAAAATCAATCGTGGTCTTTTTTTTCCTCTGCGCCGTGTCTCTTCCGCGCGTTAGCGACTGCTTTTCCGAAAATTCCCCGACTCTCGAGACCAAAGACGCTCCTCCGGCCGAAAAAACCGTCTCACCGCTCGAAGAAGAGACCGAGCGCCTCATGCAGCTCATGATCGACAGGGGATACGCGCGCCTGGCGCAGGACGAGAAGGACATCAAAAACGCCGCCATCGAATTTCCTCCGCAGAACACACTGATCGCTCCTGCTTACGACGAGATCTCCAAGATGAAGGCGCTCGAGCCCAAGCCGGACCGCATTATCTACAAGATGTATCAGCGCCATAAACTCAAGGAAGGCGAGGATCTGTACCGCGTCGCGGTGGCCGACAAGATTTTGACTCTGAAAGAAGCGATCGACGTGGGCGTCGCCAACAATCTGGTGCTCCGGGCGCAGCTCAAAAAGGTGGAAGTCGCCCGCGCCAAGCTCAGCGAGGCGCGCCGGGCGCTTTTTCCGACCGTCGCGGGCGTGGTCGAGTTCACGGGAGGCAAGGCCGGGGCCAGCGGCACCAACATCGGCGGCCGGCTTTACAAGGGCAAGTCCTACAAGGTCAACGTGCAGCAGCCCCTGTTCTACGGCGGCGAGCTCGTGCTGACCGCCAAGCAGGCGGAATCGAACCTGCGCTCCGCTCAGGCCGAATACGAGAAGACCAAGGGGGAATACCTCACGGCGGTCAACATCGCGTACTACGGGGTGGTGAAGGCCGAATACAACACGCAGTACCAGACGACGCTCTACAACGAGGTGGAGACGATCTACAAGCGGGCCCGTTTGGAGCGCCAGAAAAAAGTCATCTCCGATATCGATTTCCTGAACGCGCAGTCCCAGTATCATCAGATCTTTTTCACGCTGGAGACGGTAAAAAACGACCTCCTGTCGGCGAAACTGTCCCTTTTCCAGGCGCTCGCGCTGGATTACGACGACGACGCGCAGCTGGACCTGCATCTGGAATTCAAGAAGGTCGACGTGGATCTCGAGGACGTGCTCGACATCGCCCTGCACAACAACGCCGACATCCGCATGAAGGAGCTCGCGCTGGAGTCGGCCGAGCTGGGCATCAAAATCTACAAGGCGAAAAAGCTTCCGAAGCTCGACCTGCGCGGCTCGATGGGCAAACTCGGCGAAGTCTTCAAGGACGATAAGGCGATCGCCGACGACAACATGGACTTGGACACCGAGCGGGAATGGTTCCTCGGCTTCGGCGGCAGCATGCCGCTGGGCGCCAGCTCCGTGGAATACGAGACGATCAAGCACCACTACGGGCCGACGGCGCTCGCGCTGCAGGGCTCGGAGGACTGGAAGCACAAGATCACTTACAACCTCTTCGACAAGTTCGCCGAGATCACCGACGAGAAGAACGCCGAAGCCACGTACCTGCAGGCCGTGGCCGATTCGGACAAGGCGCGAAACGACACGATTTTGAAGGTAAAAGACGAATATTATAATATGCAAAAAGCGCTGATTCAGATAGACTCGTCATTGTCCAAACTCCGCTACCAGGAAAAACAGGTGGCGGCGTCGCGTTATTTGGCGAGCTTCGGCGAAGTCACGGCCGCGGCGATGTTCGAAACGCTGAATGAGCTGGCGACCGCCAAGTTCTCGTTCATCCAGGCCGCGGCGGATTATCACCTGGCCGTGGCGGCGCTCAACGGAGCGATGGGGGATTTCGACCATTTTCAAAGTCGACCTTAGCAAACTCAAGCCAGATCCCAAGAAGCTTTTCGGAGGCCTGAAGGCCAAAGAAGGCCGGCCGCCGCTTCTCAAGCGTCTGGGCTCCCGCAAGGTGCTTTTTCCCCTCCTCATGGCCGTCTTCGCCCTGGTATTTCTCTTCTCCTTCGTCAAAAACAACGTCAGCTGCGTCGGCGGTTTTCCCGTCCTCAAGGCCAAGAAGAAGGAAGAGGCCAAGACGCCCGTCGAGTTCCCCGTCCCGGTCAAAGTCTACAAGGTCGCGAAGGTGAGTTTCCGGGACACGCTGCCCGCGCTCGGCACGATCAAGGGTTTCCGGGAGCTGGATCTCAAATTCGCCGTCCCCGGCAACATCGAATACATCAATTTCAAGGAGGGTGAGCGCATCACGCAGGGCGACATCATCGCCTCGCTCGATCAGAAAGAGCCTCTCCTCAAACTCGAATACTCGAAGGTCGAAATGGACAAGCAGGCGAAATTATTCGAGCTGGGCTCGGTGGCCGAGCCCAAGATGAAGCAGTCCCAGCTCGAATATCAGTCGGCCAAGGCCGAGCTCGACAAGACGAACCTCGTGGCCGTCTCGGACGGCTATATCGGTTCGCTGGACGTCGACAAGGGCGCCTACGTGACTCCGTCGGACCGCATCGGCACGTTCGTCGACGTGAAGGACGTCTTCATCGAGTTCGGCATCATCGAAAAGGACTCGGCCAAGGTCAAGGAAGGCCAGAACGTCGAAACGTCCATCGACACGTATCCGGACCAGGTGTTCAAGGGCCAGGTGGATTCGATCTCTCCTCTCGTCGAGGGCCGCACGCGCACCATCCGGGTTCGCTCGAAGATCTCGAACGTCGACGAGAAGATCAAACCCGGGATGTTCGGGCGCGTCAACGTCCTCGTCTATGAAAAGGAGCAGGCGATCGTGATCCCGAGCTCCGGCTTCAAGAAAAAAGACGACCAGTCGTTCGTGTATCTCGTGCACCCCGAAGAAAAGAAGCCCGAAGACGAGGAAGCGGCGGCGAAGGCCGAAGCCAAGGCAGCCAAGCCCGCCAAGGAAAAGAAACCGGGACTTTTTCAGGGGCTCTTCAAAAAGAAGGAAAAGGCGAAGGCTCCCGCCGCGCCGGGAGGCATGCCGGGGCTGGGCGGTCAGGCCGGCGCTCCGGGGGCCGCAGAAGGGCCTCCGGGCGCTCCAGGCGCGCCCGCCGGTCTGCCGGGGGCCGCTCCGGGCGGGGCTCCGGCCGAAGAGCCCGAGAGCACCTTCGGGACCGTCGAAATCCGTCCGATCGAAGTCTCTTACGCGACTCCGGATGCCATCGAAGTCAAAGAAGGCCTGGAGGAAGGGGACCTCATTGTCATGGATATCGAGCAGGAATTGCAGGACAAGGCTCGGGTTGAGGTCACGGAAACACAAGAGGGTATCTTCTAAATTTTATATCGATTTACAATCGCAGGTCCTTTTTTTATCGCTACTTATAATACTATTTAATAAATCTGTTAATAAAGTGGCACTTTTTCCCTCATTTGTGGTTGAAATAAGCGGCTTCTTGTCGTATACTTCTGTCTGATATTCTTTAATCTTGTTTAAAATAAGATAAAATAGCTAAGATATGTTGGGGATGAGAGTTTGAGTCTACCAGAAATATCCATCAAGAGGCCGGTATCGACGCTCATGTTCTACATGGGCATCTTTTTGTTCGGCATTATTTCATTGAACCGCCTTCCGCAGGAGCTGTTTCCGCCGATCACCTACCCGCAGCTTTCGATCGTGACGCCGTACGCCAACGCCGCTCCGGAAGAAATCGAGACGCTGATCACCAAACCGATCGAAGAGGCCGTCGGCGGCATCGCGGGCCTGCGCAAAGTCACTTCCACTTCACGGGAAGGTCTTTCCCTGGTGGTTGTGGAATTCGGCTGGAACCAGAGCATGGACTTCGCCTCCTTGAGCGTGCGCGAAAAGATCGATCTCATCAAGGAAAGGCTTCCGCGCGACGCGTCCGAGCCGGTCGTCATCAAATTCAATCCGTTCGAGCTGCCGGTCATGACGCTGAGCGTGTCGAGTTCCGAGCGTTCCGGCGTGCAGCTGCGCGAGCTTTCGAAGAAGTGGTTCAAGGACGAGATCGAAAAGGTCAACGGCGTCGCCTCGGCCAGCCTGTCGGGCGGCGCGGAAGAGCAGATCCTCGTCAACATCGACCAGGCGAAGCTGCGCAACGCCGGGGTCGCCATCAACGAGGTCAACGATTCGATCAGCAAGTCGAACCTCAACTATCCCGGCGGAACCATCAAGGAAAGCTTCTACGAATACCTCGTTCGCACGCTGGGCGAGTTCCGGCACCTCGACGAGGTATACGAGATCCCGATCCGCCGTTATCAGAAGAAGGACCTCGCGCGCAGCCAGTGGCTTCCGGCCCCGCAGCAGGGCCCCGCCGACCAGCAGGACGTCCCCTCCAATAAACTCGTCTATCTGAAGGACGTGGCCGAGATCAGCCGGACGACGAAGGAGCGCACCAGCTACTCGAGGTTCAACGGCCGCGAGAACGTCACGATCGCCGTCCAGAAGCAGGCCACCGGAAACGCCATCCTCGTCGCGGCGGAAATCCGGAAAAAGCTCAAGGAACTCCAGGAACAGCTCCCCAAGGACATCCACGTCGACATCATTTCCGACCAGTCGAAGTTCATCAACGAGGCGCTGCACGGCGTTTCCGATTCCGCGATCCAGGGCGGCGAGCTCGCGTTCCTCGTCCTCCTCATCTTCCTCAAAGATTTCCGCTGCTCGATGCTCGTCGTCACGATCACGCCGGTGACGGTTCTGGCGACGTATACGCTGATGTTCTTCATGGGCATTTCGCTCAACGTCATTTCGCTCGGCGGTCTGGCCCTCGGCGTCGGCATGCTGCTCGACAACGCCGTTTGCGTCATCGAAAACATCTTCCGAAAATTCAGCGAGCATCCGGAGGAGGGCCTCGAAAAGGCGACCCAGGAAGGGTCCGAGGAGGTCATGGCCCCGATGGCGGCCTCGACCCTGACGACGGTGTCCGTCTTTCTTCCCATCGTGTTCGTCACCGGCATCGCCGGTCAGATTTTCAAGCAGCTGGCCTGGGTGGTCGTCGTCACGCAGGTCGTCTCGGCGATCATCGCGTTCACGCTCCTGCCGATGCTGATCGCCAAGACCGGCGTGCCCTCGATGGGCGGGGAGGGCCCGCGCAAGACCAAATGGGACTCCCGCAAGGGCCCGATCGCGGCGGCCATGCGGTTCTGGCTCAAGATGTATCACGGGACGCTGGACTGGTTCGCGAAGCCGCTCGACGGCATCGCCGTCGCCTATTCGAAGCTCCTGCCCGCGTTCATCCGGAGGAAATGGACCTACCTGGCGATCATCTTCTCGATTTTTTTTGGGAGTCTGTACGGGATGTCGAAATTCGAGAAAATTCTCCTGCCGAAGGTGGATCAAGGCCAGTTCATGGTGAAAATCGACATGCCGGTCGGAAGCGTGCTCGAGAGGACCAACACGGTCGCGCTCAAGATCGAGGATTTCGTCTCCCGGCTTCCCGAGACCAAGGCGGTTTCGTGCGTCGTGGGTTCGGCCCGCGGCGACTCCTCGAAGGACGTCGTCGAGCGCCTGGGGTCCCATCAGGCGCAGATCGTCGTGGCGCTCAAGGACGAACGGGAGAGGGGAACCGACGAGGTCGTTCAGGACGTGCGCGAATATTTCGAATTTTCCAAGGCCAAGGACACGATCCGTCCCGCGCGTCTCAGCTATGTCCTGTACGACAGCGCGTTCAAAACTTCCGGCGACAACGACGCGCCGGTGGTCATCGAGATCAAGGGCCCCAAGCTCGACGAATTGCAGAACCTCGCGGAGTCCCTCCAGGACCGGCTCTCCAAGATCGAGGGCATCTACGGCGTCACGAACAGCATCGCCGAACCCTTCCCGGAGACGAAGATCATCATCAACAAGGACCGCGCGAGCTATTACCGCCTGTCGGCCACGCAGATCGCGCAGGCCGCGAACATCGCGATCAAGGGCATCACGGCGAGCAAATTCAAGGAAGAGGGCCGCGAGATCGACATCCGCGTGCAGGTGAAGGAGAAGGACCGCGACCGCCTGTACAAGATCGGCCTCATGACGATGCACACGCCGGGAGACATCGACGTGCCGCTCGGGGATTTCGTCAAATTCCAGACCGGAAAAGGCCCGAGCGAAATCAAGCGCGTCGCCCAGGAGAGGACCGTCCACGTCTACGCGAAGGTCTTCGGCCGGAGCATGAAGGAGATCAACGACGAAGTCATGGCGACGATCGCGGCGATGCACAAGCCGTCGCGCTACAACATCAAGCTCGCCGGCGAAAGCGAGGAGATCAAGGACTCGTTCGACAGCCTCACGTTCGCGTTCATGCTCTCGATCGTGCTCGTCTACATGATCATGGCTGCGCAGTTCGAATCGCTGTGGCAGCCGTTCCTCATCATGTTCTGCGTGCCGCTCTCGCTGATCGGAGTCGCGTTCGCGCTGTGGGTTTCGCACACCCCGCTGAGCGTCGTCGTCATTTTGGGCATCATCCTGCTGGCCGGCATCGTCGTCAACAACGGTATCATCCTGATCGATTT
>DATJEK010000095.1:0-66133 GCA_035496715.1 Candidatus Eiseniibacteriota bacterium | reverse complement strand
TTCCAACGACCTGGCCCGCGGCGAGCCGCCGGTCGGGTCGGAGCATTACAAGGCCGTCGCCAACGGCGTCGGCGGATGGAAGGCCGGCAACCGGATCGAATTCAATCCCTACAGCGAGCACCAGAAGCTCGCGGCGGAGCGAAACGCGGTCGAGACGACCTACCGCTCGATGGGCACCTGGTCGACGAGCTCTCCTTATACGCAGCTCGACGAACGGTTCAAGTTCATCCGGCCCATTTACGCGATCATCGTCAAGGGCAACCTCGCCATGGGCATCCAGGAATACTACGAGATCCCGACGATGCAGGTGCTGGCCAACGGCCTGCCGAACACCCAGATCATGGAGCGTTTCGGCGTGAACCCGATGGTGCTGCAGAGGCTGGCGATGGCGAACCAGCCGTTCGTCAACATCCTCGACGGGAAAGCGACCTCTCTGGAGCTCGGCGGCGGCTACAGGCTGCTTACCACCAACAACGAGGATTTCGAGCGCTTCATGCTCATGCAGGACGCGAAGCTGCAGCAGAATTCGGGCACCATGGCCGTCCAGTACAACGCGATGGGCGTGGTCCAGCGCGTTTTCGAATACCGCACGAAGAAGGACGTCGACGACCTCCGCAATCTCCGCAAGGCCGCGAAAGTGAAGGGCACGGCGACCGCTTTTTACGTGAAAGACGCCGGAAAACAGACCTTCATCGAGGTGAACCAGACCCGCCGCATCCTGGCGATCCAGGTGTCGCCGGACCTTCGCACCCGCAACCGCGTCTTCTGGTCGAACGTTCCGGCCGACGTCGAGGAGTTGGCGCGTCTCGGAGGGATCCCCGCCAACAAGAACAAGAACACGTTCGGCTACCAGATCCAGGAGCCCGCCAACGCCAAGGCCAACAACAACTGGATCATCAACGCCTCCTACGGCTACGAGGTCGACGACCAGGGCAAGCTCACGGTGTACGACACGGTGCTCAAGATGCGCGACCGCCTGCGCGCGCGCCAGCCCGACGGCAGCGAGCACGCCTACCGTTTCCAGTACGTGCTGATGGACGGCACGGTGGTGCCCTGGTACCAGGTGCGCCAGTCCGACATCGTCGTCGAGATCCGCGACCCCGAGACCAAGAGCCGCATCTACACCGGCAGCGAATACCTGCGGGTGAATTACGAGCTCAAGATGATGCCGATGGTGGAAAAGGCGAACCGTTTCGGGCGCCGGCCGGTCGAGCATTTCTTCTCCAAGACGATCGCCGCGGACTTCGCGCGCTGGGGCATCACGCTCCAGTCGTTCAACCCCTACGACGCGGCCCGCGGCCGGGCGAGCATGGAGCAGTTCCGCTACAATCTGGGGCAGCAGCAGCGCGCGATCGAACTGAACGACGACATCCCCGCGGTCGTCAAGAAGCGGCTCATCATCCAGCTGGAGAACCTGGCGAATTTCGTTTCCGAAACCGGCATGGTCATCAACAACGGGCAGATGCTCATCGTCGAGCCCTCGACCGTCGAGATGGCGGCCTGGAGGGAGCAGAAGCTCGACGCGCTGAAGCGCCAGCAGAACTACGAGGCCGTGCTGGCCGCCGGCGGCATCATCGTTTCCACGAACGGCAACTCGTTCAACATCCATTCCCAGCTCATGCAGCTCAACATGGAGTGGGGCGGCGACCGTCAGGCGGTCGGGCTCCCGGACTGGGTCGGCGCGAATCCCGCCGAGCAGAAGCTGTTCCAGAAGACGCTCCTGCAGATGATGCGCGACGAAGAAAAGTCGATGGCCAAATTCCGTCCGCAGACGCTTTTCGTGGTGCAGGACCCGGCCGCCGCCGCGCCGGTCGTCGAGGCCTCGCAGGCGGAGTATAAGACGTACATCGCGGACATGCAGAAGCTGCTCGTCGCCAAGCGCGCCGATTACAAAGCGGCCGTCGCCGCCGTGCCGGCCGCGGCCGGAAAGGCGAGGAACGAGGCCCTGGTGGAGGTGTACCAGCTCGGCATCCAGATCGAGATCCTCCAGCGCCGGATCGCGGACACCGAGAGCCCCGATGACGTGACGCTGAAACGCCGCAACGTGTACGTCCGCGACGGAGCGGGCGCGGACGAGCTGAAGCTCATCGGGCCCAATCCCAACAAGACCGTGCAGGTCGTGATCGTGCCCACGCCGGCGAGCGCCGAGGTGGAGCTGGCCAAGGCGCGCGCCCTTTACGACCAGAACGTGAAAAACGCCAAGGAGCACGCGCTCGCGCTGGACCGCGGAGGGCTCGTCGTCTCGGTTCCCGCGAATCCGGTGATGTCCCGGATTTTCGTTCGCGACCCCGTCGTGGCCAAGAACCCGCCGCAGATCGCGCAGTGGGAGGCCGTGATCGGCCAGAAAGCGGTCGAGCTCGACCGCCTGCGCGACACCTGGGTGCAGAAGATGCGCGCCGGAGAACCCCGCGGCGCCGTCGAGGCCGAGATCGTGTCCCGCGAAAAGGAGTTCGCGGACAACACCTTCCGGTACGTCGACGCGGCCGGGACGTTCGGGCCGAAGGGGACGCTCTACGTCGTCGAATTCCTGGGCGGCGCCGGCGAGGCCCGCACCGAGGTCGCCCGCAACCAGGCGCTCGTCAAAACCGCCGCGCTCGCCGGGCCCAGCCAGCTGACCGGGGCCGTGATCCGCATCCGGGCCGGCGTGGCCGATTTGAGCGTCGACCCCGCGGTCGTCGGCCCGGCCCAGACGAAGCTCGCGGAGAGGCTGAAAGAGGCCCGCACGGAATACGAGAAGCTTCGCGCCGACCAGAAGACCAATCCCACTCAGCCCGCCGATCCGTTCAACCACGCCCGCCGCGTGCGCGACGCCCGGATCCTGGAGCTCGCCGACCAGATCAAATCGGGCAACCGCTACACGGAGGGCGGCGACACGGTCCTGGTGTTCGGCGGCTTCCGCGGAGCGGAGAGGGAGCTCAACCAGTTCATCCGGCGCACGGTGAGCGCCAACGAAGAGGTTTATTTCCAGCGCGATCCGCTCGGCGTGCAGACGGGCGTCGCCGTGGTCTGGTTCTGGGACGGCGGCGAATGGAAGCGCGACCGCATCTACGAGCCGCTGCCCGTGGACAATCTCGGCCGCAGCCGCGTGAAAGTGACCGATCTGCGCAGCGGGCGGGTCTACATCGACACGTTCGACATCATCTCGGTCACCGTCGGGGGCAGCGCCTACCGCGAGACCCGCCCGCTCGAGCGGAACACGCTGATCAGCACGAGCGTGATCCCCGTGCCGGGCGCCGCGGACCGCGTCGTGGAGAACTGGACGCGGACCGTGCACCAGGCCTACCTGCCGAACACCGCGATCCCTTCGCGCAGCGTCACGACGGCCTACACGAAGGAAGGCGACGCCATCCGCGAGGGCGGGATGGTCTCCGAGCGCACGATCCGCATGGCCAAGGGCGCGCCGCAGACCGTCAACGGCAGCACGGTGTACGACGTCCGTTTCGGCCCCGCCGCGGGAGAGCTCAACAACCAGAAACGCATGGTGGCCAACGACACGGTCACCGGCGAAGAGCAGATCACGTTCTATCCGACCGACGGCGGGCTCACGGGCGAGGCGATCGTCCGGATCGGCCCCGGCATGTTCGAAGTGCGGACCTACCTGGACGACAAGGCCAAGGGAGAGATCGTCCTCGGCAACGTCGTCGGCGGCGTCCACGATACCGGAAAGACCCTGAACGGCGGCCGCGTTTACGTGCGCGTCGACCGCTTCGGCCGTTTCGACCGCGCGTACGCCACGGATCCCAACGGCGGCGAGAGCGCTTCCTTTTATCTCCGCCCCCAGACGGTGAACGCCGTCCCCGTCCACGGCATCGTCGTCATCCAGGGCAACCAGACCGCGGCCATCCTCGAGAAGCGCGTGCGCGACGCGCGCGGCTACGAGGACGACCTGCCGGTGAACCAGACCTTCTTCTTCGACAACCAGTACCGGCCTCTCGACCGCAACGGCGCGCCCCTCGAGGCCGGCAAAGCCGCTCCGGCCGTCGGCTACGCGGTCCAGACGAAAAATACGTTCAGCAGCTTCCCCAAGGAATTTTTCCCCATCAGCCCCACCGGCTGGCGGATCCTCGAGGAGATCGCCCCCAACGGAGCGTTCGTCCGCGCCCGCGCCGTCGACTCCCAGGGCAAGGAACGCGCGACGATCTCCCAGCTGCCCGACGGACGCTACATGGCGGAGTTCATCTCGGACAACCCGACGGCGATGACGCTCAAAGGGCTGCCGATCCGCGTCACCTACGTCGCCGAGAAGTCCAACGGCGTCTACTCCCTCGGCGAGCGGGCGATCAGCACGACCTACAAATACGAGGCACCCTACCAGGTCCCGGCCGACGCCGACTGGATCGTCGACGGAAACGGGGCGCTTCCTCCGATCGTGCGCGACCTGGCGAACCAGATCCCCGCGAACCAGAAGGCCGAGGCCAAGACCTATCTGCACGAGAGCCTCACCGAGCTTCGCCGCAGCATGGCCGTCAACGGGCCGCTGACGCTCGTCGTCACCGCCGTGCGCATGGAAAACGGCGGCACCAGCTACACCGTCCGCGTGAAGGAAGACCCGTTCGCGCGCATCGTGCTCTTCTTCTCCTCGGACCGCGAGTCGAACGTCATGATCAACACGCGGTGGAACCAGGAGAACGCCACCAACGGCTATGAGCTCTCGAAGGGACTCGTGTTCCGCATCCAGGCCGACCCGATCCCCGTCGCGATGACGCAGCTCGTCGGGGAGCGCGCGCTATCTCCCGCGCTCGAGAAGCAGTTTAAGGGGAACAAAATGACGCAGATGCGGCTGCCGGCCTCGGTGGTCCAGGAGCTCCGCGACAACGGCGTGCCCGTGCGCGACGACGTGCGGCTTTCGCGCATCACGCGGTATTTGAAGGCCAACGGGACGGAGTTCGCGATGGACGCGCGCTACGTCGACATCGACGATCCGCTCGTTCGGACGCTGGCGGTCGAGGGCTCGGGCTTCGTGCGCTTCATCAAGTGGCAGGCCAAGGACATCCACGCGCCGTTCGGGGTCTCGCCGGGCGAAATCGTCGTCGACGTCAGCCGCGATCCCAACCGGGTCATCCGCAACACGCGCTTCCGGGAGCACCAGCAGGCGAAGGGCGAGTACGTGTACGAAGTCATCCCCTCGGACCGCGCGGCGGAGCAGCGCAACCCCGGCATCGTCGTGTACAACTACCAGACGCACACGGTGTACGAAGTGTACGGCGTGCGCTACAACGCCGAGGGCAAGCAGTACGCGACGAACACCCCGTATCCGTACGTGCAGACCTCGCGCGACGGCATCTTCCTCAACGTCTACAATTTCACGGGCACCGACTACGACCGCCGGTCGCCGACGGCGACGATCTACAGCGAATTCTCGACGCGCACCTGGGTCGACCACAAGGGCGAGTACGGCAAGAAAGGCGACATCTACATCCTGATCTCCGAGCACATCCTCAGCCCCGAGGTTCGCGGCCAGGGCGCCTCGGCGTACCTCATCCGCAACGGCGAGCTGGTCGCGAGCATCACGTCGAAGGGCCAGGCCGGCATCAGCGCGATCCATGTGATGAACCCCCAGAACCCGGACGACCTGACGCTCACGCAGATGCTTTACGACAAGTTTTACAACGGCGTTCCCGGATGGGTCGCCGGACGCGTCGGCGCGATCGACCGCGACAAGGTGGAAAATCTTTTCAACCAGATCGAAAAAGAGGGGACCGCCCTCCCGGTCGAGCGCGAGAACGACCGCCCCCAGCGCGTCAGCCGGGACTACCTCATCTGGACCATGAACAACGCCTGGTGGATGGGCGGGGCGGCGCTGCTTCTCATGACGCTGTTTCCTTTATACAGGCGTCTGCGCCGCTCTCCGGAGGCCGAGAGCCCGGAGGCGAACGACGCGGCCGACGCCAACCGCAACATTTTCGGCGCCCGCCTGGCGACGGCCGATCCCGGCCAGAGGCTCGTGATGGCCAAGGAGCTCGGCACCGGTCTCGTCCTGGGGCCCCACATCCCCGAAGCGGAGCGCGAAGCCCTGATCCGGAACCATTACGGCAACGTGCTGGGCTTCTCGAACGACGAAGTCGACCGCCTCGTCTACGCCGACCAGTACAGCCGCTCCTGGAGAGGGAAGCTCGTCGGATTCCTGAGCAGCACGCTGCATCTCAAACGGCCGCTCCAGGCGGTGGGAGTGAGGATTCCGACCTATCCGTTCGACGACCTGGAGAGGGATCCCCATCTCTACCCGACGGCGCCCCGCCTCACGGCGGCCAACGCGGCCGTGGACGTGCGGATGGCGCGGGCGAAAAACAAATATCCGCAGGCGCTCATCCTCTATGACCTGATCGACGCCACCGGCGGGCCGCGGCTCATCTCGGACGCCGAGCTGCAGAGCGCGGTCACGGCCGCTTCGGACGGCGGCCGCCGCCAAGGGGATCTCCTGTGGAGATGGGTCACGAAGATCCTCATCGAGAAGGCCCAGGACAAGGTCCTGACCGCCGCCATCCTGCGCCCCGGCATGTCCGACGCCGCGAAGAAGCGCTGGGTCGACGCGCTGCCGGTGACGCCCGAGGCGAACACGCTCCGCTACCTCCTCGACAGCGGCATCCTGACGATGGCCCAGATCACGGCGCTGGCCGCCGGTTACACGAGCCTGACGACGTTCGTGGAGGCTCTCGTGTCGCGCCGCTTCATCGAGCCGAGGATGACGGCCGTGATGACGGCAAGCTACGCCGGGCAGGTGAGCCCCGCGGTGCAGGCGGATATCCTCCAGTCGGCCCAGGCGGAGCTCCTGCCGTACCTCATGAAGAACCCGACGCTCCTGAGCCAGGCCGCCACGGGGGACATCGTCTACAACCCGAACCCGATCAACCGCGCCGTGGAGCCGGTCAGCCTGAATGAATTCATCCTCCTGAAGCTCGTCCAGCGCCCGCCGTCGCAGACCGGCAACCATTCGATCGGCCAGTTCGCCGCGATGTGGCCGTTTTCGATGTACGTCGTCCGCCAGGCCAACGCCGCGATCGCCGCCGGCCGCACGCCCGCCGAAGTGCTGCAGACCGTCGACGACCTGAACGGCGCGTTCGGGCCGATCGTGAAACGGGAATTCGACCGCTACAAGCTGGTGACGGGCCGCGACCAGTGGAGCACCGCGGAAGAGATGGTCCTCACCAACATCGACCGCATCCTCCGCAACGGCGCGCTCACGCGCGCGCAGGTCCTCGACGGCGTGCGCGGCGCGCTCCTGGGCCGCAACCGCCGCGACGTGCTCGTCGCGCAGGTCGACGCCGCGCTCACGGCCGGCCGCTCCGTCGAAGACATCCTCGACGTGATCCGCCGCGACCTGGACCGCATCCAGCTCCTGGACCTTTTCATCGACCTGGACATCTGGGACCTTTTCGAATCCGTCCAGATCGAGGCCGAAAAGGCCCGCCGGGACGGCCGCCCCGCGCTCACCGTCGAGCAGCAGATCGCCGCCACCGTCGGCGGCGGCGTCCGCACGCCCGCGCAGCTGCGCGCGATCGCCACCGGCGCCGACGACAACGAAAAGAACAACATCGCCGCCGCTTACAAGCGCACGACGCTCCGCCTGGCCGGCATCGATCACCCGGAGGCCACGGCGGCGGATCTCTCCACGAAACGGCCGGCGAGCGTGCGCCGCATCCCGCTCCTTCTCGGCCTGGTCACCGCCGCCGCGGGCGTCGCGATCGGGGTGTTCGTCGGCGGTCTCGTCGTGCCGACGCTCGTGGTCGCCGCGGGCCTCGGGCTCCTGATCTTCGCGTTCCGGCCCGCCGGGATCGGCCTTCGGGCGCTGTACGGCGGAAGGCTCCTCAAGCCGCTCTTTTCCCTCGGGAAATTCTGGGGCATGGGCACGGGACAGAAGATCGGATTCCTGGTGACCGCGGGTCTCACGGTCGCCGCGGGCGCCGCGATCATCCTGATGGCGCCGAAGCTCCTGGCGGTCGGCATCCTCGTGATCCTGGTGGCGCCGCTGCTTCTGCCCATCCTCTGGTCCAGCATGCCCTGGAACGAGAAGTTCTTCTGGGGCGGCGTGATCATGGGCGCCAGCACCGTCTACGTCGGCGGCCTCCTCGTCTTCTTCCTCTTCAGCGGCGTGACGGTCGTGGGCGCGTTCACGCTGGGATTCCTGTTCACCGTCATCCTCCTCGCCCTGACCTATCCGGTGACGGTCATTTCGTTCTATCACCTGGCGGTGAGCCTGCGCAGCTATTTCGCGCTGAACGGCGAGCTCTGGAGCGACACGGCCCGGTCGCTCATCGGCTGGCGGTCGCTGAACCCGTTCCGCGGCCTGCTCGGCGCGATGTTCTCGAGCCGCGTGCCGACGTCGGAGCTCTTCTCCCATTTCATGAAGCTGGCGGTCCCGCTGTATCTGCTCGGCGCGCTGGGCGTCATCTTCGCGGTGATCCCCGTCGGATTCACGCTGTTCACCGTCCTCTTCGTGATCGGCGGCCTCGCGGTGTACCTCGTCTTCCGTTCGCTGCCGCGCGGCGACCTGCCCGAATTCTGGGAGGGCAAGTTCGGGGAATGGCTGAGCGAGCTCCGGGACGTGGAAGAAAATCACCGTTCGCCGATCCCCAACGGCGAGTCGGTCGCCGAGTATCTCGAGCGCCTGGTCGGCATTCTCGAGCGCCGCTACCTGCTCTCGCAGGACGAGGCGCAGCAGTGGCGCGACGCGCTTCGCGGCTCCCCCGACGGGCGGCTCGTGCGTCCGCGCTCGGCGAAGGCGCTGGACCTCCTGCAGATGACCTTTTTCACGCTGAGCCAGAAGAAAGTCGTCCCGGACGTCTGGGCGCTCCTGCAGGCGAGCTCCACGCACGTGCAGGCGGCCGGAGAAATGTTCGGCCACACGCTCGAAAACTGCATCGTCCTGGGCACGTTCAACGAGATCCCGGCCGTGCCGTCCGATCCGCCGGGCGCGGACCGGCGGACGTCGCTGGCCGGCTACGTCGCGCGCACGAACCCCGCCGAATGGGAAAACCTGGTCGGCATCGACAGCGCGCTCGCGCACAACCCTTCCGCCAACGTCCGCCGCGCCACGGTTCTCCTCCGGAACGTCAACGAGCGGACCAACATCGTCGAGCTCCTCACGACCGCGGGCCTGACCGTGTCGGAACGCGAGGTCGTCTACCGCGCCATCCTCGGCTGGATGAACGAAATGCGTCCCAACAACGACGCCGTGATGGATTCGATGGCGCAGGATTACGTCGAGTATCACCTCCTGGCCGCGTTCGAGACCGGCAATCTCGCTTATCAGGCCGCGGTCCGCGAAATCGCGGCCTCGAACACGTCTCTCGCGGAGGCCCACCGCACGCTTTCGGCGCTTCCGCGCGCCTCGCTGTCCCCGGGCCAGCTGGTGTTCGTCGACAACTACGCGCGCTACCAGGCGAAAATCGACCTCAAGCTGCGGCCGATCTTCCAGGACGCGCTGCTCTGGGGGAATTTCCGCGGCTCCGCCGGAGGCGTGAACCTCACCGACGTGCGCCCCCTGCAGGTCGCCGGGCCTCCCGCCGCCGACACGGGACTCATCAAGATCCTGACCGACTACGCCAACCGGCTTCCGGCCGACGACCCGATGCGGCGATCCCTCCTCGGTGGCCCCGCCGGCCTGATGGGCCCGGCCGTGACCGGCCTCATCAACGAGCTCAACGAATTCAACCCGCAGTTCGTGCCGGTCACCGACGCCGCGCGGCGCGCGAAGTTCGCCAGCATGGCGGCCTGGTCCGAGGCGTTTCTCGCCTGGAAAGAGGCCAACAACGAGCGTCTCGTGCGGATGGTCGAGCTCCTGGGCCGCGGACCCGACGCGACGCTCGTCAACGCCGCGGACGTGCGCGAGCGCCTCAACACGCTGACCCAGAGCGCGCTCACCTACCGCAAGGCCGGCCAGAACAACGTCCGCGTGGCGTTCCACAATTTCGCGGCGGACAACTTCCTCAACAACTACCCCGGCAAGCACCAGGGCATCGCGCTGAACCTCGCCGAGTTCTACGGCACGACCGTCGATTACGACGCGCACGTCATGAACGAGCACGGCCAGCACGTGTTCCGCTCGACCTGGGCCTCGATGAACAGCCGCCAGCGCCAGCCGAACCTGGCCGCCATCAACCCGATGATGAAGATCTGGGCGAGCACCTCCGACTCGTTCCCGGCGACCAAGATCTACGCGATCGCGCAGATGGTCTGGACCACCGACGTCCAGCGGGCGCTGCGCGGCAAGCTCCTGGATTACGGCAAGTACATGGGCATCCCGCAGACGATCGGGCCGTTCTCGCCGCCCGGCGAAGACTCCGAGGGCCTGCTCATGCTGCAGCGCTCGGCGAACCGGTACGGCGTCTTCTACACCGGCACGCAGATCGACTGGTTCACGTACCGCTGGGGACGTCCGTCGCTCCTGGCCGAGTCGCTCGTCACGACCGAGATGCGCTACTCGTTCAACGTCACGCGGTTCATGATGGACCGCGGCTCGTTCGCGGTCTTCTACAACCCGAACGTCCCGGCGAGCGTGAAGCTCACGCACATTTTCCTCTGGTTCCACTATTTCATCGCGCCGTTCGCCCTGACGCTCCTCATCCTGCTTCCGGTGCTCTCGCCGTTCTCGGCGTTCGCGTTCCTGAAGCCGTTCTTTTTCTTCGTCGGGTCGAGCTTCATCCTGATGGAGGCCATCAACACCAACAATTTCACCCGGCACTGGCGCGAGTCGGGCAGCTTCTGGCAGGCGTTCTACCTCGCGGGCAAGGACCTGATCACGGCGCTGCCGTTCTACGTGTTCCTGATCCCGTTCTTCTTCCGCGGCGTCATGCTGGCTTCGAAGGAAATGTTCTCGTTCCTCCGCACCGTGAAGGAGGCGTTCCTGCGGTCCTGGGATGACGAGCAGCGCTTCGACGAGCTCATGATCTTCCGCGGGATCCCGTTCTTCGGCGCCCGCGGCATCCCGCTCAACAGCCTCGTCGGTTTCGCCGGCGTGCTTTCGTGGATGATCGCGTTCGTCATGATGACGCCGTTCGGGCCGGCGATCCTCCTGCCGTATCTCCTGACCTCGTTCGCGTTCCTTTCGGGCATGTACTCGTTCAGCGCGTTCCGGGACCGTGACGGCCTCATGAGCGGCTTCCGGTATTCGCCTCTCTTCGTGCTCGGCAAATCGTTCTTCGTGATCCGCCGCACGTTCGGCTACGTCTTCAGCACGCAGAGCGGACGGGACCGCCAGCAGCGAGCCGCACGGGCGCGCGCCACCGCCGGCGGGCTGCAGACCCCCGAGCTCGGCGCCGTCACGCCGGCGAACGTGGAGACTCTCGTCGCCGCCCGCTCGCAGGCTCTCACGCGGGCCGATCACGCCGGAAACGCGCTCGGCCTGGGGCCGTTCGCGAGGCCCGACTTCCGCCCCCAGACGACGCGCCAGATCAACGAGTGGTCCGCCTCGAGCGAGATCCGCCACCAGATCGACACGGGCGTCCGCGTGGCCGCCGCGCGCCTGGCCTCCGCGCCCGAGGCGCCCCGCTCCTCGATCGTCTCGCGGGCGATCGAAGAGGTGGTCGCGCGGGAGACCCGCGCGCCGAGCCGCGGTCTCGTCGAGGGCGCGCGTCTGGCGCCGTGGGTCGATTACTTCACGCCGCTCCTCAAGCGCTCGACGCTCGTCACCCGCCAGTTCGAGCAGGGGATGGACCTCGAGCTGATCAAGCGGATCCGCGAGAAATCCCTGCCGCGGCCCGAACCCCGCGGCGTGTTCGCGCCGTTCGTCCGCCTCTACCGCGCGATCACCCGGTTCGTCACGCAGACGACGCTGACCGGCGGCCTCGGCGCCCTGATGTTCGACCTCGTGAACGCCTGGAAGAAAAACGGCATCGACGCGATCTCCATCAACCCCATTTACGACACGATCAAGGGGCAGCCGTTCATCCGCCCCGAAGACCTTCCCGAAGAAGTCCGCAGCGGCAGAAAGTCGCTCGGCGACTACACGCGCGAGGCGCTCGGCAAGCCCGACCCCGAGCTCAGCTTCACGATCCGGCTCAACATCGGGGACGACTTCCGCGCCAAGGCCAAGGGCAAGTCGCGCGAGATCGTCGACCGCGAGATCCGCGTGCAGGTCTACCGGACCGAGACGCCGTTCGGGACTCCGATCTACTACATCGACGCGCATTTCGTGGCGGAAGGTCCCCAGGGGCAGGTGCTCCGGCCCGTCTTCGACGAGGTCTATCCCGACGCCGACGGCGGCAACGACTATTCGTACCTCTGGCGCGACGTGCACATGGGCGTGTACGCGCTGGCCAGCCAGACGCTGGTCAAGCGCCTCCAGGAAAAGAAGGCGATCAAGGACGAGGTCGTGTTCGTCGACAACGAGGTGTTCGTCAGCATGCCGACCCCGCTTTTCCCGGATTCCGTGCGCCTGCACATCAACCACACGGTGTTCCGCCCCGGCCTGTACCAGCCGGACGCGGCGTCGTTCGAGATGCTGGGTTACCCCGAATACCAGCGCCCCTACGTCGTGCAGGGAGGCAAGATCAACGTCGTCGACGCGGTCGCCATGGACGCCAACGTCCTGACCGGCGTCGGCATCTACGAGCACCTGCCGGTGCTCGCGCGCGACATCCTGGCCGCGCACGTGAACAAACTGAAGGGGTGGAACCAGGACGGCATGCGCAGCACCAACGGCGCGCTGGTCGAGCACTGGCGCGCGGCCGAGCGGCGGCAGATCCTCAGCTACTACAAGAAGAAACTGGGCCTGCCCGTCGAGGCCTGGGAGGACGAGGCGACGGACGCCGCGCTGGCCGCGGCGTTCAAGGACCCGGTCAACGCCGCGCTGAAGGACGAATTCACGCGCCGCAGCGAGTTCGTGAGCGCCTCGTACGTCGCGCAGTTCCTCGTGTGGATGAGGGATGAGCAGAAAAACGGGCGCTGGCTCGACAGCACGATGGCCGGCGTCGCCGACGCGGAGGCCGTGCTCGCCGAATTCCGCAAGGCGGTCGCCGAAGCCTCGGCTTCGGGCGACGACGCCCGGTGGGCGGACATCGAGGCTCGCTTCGGCCAGGTCCGGGACCGCCTGCTCGCCCAGCCGATCGTCTCGAACGTGCGCCGGCAGGTTTCGTACAAGGGCCCCGACAAATGGATCGAGCTGCTCGAGCACCTCAAGGCCCACCCGTCGGAGCTGGAGGCGTTCCGCCGCGAGGCCGGCCGCGTGGTCATCGGCGGGCGCATTTTCGGCTCGGAGGCGCTCGCGATGTTCGGCCGCATCAAGGGCCTCGTCGAGGAGCTCGGCCTCCAGGACCAGATCACGACGATCGAAAACTACAACGTCGACGAGGCGCCGGTGATCTTCCAGGCGATGGCCGGCACCGTGATGCTTTCGGACGAATTCCTCGAGGCGTCCGCGACGAGCATGATGAAGGCGGCGCTCAATTTCGCCAAATACATCGGCGTGTGGGGCGGCGCGATGCCGGAGATCTTCACGATCCACGAGGCGGACCCGGCGGCTCCGGACGGGCTGGGGCCCGTGATCAACGTGTTCACCCACAACGACGGAAAACCCGTCACCCACGACCAGCTGCGCCAGAAACTCAACAGCGGCGAATGGGTCATGCCCAACGGCGAGCTCGTGGAATACAACGACTCCGAGAAGAGCCGCGAGCGCGGGGGCGGGCGCCGTCCTTCGTCGGTCGCCGGCCGGGGGCTGCTCCAGGCGCTGAAAGGCCTGAAGCGCGATTACTCGGCGCCCGAGACTCGCCGCGCCACGCAGTACGCGGTCTGGGCTTCTTCCTACAAGGTGGACATGGAGCGCAGCCAGGCCCGGGCGCACGCGAGGCTCCTCGAGGAGGCCATCGCGCAGCGCAACGGCGAGAAGGCGCTCTTCGCGTCGCTCAATCCGACGACCGTCCCGGCCAGGCAGAAGCAGACCGAGGATCTCCAGAAGGTGTTCTTCAACGAAAACGGCTTCCACTGGGCCAATCCCGCCGACCCGCAGGGCCGCGCGCTCCTCGAGTCCGGCCAGGAGCGGCCCGGTTTCCTCGGATTCGTCGATTCGATCCGCTGGCTGCGCACGAAGGGCTACAACGCCTACGCGAGCGTCGAGTACCACGCGAACAACACGACCGCCAGCCCCGACGGAGACATCTTCCATTTCATCCGCCAAAATCTCCTCAAGGACGGCGGCGAGTCGCTGAAACCCTTCGCCGAGGAGATCGAGCGCCTGGCCGCCGAAGCCAGGGGCGCGGACGCCGAACGCAAGGTTCAGCTCAATTTCATGGCGCTCGAGCTCGTCGACAAGCTCGCGGCCCAGCTCGCCTGGCAGCTCCTGCTGCGCTACAAGGAAGGGGACGGGGACACGCGCGAGTCGCTCGAGGAGTACATGCACGACATCCGCATGCGGGAAAACCTCATCCGCTACCTCGACAAGAACACGACCCCCCTGCAGACCACCTCGAGCAACCTGAAGGCGTACGCGGCCGTCATCGACGGCGAGCGGATGATCGTCTCGGTCAACTGGAGGGAATTCATCTACAAGAGCGTTTCGGCGACGAAGGCGCGGGCGACGCTTTATCCCGAGGGCGTGCGGGCGGTGCTCGGGCCCGAGGCCTTCGAGGGGACCGGCAAGCCCCAGATTTACGCGGCGTACAACGTGATTTCGGGCCGCACGTACCCGCCCCACACGCTGCAGAAGCTCGCGCGCAAGGGTCTGCCGCTGGGCGTCACGCATTTCCAGGTCCTGCGGATGGTCCCGCAGGCCGCCGACGGCGAATTCCAGCGCGTTTCGGAGATCGACCGGGACGACGCGACGCGTTTCGTCGAGGCGGCGATCAACGAAGAATTCATCGACGGGCGCGAGCTGCCGACGGCGCTCCTGGGCCGCCGCATCCGCGAGATCCGCAACAGCGCCAATCCCGCGCAGGGGTTCCGGAATTTTCTCCGCCAGCTGGTCCGCCTGAAGCCGGAAGAGGCCGCCGAGCGCTTCGGCGAAGCGGTGCCGGCCGTGATGGCGCTCATCACCGCGCTGTACCCGGATTACCTCTCGGTCATCGAGGACTGGAATCCGGAAGTCTTCGCGCGGCTGAACGCGCTCAAACCGGTGATCGGCGGCGCGGACTTCCACGTCCACCAGAGCCAGCCGCAGACGGCCATCGTCCTTTCCAAGACGCTCGCCGGCGGACGGCACGTGACGATCCCGTTCCATTTCGCGAACCACCCCGTCCACATCGACGGCAAGGCCTGGCTCGCCGTGACGGACCTGGAGTCCCTCGGGGTGCGGGACGATTTCAACAGCCGCTACAAGGTCGACGATTTCTATCCCGACAGCACGCATTTCCAGGTGCTCGAGATCCGGCCCGCGCACTATGCGCCGCTCTCCGAGAGCCGCCGCACCTACGACCGCGAGCACCCGGGCAGCCACCTGATCAAAGGGGACCCGTACCAGCAGCTGCCGCCCGGCTGGCACATCGGCGTCCCGGTCAGCGTGCCGGCGGGGGCGCGTCTTTCCCAGACGGTGCAGACCGCCGCCTGGGCCGACGACGCGGACGACCTGTGGGCCGTCGTCCCCCGCGAGGCCGACCGCGCCAAGCGCATCCCGGAAGTCACCCTCGACCTCCACACGAGGCAGATCGTTTTCAAGACGCAGATCCGCATTCTCAAATCGGCCGTGAAAGACGTCGAGATCTTCCGGACGGTCTCGCCCTTCTACCTGCACTACGGGATCGAGGGCAGGGATTGGGCGTTCCGGCAGGCGAAAGTCGACGACATCACCGACAACGGGACCGAGTACGTGTTCAGCGTCAGCGCCGGCTTCGTTCCCTACGAGGCGGGCACCCAGACTTACCAGGGCACGTTCGTGACGACCCGCCACATCGACCCGTCCCACCAGGGGCCGCAGTGGTTCGGCGGCCATCAGATCCGCTGGCAGGCCGGGGAGAAGGAAAACGGGGCCCTCGCGGCCACGCGGACGACGGGCGCCCAGGTGCCCGCGGTGTTCGACGCCATCGAGCGCGATCTCGACGTTTCCAACCACGAGCTCCTGCGCGGTGTGACCCAGGCCGACGTCAAGGAGATCGCGCAGGCTCTGCGCGATTTCGTCGACCGTCCGACGCCGGTCGTCCCGGCCAACGCCCCGATCTTCATGCAGAAGGCGCGCGCCTACCAGCTTTTGTCCGACATCTACGATCAGGACGGGCGCGAGGGCGTCCTGGGGATCCCGAGAGGATGGGAGCTGCCGATTCCGTATTACCCGCAGGAGAAGTCTCTCACCGGCGCCAACCAGCAGAAGCTGTCGGAGTTCTACTGGCAGAAGGTGATGGCGAGCCTCCTCCAGTACATGGAGGCCAAGCTCGCGCCCTACGCGGAGCGTCTCTACCGCCCGATCGAGATGGAAGGGCAGGGGACGAGCAAGGTGTACGAGTTCAGCACGTCGTTCCGTCTCGACCTCCTCCACATCCTCGCCAGCGACCTGGTTTCCCGGGCCGGCTCGGCGACGCATCCGCAAAAGGTGCTGAATTTCCAGGCCAACCTTCTGACGGGCGGAAAGCGCGCCCCCGCGGGGCAGAAGCCCCAGCCGAGCAAGGCGCGGCCCGCCTACGAGCTCAAGATCTCGGTCCGCGAAAGCGAATCGGGCGGCGGACGGGTCAGCTACAAGGGCACGTACAAGAAATTCACGGAGCAGCCGGACGGCTCGGTCCGAGAAGAGACGACCGCCGAATACACGCACGTGTACGACGCCGAGTCGGTCGCCGAGCTCGGCCCGGACGAGGACCCGCAGGCCAAATATTTCCTCGACGCGCTGCGGGCCACGGGTTTCATTCCGGACGGCGCCCGTAATCCGCAGAACTACCTGAAAGACAAGCAGCTCGACATGACGGTGGAACTGGTGACCAACATCCCGCCGCGGACCGGCCTGGGCGGGAGCGTCATGCTGGCGAGCTTCTTCATCAACGGGCTTCTCCGGGTCAGCGGCCGCTCGGAAGGCCTGACGAAGGAAGAGCTGGCTCTCCTGGGCTCGTTCCTCGAAGTCCGCCTGAAGTCGCTCGGCGGCTGGCAGGACGCGATCACCTGGCCGGGCCTGCATCTGCTCAGCACCATCGACGGCGACATCGGCACGCTCGCCGACCAGATCGAGAAGGACGCCACGCTCAAGGAGCGGGAAGCCGAAATCCTCTCGAACATCCAGAAACACACGGTCCTCGTCGTCACCGAGCGGCATGAGGCCAAGGACGTCCTCGGACAGCTGATCCGCGGATACCTGCGCCGCGACGAAAACTACATGAAGAACCTCCGCGAGGGAGAGTCCGACGTGCAGGCCGCGGAGAGCTGGCTGCAGGGGCTGAAGGACGGCCACGGCGGCGACATCCGCGAGCTCTTCCGGCTCGCCGAGCGCCAGGCCGCGCAGTTCAACGACGTCGTGGAGGGCTTCATCACGCCCGAGATGAAGACCATCACGGAGCGCCTGAAGGCGAAAGACCTCATCGTCGCCTCGAAGCCGGCCGGCGCCGGCCACGGCGGCGTGCTCATGCTCTACCTCAAGAACCCCAGCGCCGAAAGCCGCCAGGCGGTGGAAGCGGAGATCGCGCAGTTCCGGTCGGAGCTCATGGCCCGACCCGGCAAGACCCCGGGCGCCAACGATTATCAGATCCTGGACTTCACGCCGTTCGAGCAGAAGGGGGTGAAGGTCGGCCTCCACGAAAGCTCCTATTACCAGCAGGTCAAGGGCGCGCGCCTGGCGGCCGAGACCCCCTCCGCCGCCGCGCCGGTCGTGGTCCCCTCGCGCCCGTCGCTCCTGGAAAGGGCCGTGCGGTTTTTCGGGCGGACCTTCGGCGGGTTCCTGCGTCCGGCGGTCCTGGCGATCACCCTTCTTTCCTTCAGCGTCCTGCCGCCGTCGATCAACCCCTTCCTGAACCAGGCCGTCGCGCAGAACGTGCTGGAGGACAAGGAAGGCGTCATCCGCACGCTCAAGACCCCCAAGGACGCCGTCACGTTCATCGAGACCCAGAGCTTCAACCGGAAAGGCCGCTTCGAATACGGCCTGCCCGCGACGTTCCACGTCCCCGCGGTCTCCGGCATCAAGTTCGAGAACAAGGACCACGAGCTCATCATCCGCCGCGGGTCGGGTCTGTATGACACGGCGCTGGCCGTCCTCATCCTGACCGAGCAGGGCGAGCAGAAATCGGCCCAGCGCATCCTCGACATTTACGCCAGCGGCCGCTACGGAGACTTCCAGCTCGGCGCGTATCCGTCGCGCGACAACAAGGGCGCGTTCGAGCCGTTCGACGCCGACGTGCATTACATTTTCAATTTCACCGACGCCACCGGGAGATGGACGAAGGAATGGTCGTTCTGGAACGTGCACACGGGCCCCAACGCCTGGCTGGCGATGGCGGCCTCGCGTTACATCGAGAAATACGGCGGCGTCGACGCCCCTGAAAACCGCGCGTACGTCGCGCTCGTGAACAAGCTCGGCAAGGCGATGCTCCGCCTGCAGACCACCGAAGGCGGCGTCCGCTACGGCCCCCGCAGCCAGTACAATCCCGCCGCCGGCAAGAACGACGACACGGCTTACTACTACCTCAATTCCGAGAACAACGTGTCGGCCTACGCGGCCTTTCGCACGCTGTTCAACCTGACGAAAGACAAGGCCTATTCCGACGCGGCGGACAAGATCCTGCGCTTCCTGAGCGAGCAGGAGGTCTGGGTCCAGACCGAGGGCGGGGAATGGAAGTCGCAGAAGGGCATGCTGAACCCCGCGGACGGCACGCTCTACATGGGCGTCTTCTGGAACCAGGCGCGCAAACGCCTCGAGATCGAAAACCAGTTCGCCACGGATTCGGGCGGGACGTGGACGCTCCTGTCGCTGGGCGTCGAGAAAATCGACGAACTCTTCGGAAAGGGCGCGTCGTTCCGGATGTGGAAATCGATCCGCGAGAAGGCGGGACGCACCGCCGACTATCGTCCGGCCGGCCTCAAGCTCCCGCTGGCGGGCCTCGACTACACGAACCAGATCAAGGGCCGCGTGATCGACGAGACGAGCGCCCTGATCCCGCCCGAATGGAACGCCGCCATCGCCCGCAGGGGCAAGGACGCCGAGCGCGAGACCGACACGGTCCTGACGCTCATGATCGACCGTTATCTGAACCACCCGACCGAATCCGTGACGGCCGACGACATCGAGGGGCTGCGCAAGGACCTCGCGTCGGTGCGCACGAGGCTCTACACCCGTCCGAACCCGTACGCCGCCGGCCCCGGCCTCGGCGGATGGAGAAAGGCGGAGGGCACGGGCTTCGGCTGGATCCCTCCGCTCGACGAGCGGGTGACGGCGATGGCGTCGATGTACGTGTTCTTCGAGCGGGATCCTCTGGCGTACTGGCGCGGCGGCGACGCGCGTCTGGACATCAACAAGCCCGCGCCCAAGGCCAAGCCCGAAGAAAAGAAAGAACCCGCGGAGAAAAAGGAACCCGAGGCGAAAAAGGCGGAGGAAAAACCGCCCGTCGTCGTCGAGGAGACGAAGGCCGAAGTCGAGAAGGCCTTGCCGGTCGGGGCCGCGAAGACCTCGGCCGTCGTCTACGTGATCGCCGCCGTCGGCATCCTGGGCGGCGGGACCGCCGTCTACGTGCTCCTGAAGAGGCACCGCGACGCGAAGCTCGAGGCGGCCGAGACGGCCCGCCGGAGCGAGGAATTGAACCGCAAGGTGAAGACCCCGCTCACGTCGGCGCAGGAGGCTTTCAAGGAAGCCGTCGCGCTCCTTCCGCAGAAAAAAGAAAAAGACCGCAGCGTCGTCGATCTTTCCGTCGAAGCGCTGAAAGGCCTGGACTCCGCCAAGCGCGACCAGATCCGCCCGCTTCTGACCCGGACGCTTTTGCAGACGGCCGCGGTGATCACCGGCATCGCCTCGCTCGACCAGGAGACGCAGGGAGAGGTCGCGGAGGATCTGAGAAAAGCCCGCGCGTTGAACGACAAGGCCACTCGCATCCGTCAGGCCCTCGCGCAGGGCGCCCGGCTCGCCGAGGAGCGGCGCGAGACCGCGCTCAACAATCCCAACGGCCTCCACATGGGCCCCGCCGGCCGGCTCGTGAAGATCGCCGCGGAGCTGCGCAAGGGCGGAGCGGAGCTTTCGATCGAGAACGTCGGCACCGGAGAGCGGGTGGGCGCGGACAACACGTTCACGGTCCTCATGCTGGCGATGGAGGACAAGACTCCCGTAGCGGCGGTCGTCACGGGCGACCTAGATGCCGCCAAGCTGGGGAACGCCGCGGACGTCGTGAAGGCCTATCTGGAAGACACGGACGCCCAGGAGGACGACGCGAAACTCGCGCCGTATCTCGTCCGGGCCAGGGACGCGGTGGCGGGCGCGAGACTGGCGATCCTCAACGAGGGCGGGGCGACCGTGACGCAGATCCTGCCGGTCCTCCTCAATTTCACGCGCGATTTCGCGCGCCAGCTGAGCGAGGTCGAGGCCGCCTCGGGAAGCGCGCGCCGGGTCATCGCGGACATCGACACGATCAACCGGACCGTGAATTTCCGCCGCGACCTGACCCAGCAGCTCATCATGCGCACCTCCGAAACGAGGGAGATCGCGGGCGTCATCCAGCAGCTCGAGCTGGCCGGGCCCCACGTGCCGGAGGAGCTCCAACGCGAATACCGCCGGGCGCTCCAGTACGCGTCGTTCGCCCAGCTCATCCTCAATCTGCGCCTCGTCGACTACCGTTTGGAACACGCGCGTCTGGAGCTCGGGGACCAGGGCCCGCGCCACCGCGAATACCTCCGCCGCTATCTCGAGCGGTTCCAGCAGAGGGCCAATGACGAGATCGGGTCTTTCGCCACGCTCCTGGCGGTCTACTCCGACAGCCTGCAGGAGGGCGTCCCGTTCGCCCTGCCGGCGACCTACCGCCGGAATCTGGGCGCGACGATCCGCGAGCTTCGCCGCGCGACCGAAATGAACCGTGTCACGAGCAACATCGGCATCGCGCCCGACTGGCTGCGGGAGGACCTCGGCGCCATTCGCACGTCGCTGGGCATCGCGTACCGCAGCCTGAGGCATCTGCCGGTCCAGCCGGACATCGCGACCCCGGTGTCGGACGCCACGGCCGCGGTCCGCTCGAGGGCCGAAGCGGCGATCGCCCAGCCGCGGGGCGCGCTGCGCTTCTCGACGTTCGACGAATTCGCCGAGCTCCGCGAGGCGCTGCGATACGACGCCGAGCTCTGGCAGGAAGTGCCGGTCATCGTCACGCGCGTGGAAGGGATCCTGAATACGCTCGAGGCGCGGCAGACCGCCTGGAACCAGGGCAACCGCACCCGCGACAATCTGCCCGTCGAAGCCAACTATCTCGTCGAATTCGCGGCGACCGGGCTCGTCCGCGACCGCTTCACGCCGGACGGTTTCGTGGCGTTCCGCACGACCGCCGTCAACCCGCAGACGGCCGCCGTCCGCCCGGAGACGCAGGCGGCGTTCGCGGCCGCCGTGCAGGCCGCCGCCGCCGGATTCCCGAGCCTCCGCCGCGGACACGTGCGGACGTTCGCCAATCATCTCGCGGAGGCCTACGCGGCCGTGCAGAACCTCGTGCCGGCCCAGCCCGGCGTGGGGCCCGATTACCTGATCGACGGCCTCAGCATCCGCGACCGGGGCGCGCAGGTCGCCACCCGCCGTGACATGCTGCGCCGCGTCGTCACGCGCGTCACCACGACCCACCCCGGAGAGGCCCCGCAGGCGGTGGCCGCGCTCCTGGGCCTGGCCCAGACCCCGCAGGAAAGGCCGGCCCTGAGAATCTTCGCGATCGAAGCCGTGCGCGACATCGGGGCGGCGGTCCAGCTGGATCCTTCCGCCACCCAGCCGCTGGTGACGATCCTGAACGGCGCGACCGATCTGGGCGTGCCTTCCAACCAGACGGCCGACGACATCCGCCTGGCGGCGATCGACGCGATCGCCGGCATCCAGTCGGACCGCGTCCTTTATTTCGCGAGACTCTCGAACGGGCTGGAAAACAACCAGCGGCCGCTGGTGATGCGCCGCGCCGCCGAGCGCCTCACGTCGCTGGCCGCCGACGCCGTGCCCGCCGAGTCGGATCTCTGGACGGACGTGGTCCGCGGCTTCATCGGCGTCATCGCGTTCGAGGGCCAGAGAGTGCATGCGGACACCCGCGACGCCGTCGCCGAGCTTCTTTCGACGGTCCTCGCCGCGCTGCCCCGGCAGAGCGTAACGTTGCCGGTCGCGACGACGCGGCGGGCCCGCCGGGTCATCCGCGAGAGAGCGGACGGGGCGCGCCTCGCCACCGAAGTCCGAGGCGGAGGCCCCTCTTTTGACGTCACTTCTTCAACTCTTTTACAAGAGCCCATTGTCCTGGCGCTCGTCTCGAACCCCGCCGAGCTTGGCGAGAAGAGCCGCCGGATCGCGGAAGCCCTGAAAGACACGCGGATCGCCGCGCGCCTCGAGACGGATTTCAAGTTCGTCGCCGTCACCGGAGCGGAAGCATTCGCCGCCTCCGCGTCCGCCCCCGTCAACCTGCTCGTCGACGAGAGCGCCGTGAATGCGCCCGACGTCCTCGAGGCGAGGCTCGCGGACGCGCTGCGCCTTCGCGAGGAAAAAGCCGCCGAAGCCCGCGCGGTCGCCGGCGAAATCACCGGCAGGCTCCTCGAGACGATCGCGTTCGTGTTCGAAAACGAAAAAGGGACTCTGGACGAATTGAAACTGGCCTCCGTCGCGGAGCTTCGCCGGCAGCTCGCCGGGATCGCGCTGCCCGCCGCGCAGGCGGTCCGGCTGGAGATCACCGCGGACGGCGAGCTGAGGGCGCTCTCGGGCGCGGCCGTCATCTCCGCGGCGCGGCCGGTCCTCATCGCGGGGCAGGCGGACCTCGGCGACTTCGAAAAACGGTTCGACGCGGCGCTCGAGGCGCCGACCGACGCCGAGACCCGCGTTCAGCTCATCCGCGCGGGCGCCGCGGCCAACGATTACCTCGTCGCCGACAACGGCCTCGAGCTCGCGCAGAAGCTCGAGAATCTCTCGGCCGCGTTCGCGGCGGCGAAACAGCGGATCCTCGAGAGGACCGAGAGGGCGCTGCGACTCGATCCGGCGGACCTTCCGCTCGAAAACCTGGCGGGCACGACGGTCGTGGCGACCCACGAAAGCATGCTTTCATGGGACTACGTGCGCCAGTTGAACGAGGTGAATTCGCGTATCGAGGAAATGAACCGGCGCACCGGCCAGCAGCTCGCCGTCGTGAACCAGCTCGTCGTGACGAATCCGGCTTTCGACCCCGCGCTGGCTTCGGAAGAGACGCTGAAGCGCAAATACATCGAAGGCGACGAGGCCGCGGGCCTTCCCGCGCATCCCGAAGCCGCGGCGTTCCCGGGCCGGCTCGTGTTCCGCCCGAACCTGAGCGACCTCTCGCAGCTGGCGAAGGCCGACGGAATTTACCGCAACCCCTGGATCATGGTCGCGCGCGAAGGCACGGACCTGAAGCTGGGGGAGACCGGCGAGCAGGAACGCAAACCCCTTCTTTTGCAGCTCAACGCCGGCGCCAAGTCGGCCAACGGCATGCCGTACGTGGCCGTGCGCCTGCGCCTGTCGGACGGCAAGACGACCGGCGTGCCGGGACTCGAAAACCTCGGCAACGGCATCTTCCGCTGGCTGCCGCCGCTCCAGAAACTGGTGGATTTGATCAAGCAGGCCGCGTTCGCGATCAAAGCGGTCGGGTCTGCCGCATAACGAAAAGTCTGGGCTACGCCTCGCGAATCTGTCCCGCCGCCTGACGGCGCCGGGTTCCAGAACACCGATCCCACATCGTCCGGGGCGTAGCCTCCTTTTTTTGTAAGTCTATGCATATATTAGTGTTACGAGTTCACATTTTTTTGCATCCCGCTAGGGGGTCATGTAAACTTATGCCATGCATAGACATGGGTAAAATCGGTCTCTATTTTCAAACCCTGAAAACGGCAAAATAAGGTAAAAAATGGACTCCTCGAGAGTTTATTTTGGCGCGTATTTTTTATTCGCGTCTCTTAGTAAATATATTTATATATTCATAGTCTAAGTGGCCGCTCCGGACTCCGCCCCCCAACCGTTCCGGTCCCGCTACGGCATGAAACTGCGCGCGCTGTCGGCCGTGCTGATCGCCGCGTTCTTCTGCCAGGACCTCGCCTCGGCCCAGGGCGCCACCGCCTGGGCCACCTACAAAAACGCGCCCCGTCCCGCTTACGAAGACTCGCGCTCGCTCAAGCTCCTCAACATCCCCCGCGCGCTCGGCACGCCGCGCGGCGCGAATTTCACCGGTTCCGAAGAGACGCTGATCCACATCGAGGACGCGCACGACTCCATCGAGGCCCAGCGGAAGATCACGGGGATCCTCGACGTGCTCGCCGCCGACTACGACGTGCGTTCGGTCGCGCTCGAAGGCGCTTCCGGCGGCATCAACACGGCCCTCTTCCGCACGTATCCCGACCGCGACTGGGCGAAGAAATCGGCGGACTGGCTGATGGAGCAGGGGCGCCTGAACGCGGGCGAACTCTTCGCGATCGGCGCGGAAAAAGTTTCCGTCTACGGCGTCGAGAACGAGACGCTCTACCGCGAGAACCTGAAAGTTTTCCGGGATCTCCTCAACAACAAGGAAAAAGTTTCCCGCGACCTGAAGGGCCTGGAGCGCACGCTCGAGGTGCTCGGCGAGCGCGTCTACGGGCCGGCCGTGAAGGCGATCCGCGAAAACGGCGCGCTCTCCGCCGAAGGGACGCTGGCGTTCACGAAGAAATGGGACGTCCTGAAGACGCTGGCCGACCAGAAGGCCGTCGACTACGCCGCGGCGGCCTATCCGAACCTGCGCATCCTGTCGGACGTCACCGCGGTCGAAAAGGAGATCGATTTCGAGGCGGCGAACCTGGAACGCGAGCGGCTGCTGCAGGACTTCAAGACGCTGCTCCGCCAGGACGACGTCGAGCGGGTCGTGCTCAAGTCCCTCGCCTTCAAAGCCGGCAAGCTCTCCGAGGCCGACTACCACCTCTTCATCACCGACACGGCCAGCCGCTACGCGGTCGACGCCGCGCAGTATCCGAACCTCGCCCGCTACACGCATTACCTGCTGCTCTTCGAGACGATCGACCTGACGCACATCTTCCGCGAGCTCGAGGATTTCGAGGGGAAGGTCAAGCGCGCGCATTTCGCCTCCGCCGACGAGCGCCGCCTCGACGAGCTCGAACGCCGCGCGCGGATCCTCTCGGCGCTCGTCTCGGGGACCGCCTCGGCGGAAGAGGCGGGGTTCTACGAAACGCATCCCGCGTTTTTCGACGCCGACTATTTCCAGGAGACGCTCGCGCGCCTCACCGAGAAATATCACGTGCCGCTGTACGAGGGCTTCCGCGCCGAGCGCCTCTACCGCATGCTGCCGACGGCCGTGCGCTTCTACCGCCTGGCGGAGAAGCGAAATCTGGCGCTCGTCTCCAACACGCTCAAAAAAATGCGCGCCCAGGACCGGCGCGTCGCGGCGCTGATCACCGGCGGTTTTCACACCGAAGGGATCTCGCAGATCCTGAAAAGCAAAAACCTTTCCTACCTCATCGTCCTGCCGCGCATCACGGACCCCACGAAGAAGCGTCCCTACGTGACGCTCCTGACGCGGCGCCCGTCCGAGTACGAGCAGGCGTTCTCTTCGAAGACGAGCCGGTACAAGATCGCGATCACCAACCTCACGCACCTGGGCAAGACGAACCCGTTCGCGACCGAACGCGAAGTGCGGTTCATGCTCGGCCCGTTCGTCGAAGGCCTTCCGTCGGATCCGGCCCAGAAGTCGGCGCGCCTGACGCAGTGGATGGACGATTACGAAGCGGCGATCGCCGGGCAGGAAGCGGGGGCTCTCGCGCCCGCGAACGTGCGCCGCGCGCTCACCGCGATGACCGGCGTCGATCTCTCCGGCGCGGCGCCGGCGGGCGCGCGCCTGGCCCTGCAGCGCAAGGAGGAGACCGCGCTCATCCAGAAGGGCATCGACCGCATCTGGGGCGGAGGCTGGTCGGAGCTCGAGTCGCTCGTGATGCGTTTCCAGGACGTGCCGGGCGTCGTGCGCATCCTGAGGCGCATCGGTTCGAGCCCCAATCCGGGGGAGATCCGGGAAATCGCGGGCGAGCTTTTTTCGGCCGCGCGGCTTCTCGACATTCTCGGCGAAGGGCCCGAGGCCGCGGAAGTCGTGACGCTCGGGCTGGAAGTCCCCGCGAAGAAAGGCCAGACCAACGAGATCGACATCGTCCTGCGCGTCGGTCCCCGCAACCGCCTCAGCCTGGCGCCCGGTTTCTATTTCGTGGAAGCCAAGGAGGACGCGCTCGAGGTGTCCCCGTCGGCGATGGTCTCCCGCGCCGAAGAGCAGCTGTCCCGGCAGATCGAAAGCGCCGACTGGCTGAGGAAAGAGCTTCTCATCAACATCCAGGGGATCGTGCTCGCCGCCGGCGGCCCGCGCCTGATCCCGCGCAAAGGCCTGACGCCGCACCACGGCTGGACGCAGGTGCGCATCGCGACGCTGAATTACGACACCGAGCACGCGCTGCCGGCCGGACTGCCGCGGCCGCGGCCCGAACGCGTGCAGAGCTGGATCGACCGTCCTCCGCGGCTGGCCGACCTGACCGAAGTGAAGAAGTCGCATTCGTACCTGCGGCTGGCCGCCTCTCCCGTGAACGGTTTTTTCCAGGCGATCCCCGTGCCCGAGACGGTGCAGGAGCAGAGGGACATCATCACGGAGCGCGTGCGCAAGGACATCGGCAAGGGGGTCAACGTGGTCTGGAACGGCGACCCCTCGCACCACGCGCTGCAGGCCATGGCCGCCAAATTTTTCAACGTCTCCGGCATGGGCCGGCTGATGCGCGACCTCGGAGCCAACCCCACCGAACCGCGCCTGGCGCTGTACGCGCGGCGCATGGGGACGGCCTCCCGGCTTTACGAAATCATGGGAGAGGGATTGGGCGGCGTGCAGGTCATCGGGTTCGACTTCGAGGTGCCGACGGACCAGGGGACGCGCAACCGTTTCGACATGCTGCTGAAGATCGGCGACGACAACGGCCAGGGACTGCCGAAGGGCCTGTATCTCCTGAAGCTCCGCGACGAGACCGACACCGACGAATCGATCGCCGCGTCGATCGAAAGCGCCGAATGGCTGAAGCACGCGCTTCTGGAGCGCACCGTCGGAGTGATCGCGGTGAAGCCCGTTCCGGTCACGGAGGCGCCGCAGTGGAAAATGATCGAAAGCCGCGGCGACGTCTCGCTGCGCGATCTGAAGCTTCCGCTGCGCGACGTCCTGACCGTGCGCGCGTCCGAAGGCGCCCCGCGCCCGACGAAGCGGTACACCCGCGGCGTCTGGATGGCCAAGGAATCGGACGTCGAGCGCCTGCTTCACCAGCACCAGCTCCTGGGGGCGAGGCTGTCGACCGCCGCGCCGGCGCGTTCGGTCTTCGCGGACATCGAGCCCGAGATGCCGGTCCGGCAGTTTCTCGCGGCGTTCGGGATCGACGATTCGACGGCCGTCATCGAGCCCGTCCCCACCGGGCAGGCGGGCGGCGCGGCGGGATTCGGGAAAGTCAAAGTTTCACCCACGCTCGACACCCTCGAGAGCGCCGCGGACGTTTTCTTCGCGGAAAACACCCGCAGGCTGGCCGCGCCCTATCTGGACGCCGCCGAGCGGATGCTGCAGAGCGGCGACTTCGGATCGCTCGAGAAGGACCTGTATCTTCTGACCCACGAAAAGCGGCCGCTGGCGCTGGTCTGGTCGCGGCCCGGAGAGAAGACTCTGTATTATCCGCTCCTTCGCAACGACCAGGCGGCTCTCTTCAAGCGGTCCGCGGACGACTGGGGCCGCGCGGTGATGGGCTGGTACGGCCAGCGCGACGACCAAGTGAAGAGGCTCTTGCAGGATTTCATCGCCGAGCATCACCGCGCGCTGCCGCCGTTCGGGGCGCTCAACATCGCGGACGACCCCTACGCGGGGGACAGCTTCTTCGGCCAGACGACGGTCCGCCAGTATGCGGGTTCGCCCGAGCGCGGCTTCACGTTTCCGGGTTCGTTCGGACCCGACGATCCGTCGACGCGGCTTCTCCTGGACGTCCTGAACGATCCGGCCAACGCCGACCTCGTTCCCGCCGGCGCGTCGGCCGTCGAAATCGGCGCGGGCGGCGGCGAGGTGACGGCGCTTCTGGCCGCCCGGGCCGGACACGTCGAGGCGTACGACCTGACCCTTCTCAAGGTCATGAACGCGCGGGCGCGCCTGGCGCTTCTCGAGGACGCGGCCGCGCGCGGCCGGGCCACGGTCGTCAAGGCGCGGTCGCCGAAGAGCCTCCCCGGCGCGGCGGACGCGGACGTGTTCGTCTGGAACGTGCCCAACCTCGCGCCCGGGGACCCGACGCTCCGGGAAAACAAGATCCTGGGGTACTACGAATCGCGCTCCCTGAATTACCAGATGAACCCCGAAGATTTCCGCAGGGCGCTGTCCGACGTGCGCGACGTCATGAAGCCCGGCGCGACGGTGATCCTGCGCATCGCGGCTTCCGAGCTTCCGGGCGGCGGCGCCCGGATGAATTCCATCGCCAGAAAAATCCTCGAAGAGCTCGGCTTCACCGGCATGGACGCGCCGCTGGCGGTCCCGGCGGGCCACCCGGATCCCAACGGCCGCGTGTTCGTGCTGCGGCAGGGAGCCCGGCTCTCGCTGGACCGGGCGCGAGCCGACGCCGCGCGCGAAATCCAGCCGTACGTCGACGCCGTGTCCGTTTCACACCCGCTTCCGGCCGGCGAGCTTCCCGACATTTACGTGCTGCTCGGCCAGCAGGACCTGCGCGCGTTCGAGGCCTTCGCGTCGCTCTGGAAAGCGCGCGCCGCGAAATCGCGAGTCCCGGTCATCGTGACCGGCGGCATCGGCCGCGCGACCGACGACCTCTTCGCCCTGATCGAGCACTCGTACGTCGAAAACGTTTCGCGCCCGATGGAGGCGGCCGAGCGTGAGGCGTTCCGCGCGCTCGTGCGGCGCTACCGCGCGCCGGCCGCCGGCGAATCGCGCACGACCGAGGCCGAGCTGATCGAGAAGCTTCTCAACCATCTGGGCGTGCCGTCACGGATCGACGGCCAAACAATCATCTATCTCGAGAAGGCCTCGCAGCACACGAAGGCCAACCTCGTCGAAAGCCGCGACAAGACGATCCCCGAGGTCCTCCGCGACCGCGGGCTCGCCACGGCCCGCCTTCAGCTGGTCAGCACGCCGCCGCACGGCCTGCGTTCCTACCAGACGGCGCTCCGCCAGCTCGAGGGCACGGGCTGGGGGATTTTCATCGAGCCGCTGTACGAGCCGCGCCTGACCGATTACACCGACGACGAGGAATTCACGCGCAACGTTGGTTTCGCGCTCGGTTATCCGCGCACGCACCGGCCGGAGCTCGCGGGAACGCCCAAGGATCTCAACCGCCAAAGCGAGATCGAGCGCATCCTGACGTACCGCGAGGAACCTTTCCGCGACGTGGCGTGGATCGACGTCGAGGCGGGCGGCTGGACGCGCGAACGGCTCGCCGCGCTCCGTGAAGGGCCGTTCGCGGCGTATCTCGCGGCCCGCGACGCGGCCGCCGCCGGCGCGGGCGCGCGCCTGGCTCTTCAGCGGATCGAGCCGACCGGCCGCGAATCGCTCGAAACGAAAGAGTGGAGACGCCGCCTCGCCTACCTCGGCGAAATCCGCTCCGTGGTCAACGCCGGAAATTCTCCGAAAGCGGGCCTCTACGTCAACTCCGCCGCGAACGCCCTGGATCCGTTCGTCGCCGGAAACCCCGACCTCCTCGTCATGACCGACCAGTTCGAGTTCGCGCGCGGCGTGCCCAAGCGCGACGAGCGCGAAGCCGCCCTCATGCGCGCCATCGTCGCCTCTCCCGTCCTGGGCGAGAGCTCGCTCGAGGCGCTCTTCGGGACGCTCAAGGTCAACCTTCGCGAGCTTTTCCTGGTCTCGCTCGAGCGCATGGCCGCCCTCCAGGGCGGGCCGATCACCGACCTCGAGATCCTGCCCCTCGGTGACGACGCCTGGAAGATCCGCTTCAGCTGGCGCCATCCGTCGGAGAGCCAAGCGCGGCCCCGCACGGTTTATTTCCTGGGCTCGACCCACACGGAATCGCTGGAAGCGTCCTCTCTGCCCGACGCCGTCCTCGAAGACCTGCGGTCCCGCGGCGGGCTCGACCTTTTCTTCGAGAAGGCGCCGAACTACTATCACGAGCTCCTCGCGGATGACCGGGATTTGTATCTCGGTCAGGACCTTCGCGCCGACGGCGCCCGCGGCGAGAGGGAGATACTCGCCGTCAACGCGCTCAAGCGCGACCTCCTGAAAAACGGCGCCTATCTCGTGGGCGACAACGAGCAGGACAGCCGCTTCCGGTTCCTCCTGCCGCGTTTCGGCAACCCGCTGTTCCCGTCGTCCAACGAGTGGCTCGGCAAGCAGGCGCCGCTCGAGTTCCGTCCGGAGGAGCTGACCTGGCCGGTGTCGTTCCGCCTGCGGTTCGCCCAGTTTTTCATGAAAGGGGACTGGGGGAACGGCCGCCTGGAAATTTTCCGCCGCGCCGCCGGATTGCCGGCCGCCTTGGGAGCGAGGCTCGCCGGGCGCGTCCTTTCGAGCGAGGAGTATCCCGAATGGGCGCGCCAGACGCTGGCGACCGCCGTCGAGAGGGCGGAGAAGCTGGTCGTCGCCGAATCCCAGATGCGAACGGCGTTCAAAGGCGTCGGCTACAAGCCGGCCGTGCCGGAAGAGACGATCCGCGGGATCGCCGAGCGGCTCAGGCTTTTTCAAGCATCCGGCGCGGCCGAGGCCGACATCGTCTCGCTCCTCGAATCTCTCCAGGAATGGCGCCGTCAGTGGCGGGAGGACGGCGGCAAGCGCTTCTCCGAGCACGACGCTCTTTTCGAAAAGAAGGTCCGCTCCAAGGTGCAGGGGATGCTGCCCGGCAAGAGCCTCAAGCGCTATAATTTCGGCATCATTCCCGAATACCGGTCCCTTCTGGCGGCCCGCGAGCGGCTGGCGCGCTATCAGGAAACGGTTTCCCGCCAGGACGAGGGGATCCGCGGGGGCCTGACGGCCTTCCGGCTCTACGTCCATGCCGACGCTTCCAATCCCGAATCGTCTTTCATCGAATCGCTGCGGCGCCGCCTGCCGGCGCTGCGCCAGCGCGTCGAAACGCAGGCCGACCTTTCCGAAGACGCCGCCCGCGCCGCGCTGCGCCGCTACGCCGAGGACGTCCTGCGGCAGAGTGCGCTTCCCGACGAGCTCCGGGAGGCGCCCGTCCGCTTCCGCAAGGCCGTCGCCGAACAGGCGGAAGCGCTCCTGTATCCCGAATTCGCCAAAGAGCTCTACATCGCATCCGAGTTCGATGGACGGTTCCGCGCGCTGAAGGGCGCTTTCGCGCGCCTGAGGCTGGCTCCGGAAAATTATTCGCCGCGGCAGCCCGAGGTCCGCAGGGACCTGCAGGAATTCGTCCGCAGCCTCGAGCTCACGCACTCCCATCTCGACGGAAACGCCGCGGCCCAGGACCTCTACCGTCGCGAGATCACGGAGTTCGTCGACGAGAACTACATCTATCCGCTTTTCTTCGGCGACATCGCCTCCTCGCGCGAGGATCTCGAAATCCTCCGCGACGCGTACGCGGCGGCCGTTTCCGCCAAGGTGAAGGGACAGATCATCGCCGCGTACGTGCGCGTGCTTTGGAAATTGAAGACGGCCTCGGACCTCTCCCGCGACGAGACGATGGCGCTCTTCGGGCGGCTCCAGGAGACGGTGGCCGCCTCCGCGTTCGACGCGAAGGCGACCGACGCCCAGACGCGGCTGGCCAAGCGGTCCCTGGTCGACGCGCTGGCTCTCGTGCGCGAATACCTTTCGAACCACTGGAAAGAGCTCAACGCCGGCTCCGAAGTCACGTTCATGACGGAAGGCGTCAAGAGGACCGAGGACTTTTCCTTCCTCCACGCGTTCAAGTGGTACCGGCAGGACGAGGCGCCCCGGAGCCGCGCGGAAAGCGAGATCGCCGGGTTCCTCCGCCTGCACGCCAACCGCGCCATCCTGCGGGAGGTGCACAATTCGTTCGCGGAAGAGCTCTCCATCGTCAGCCGCACCTATCCGAGGCCCACGGACGGACCGCCGGTCGGCGTGCGCCCGGCGGGCGCCCGGCTCGCCGAATGGCGGGTCCCGCCGCAGGCGCTCGACGCGCTGAAGGTCAAGCTTCGCGCGCAGGTCCGCGATTTCGACGCCAAGGCCCGGCGTCAGGGTGTCAGCGACGCCGCCCTGACGGGACTCCTGGCGACCCGGAATCTCGCGGACCGCGAGATCGCCGCCCTCTTCAAGCGCTTCAACCTGAACGCCGGCCAGCGCCAGCAGGTGCTTCGCGCGTTCGATGACGTCCAGCGGGGTTTCCGCCAGGACCCCGCCTCGCCCTTTTTCGACACGGCGGACTGGTATCGCAGGGAATTCGAGCCCGTGTTCCGCGAGCTTTGGACGCGCGCCGCCTCGCCGGCCGGGCTTTCGGGCGCCGCCGCCGGGGAACGCCTGCTTCCGCTGGCGCGCGTTCTCGATCCCTCTTTTCAGCCGCCGGCCGCGCTCGCCGCCGAAACCCCCGTCGACACGGACCGGCTCTACGGCGCTTTCGTCGAATCGCTGGCGCCGCTCTTTCTTTCCAAGCGCCTGTACGTCGGCCGCCCGATCCTGCGCATGGCGGGCGAGCTCATCCAACAGGGGAGGCCCCCGCTCATCACGGCGCCGGTCGTCGGCACCTACGAAAAGACGACGGCCGACGGGAACACCGCGCGCGTGTACCGTATCCTCGATCCGCCGGTCCGGAACGGCGCGCCCGGTCTATTCGGCGGCGCGCAGGCCGCGCAGGACCGTTTCATCATCGAACCCGTCACGGAAATCGCCGGCGGGCAGTACGTGCCCACGATCGCCGCGCACGAGGCCAAGACGGTCGACCTCTACCGCGAGCTCTGGGGACTCACGCAGCGCGGCGCGCCCGTTCCGGCGGGGGTCCGCGCGGATCCGTTCGCGTGGAACTCGCTCTTTTTCTTCGGCCCGCTGCAGAGCGCGGAAGCGCTGAGCCGGCTTTACTGGGCGGCGGCCGGCGGCGAGGAGCTGAATCATTTCGACCTTTTCCGTTTCGGGTTCCGGCTGAACGAACTGCGCGGCACGGGCCGCGACGCGATCGGCCCCGACGCCGAGCCGCTCGTTCGCGCCGCGCTGCGCGACCGGGACGAGGCGGGAGCGCCCTTCGCGAACCCGTTCCTGGCGCGCCTCTCCGCCGAACCGGACGCCGGACGCCGGCGCGTGCTGGTGATGGCCATGGTCGAGCTGGAGGCGCGCCTGCGGGCGGTCGCCGACGAAGACCCGACGCGCAACCCCTTCCCGGCCTACACGCTCACGACCTACGCCGCCGCCCGGGGCGGGATCTACGAGATCGCGGCGATCTATCTCGCCGAGGCGCTCGCGCCGGAGTTCGGCGCGCCGCCTTCGCTGACAGGCCTCGATCAGGCGTTCCGCGCCCGCATCGCGCAAAACCCCGCGGCGTTCAATCCGCAGCTGCGCGCGATGGCCGCGCGGGCGTACGCGCGGTATTTCTGGACCCGGACGGAGCGCGAACGGATTCTCGCCGAGGCCCGGGCCTCGGCCGGGCCGGGAGCGCGTCTCGCGCAGGAAGGCCGGCCCGTCGGGGAGGCGTTTTCGAAGACCGTGACGGTCGGGATCAAGGGCGGCCTGCACATGCGCCCGTCGGTGTCGCTGGCGCAGCTGCTGAGGACGGACGAATTCCCGGGCGTGAGTTTCGAATTGGAAAAGGAAGGCATCCTCGCCGACGGCTTCGATCATCTCGACCTCCTGGCGCTCGGCGCCGACGAGGGAAGCCCGGTCCGGGTCGTCGTCCGCGGCGGCACGGAATCCGAGCGGCTCGAAGTGATGGACCGCGTCGAGAATTTTCTCTCCGGCGCGAGGCTCTCCGCGGAGGTCAAAAAATCCGGACAGATTTACGTCCTGAACCGCGAAGGGGATGAGCCGGTCATGGAGGCGCTGCCGGTGATCCGGGCCTCCGACCTGCCCGAGCGCCTGCGTTCCGAAGCCCGCGACCGCCTCGCGGACTGGTTCGAGGGCGAACGCGCCGTCGTCCACGCGGCCGACATCGACGTCTTCATGCAGGCGCTCGACGAAAATGACGACACCATCCTGTCCGGACTGTATTTCGTGTGGTCGGACCGGGCGATCGAAGGATACGCGGCCCTCGCGGTGGACGGCCGCGACCGCTCGGGCATCGAGATCGCGCCCTGGAACCGGCCCCGCACCGCCGGGCCCGCGTTGCAGGGAGTGGGCGCGGAGCTGAGGGTTTTCGCGATCCAGCGGCTGGAGAGGGAATGGGGCGCCGGCACGCTTTACGGCGCGAAGATCCATCACGTGCTCACGCTCGGATTCCGCGACGACCGCCACGACGTTTTCGATTACGAAAAAATTTCCAGGCACGAAGTCCGCGTGGAGATCCTGCGCCAGCGGCGCGTGCGCCAGGAGATGATCCGGCAATACGGTTTCGCCCGGCAATGGGCGGGCGCGCGGCTGGCGGGCGGCGTTTCGCTGCGGTATGAAGGCGTCCCCGTCGCCAAAGACCAGGGGCGGATCCGTCGGTTCGAGGGGTGGGTCCGGAGCCTGGGCGCCCGTCTCGCCACGATCCGGCAAAAACGCGAAACCATCGACCGTTACTTTGAACTCAGCCGGAAGGCCAACGCGGCGAACATCAGCGGGAGCCCCAGGCTTCAGCAGATCCAGGGCCGGTCCGTGCTCAAGGATTTCAAGATGATGGGCCGGGACGTCCGGGCGGTCGGAGAATTTCATTGGGACGCCAAGGCGCTGGACCATCTCGACCAGATCATGCGCAAGAACAACCCGTTCGTTCCCGACGCGGCGGCCGGCGCGTGGCTGTTTCTGATCGAGGGTTCCGAGGATCCCGCTCTGCAGGTCCTGGACGGCAGGACGGCGGGGCTGGTCGTCGGGGTCGCGCGGCTTTTGGGCGTGAAAATAATGGATCCACTCGCTTCGGAAGGGGACTGGGAAATCGTCGAGCAGATCGCCCGCGAGTCCGATTCGACTCCCCTGGAGGTGGCCGGATACCTGATCGCCGCGCACGCGCAGAAGAGCGGGACGACGCGCGGCCAGTCCGCGCAGATTTGGGCGCGCGTCTGGAACCGCCGGGACGCGGATGAGCTCTCGCGCGCCGCCGGAACGTTCGAGGCGCAGGCGCCGCAGGTCATCCGTCAAAAAGAACGGTTGATCCTGTCGAATCTCGTGCGTATCTCGGGCGACAAGACGTACGAAAAGGTCGTCCGGCTCATGGGAGAAAACCCCGGCAAGAAAGTGCTTCTGGTCACCGGCCAGGCCCATCTGGACGATATTCTGCAGAGACTGCCCGGGGCCTCCGCGACGCAGACGGTTCCCGCGCCCGCCGTCCCTCAACCCCCGGCGGAGGAGACTCTCCTCGAGCGCGTCAACCGCCTCGGTCTTCCGGTGGACGCCGCGAGATTCGAGCAGGCGCTGAAATTGCTCGAACAGTCCCTTCTCTATCCCGACTTCGGTTCGATCCAGATGCAGCTGGGTTTTTCCGGAATCCGCGCGACCGATCCCCAGATACAGGCCGTGCAGGAGCATCTGGCCGGACGCAAGGGCGCCCGTCTGGCTTCGGTTCCCGAGCCGCCCGAGCGGGAAGGGGACGCCGCGCCGCTCTTCGGCGCGCTGTCGCCGACGCCGCCGGCCAACGACAACTGGTATTTCCGCCACCCGTCGATCCCGATCCCGCGCTGGGGTTGGCTGCGCCGGTGGCTCTTCTTCAATTACGGCGGCGCGCAGCGTTACGCCGAGTCCCTCGGCGTCGATCCGGCCACCGCGCGCCGGGTGGTCGAGCGCATCGCCCTCAATTCCCCGCTGGTCCTCAAGATCCGCCGGGACTCGTGGAAGTTCGAGATCACCGGCTGGGCGTCCACCTGGTTCGACGCGTGGGCGGCCGAAGCGGCCGGCAAGGACCCGGCCGTGACGCCGCGGATCAAGGAATTCTACACGGCCGTCCAGTTCATGGTGCCGGGCAATCCCGCGTACGCGGCCGTCGAGCAGAGGCTGCGCGCGGAGTACATCGACGCGCGCCGGATGGACTACCGGAACCGTCATCTGCCGGTGCCGGAGATCACCCGCGTCGACATCCCGTATCGCGACCACTCGATCGCCGGCTATCTCTTCCTTCCGGCCGGCCGCGCGCCCGGACGGAAAGTGCCCGTCGTGCAGATCTATCACGGGTTCACCAACCGCAAGGAAAACCCCTACTTCGACGAGCTCGAGGAGAAACTTCTCGCCAGGGGCATCGGCGTCCTGCGCGTCGATCTGCTCCGTCACGGCGAAAGCGCCGAGCCGCTGATCACCCGCGCACGGATGAACGGCTTCATGGAGACCGCGACGCGGTTCCTCGAGCGCCATCCGGAGATCGACGGGGAGCGCATCGGCGTCTACGGGTTCAGCTTCGGCGGATATCTCGGCCTGCGCGGCCTGGCTCACGGGCGCATCGGCGAGCGCTGGAAGGCCGTGGTCGTGATGAACGCGCCGGTCGCGTTCACGTTCCAGAATTTCCGGAAGGTGCTGCATCAGAACCGCGACTACCTGCAGTATCTCTTCAACACCGAGGAGATCGGCGCGCTGCGTTCGCTGACGATCTACCTGGCGATGCGGCGTCTCCTCAAGTCGGAGAACCGCCAGCCGCGGATCCTGAAGGAGCGCTCGGCCCGCCTGATGGTCGTCGGCAGCGGCCGCGACCAGGTGATCGCGCCCGAAGACAACAAATGGCTGCGCGACTTCTTCACCGGCACCGCGGCCACCGTGCGGTTCTATCCGAACGAGGACCACTATCTTTTCGCGAACAAGACCGAGCACGTCGACCTGTCGGTCGAGCATTTCGCGAGGCTCCTGGGCGAGCCGTCCGCTCCTCCGGCGCCGCAGGGGACCGGCGCGCGCCTGGGTGAGCGTCCGCTCTTGGGAAGGAATCTTCCCGGCGCTCCGGTTTCGGGGGCCCGTTTGGCGGGCGACGCGGCGCGGGACTATTTTACGGCTCATCCCGGCGCGAATCTCACCGACGCCGCGGCGGCTCTCGGTCTCGAGCTGAACAGCCCCGCCTTCCGCGAGGAGCTGACCGCCTACGTCGACCGTCTTCCCAAGGTCAACCTGCACGAGCGCTCGGAGGGCCTGATCGAAGCCGAGGACCTCCTGCCGTATTTTCTCGACAGCACGGTCAACCGGGGGTTCACGGACGCCCGCCGCCGCTTCGCGCTCGTTTATCTGGCGCTTCATCCGGACGAATATCCGGACATCGCGCGGCCCGCGTTGCCGGCCGACCCGAGGCTTCTGGCGAAGGCGGCGCTCGATCCCTCGTCCATCCGGCTTTCGGACGCGGACCGGGTGTTCGGCGACAAAGTCGGGTTCCCGAACGGCGGACCCCAGGACACCCGGGAGAAGCTCACCGAGAGACTGCGCGCTTTCGCCGCGCCCGAAGGGCCCGCGCCGCAGGACACGGCGCACGTCTATCTCCGCGCGGTCACCGACGGCGGCCCGAACCTGCGCTACGAGCTCATCCGCCGCGGGATCGTCGAGCAGTACGAACGGCACGGCGTGAATCATCTCGAGATCACCGAAGCCGACACCGGAGCCATCGAGCCTCTGGTTCGCGCGGCGGTCGCGACCGAGCGCGAGCTGGCGGCGGTCTCGGGGGCGCGCCGCGACGGCCGCCGATTCGACGTCGGCGTCTTGAAATCGTTCCGCAAGGACCACTTCCAGGTGATCGCGTCGGATCCGGAGGCTCGCGCCCGCGCGCTTGCCGGCTACGCGGCCCTGCCGACGGCGACGGCCGTGCGCGAGCACCTCCTGAAACTGCTCATCGCGGACGAGAAAGAGGCGTTCGGCCTCGGCCCGGCGAGCGTCCGCAAGGAGTTCGACGAGGCGTATGAGGAGATCGCCCGCCAGCAGGAGGCCGAAGAACGGCGCGCGAGGGACGAAAGGCGCGCGCCGGACATGAATCTGCGAGAGCGCCTGATCCTGATGTACGAGGCCAGGCGGGCGGCGTTCGACGAGATCCGCCGCTTCGAGGGCGAGCTCCAGCGCCTCGAGAGCGTGGACCCGGAACTGCGCACGCGCGTCGTGGGCATCGCGTCGGTCGGCGACGAGACGCGCTACATCAATTGGGTGATGGCTCCGGTCCTTCGCCGCGCCAAACAGCTGGGCCTCAAGACCGCCTCCCACGTCGGCGAAGAATGGACGCCCGGCGATTACGTCACGGCGCTCAAGCGCGTGCGCCGCGAAATTCGCGTCGGCGTGAAGCGCTTCGGTCGCCTGACGGTGCTGGGCCTCGACTTCGACACGCTCGAAGATCCGCTCCTGGGGCCCGTCGACCGCGAGGAGGCGAAACGCCTTCAAAAAGAGATCTTCACGATCCTCCTGACCCCCGTCGGGCAGGTGAACGTCGCGGACGCCGACAGCGCCTCGGGCGGCGCGGCGGTCCGCCGGTTCCGGGAAGAGGTGCCCTTCACGGCGCATGCCGGCGCCAGCTCCATCCTCCGGACGGATCCCTCGGCCGAGATCGTCCGCAACTGGCTCGAAAACCCCGCGGTCACGTACCGCCAGCTGACGTCGACGCTCGAGTCGGCCCAGCTGCGGATGTTCTACGAGCCGATCGACGACGTCATCGAGCGCCTCACGACCGAGCGCCGTCTGGTGGTGCAGGCGCAGCGCGACTTCGTCGCGGCCATGGCCGTCTTCGGCAGCGCCCGCATCCCCGAGGGCCACGCGGTCTACACCGCCTCGTTCTTCCTGGGATGGCAGATGTGGAAGCTGAACATCATCCCGCGCACCGGCGCCGGACCGTCGGTCATGGCCGCCGTGCTCGCCGGATACATCGCCGCGCGGGAAGCCGAGCGCGCCGGTGAAGAGGTCGGCTGGTTCCCCACGATGGACCAGATGCAGCGCCTCGTGAGGGTCTACGTCGCGATGCGGGTCGCCGAGGAGCGCGACGGCGTTCCGCCCGCGCAATGGGTGCACGAGACGCTGAAGGCCCAGGGGATCAAGATCCTCCTCAACTTCTTCGAGCCCTCGATCCCGTTCGTCGAGCGGATCTACAATTTCTACCATTTCGCCTTCCGCAAGCTCGCGCTGTACACGAAGACGCGCGCGGTCGCGGCGTTCCCCGGCGGATTCGGTTCCCTCGACGAGATCTTCGAGTCGTGGCGGCTGGACCTGCCGCTGACGCTCGTGGGCATCGGTTTCTGGCAGCCGGTCCTGGACGCCCTGCGGGAGTTCTGGACGCGCGCGGGCATCGTCGACCGGATCCGCACGTGGCCCTCGATCAAGGAGTTCAAGATGGGAGAGGCGCCCAGCGAGATCTTCTCCGAGGTGCTCGACTACGGCCAGGTGGAGCTCCTGGAAGACGAGTCCGACGACAAGATCGACGCCAAGAACGCGGAGTTGGCGGACGCGATGCGGAGATTCCATCGCCTGCGCCCGCCGGTGGCGATCCTGGGCAAACCCGCGCTCTCGAGCCCCGAGCTCGGAGAGCTCACGAAATTGGTGAAGGAGCTCTTCCGGCAGGGCGTGCCGGTGCGCGTCCTCTCGCGCGGCGTCGTGCTGCGCACGGTCCTCCAGGCCGCCCGCGAAGTCGACCGCGAGGATCTCGTCCAGCTGGCGCTTTTCCGTTCGGACTACGACATCAACTGGACGGAGGAGGAGAAAAGCATGCGCCGGCGCTTCCCCAGCCAGGTGTTTCTCACCGAAGACCCCACCAATCAGCGCATCGTGGGCCCGTTCCACGTGAAGGGCCTGGTGGTCCTCTCGGGCGGCGTCGGCACGATGAACCGCCTCTACGACCTGGTCGTCGCCATGCAGACGAACACGATCCGCGTGCGCCCGATCGTCCTGATCGGCGGCCGGCGGTTGTGGAACCCGTTCCTCAAGACGCTCGAAGACACGATGCTCAAGCACGACCCGCCGCTGATCTCGGAGACCGACCTGCATCTGACCCGCGCGGCCGAGGGGGCCGAGGAATCGCTGCTGCAACTGGGGCTCCTTCCGACCGTCAAGGCGGTTTCGGCCGCGGGGCCGGCCGGGGCGGTGCGCACGGACGGCGCCAGGCTGGCCCAGGCCGAATTCGTCGAGGACGTCCGCGCGGCGGAAAAGCTCGGCTGGACCGCCGTCTCGCTCGAGACGATTGACCGTGATTTCCTCGAGGCCCTCTCCGACGGCCGGATTTCCGCCGCCGACGCGGGTCTCCTGCGCGAGGCTCTGACCGCCGGCGAGGAAGGGTTTCTTCCGCTGCTGGCGTCTCATCCCGGAAAACTTTACGTCAAGGCCGAAGAGGCCGACGCGCCCGCCTCGGAAGGCCGCGCGTTTTATATCGACCTCGAAAAACCTCTGGGAGACATCCGGGTTCTTCGCGTCAAGGGCGGACGACCGAAAGCCGGCCCCGGCGGGGAAGTGCCCCCTTACGCGGGGGTCAGCGCCGTGGCACGTCCGCTGGACATCGATCCGAACGGCGATTTGACGGTTCGCGCGAGACTGGCCGTGCCGCACGGCGCCATGCGGCTCGAACGGGCAACGATCGAATTCAATCAGATGCGCGTCCCGGGCGGAACGTCATTCGCCTCGGACCGCCCGCTGGCGGTCGGCGCGTTCGAAGGCAAGACGTTCGAGGGCGGTCGCGTGGGTTTCGTCATCGCCGGCATGAAGGGGCCCGACAGCCGCCTGACGGTTTATACGGCCGGGGGCGAATCCGAAGGGTTCCGGCCGCGTTTGTCCAGGGTCGACATCAAGAGCGGAACGCGCGAGCCTCTCGACGACGAAAAGACGGCCGCGGTGTACGCGGCGATCGGGCGGGCCTTCCGCGCGTATCACGACGGCGGCTATTTCCACCGCTTTCCGCATCTGGGAAATCTCGGCGTAGATTTCGACGAGTCCGGGCGGCCCGTCGTCACGCTTCGGGATTTGGACACGACCCTGCGGCGGGAGGAAATCGTCGCCGGCGGCGCGAATCAGGAGACGGCGCGCCGCAGGCTGGCGGGTTACCGGTTCCTGGATCTCGCGCGCCTGATCTACGACGTCGTTCACGAACGGCGGGTCACGTCGTATTACGACAACGAGCCGGAAGATTTCAACGTCGACTTCACGGGTCCCCTCACAGCGCTCCTGTCCGGCTATTTTTATGATCTCGATCCGGCCTCGGCGGCGTTCCGGAACGCGCTGGCGACCGCGAAAAGCGAGCCGTTCGTGGTGGCGATCGCGCGGCTGGCCGGAAGTATCGCCGGCCCGGCCCGTTTTTCTCAGACGCTCATCGAATCGCATCCCTTGTCCGCGAAAGAGCCTGCGTTCGGCGCCCTCTGGAGCCGGTTGTACGACCTGGCGGGGGCGCGGTTGGCCGCCGACGAGACCGATTTCGAGCTGGGGCCGTCCTATTTCAGCGAACAGCTGCTGGCGGATCCCGGCTTCAAGACGCTCGCGAACGCGGACGCGCGGTTCCAGGAGCTCCTGGGAAGGGCCGTTTCCGATTACGCCTCGGAGCTCCCCGTGACCTCGAACGAAACCGCGGCCGGTTTCGCCGAATACCTTCGCGCCACGCGCGACGGCGCTTCGGCGGAGCTTTTCCGATCCTTCGACGCGGGCCGCGAGAGCCTGCGGTCGATGTTCGCGATGCCGGAAGTCGCGAGGATTTTCGGCCGTTACACCTGGCGCGTCGCGGCGCCCGACTCCTGGGCGGTGGCCGCCGGTTACGCGGTTTCGAGCCGCCCGGGGCTCAGCCTTCAGGACGTGCTCACGATGAATTTCGCCCAGTCTCTGACGCTTTTCCTCTCGCTTCTCGAGCGGCGCCCGACGACGACGGCCGAAGAGCGCGCGCAGCACCGCGTCCGGAACATCTTGAACGAGATCCGCGACGCCGTGGAGCGCGACGTCGAGGCGCTGAGCGGCGGACCGAACGAGATCGGGGTCGCGTTCACGGAGCTCTACCTGGCCTGGGGGCGGATGGAGCAGGCGGTCTCGATCGACCGCTACGTCGAAACGGCCGGCCGCGGCGCCCGGCTTTCCGCGCGTCCGGACGCCTCGGAGCTGCGCGCCGCGCCGGGGATCGACCGGCTCGTCCTCTCGGTGAGCCTCATGGACCTGGGCGCCGAGCTCAGGGACGGCCGGCTCGTCTACCGGAACAGCCTCAAGAAATTGAGGGAGCTTCTGCCGTCGCTGCGGCAGAAGGGCGTGAAGAAGCTCTACGTGTACGGCGGACTCTTCGGGATGAGCGAGCTCTCCCGCGAGGTCCACCGCGTGCCGGACGCCGGCACGCACTATCTTCGGGACGGCGAGGCGACGGTGCAGGTTTCCGGTTACGAGACGCACCGCGCCGATCTGGCGGGCCTCGAGCTGCGGGATTCGTTCGGCAACCCGTTTTCCGTCGACGACATGCGCCGCAAAAACCCGCTTCTGTCCGACGGCGACGTCGAGGCCGATTTCAAGGCGCTCGGCGCCGACGCCGCCGCGATGGGCGTCACGCTCGTCACGGATTTCATTTCCTGGCTCTCGCCGGGCGCGGTCAACGAGACCAATTATCGCCGCATGTTCTACCGCGAGATCGGCGCGGACTGGAACGGGGACTGGAGGAAGCAGGACGAGGCCGGGAAGCGCTCGCGGATCGAGCGGCTCCTCGCCGACAACCCCTCCTGGTTCGCCGTCCGCCTGAACGAGGGCGGGACCGAGCGCGTGATCCTCGTGAAACATTTCGCGTTCTTCGGCTCGCACAGCGCGGACCAGGCGATTCCCAACCCGTTCCATCCCGAAAACAGGCGCTACTACGTCGAAGCGATGAAGAAGCTCGTCGACCAGGGCGTCGGCGAGTTCCGGATCGATCTCGGGCACCTGCTCCTCAAGAACAACGTGCGCGGCTATTTCGACGAGCTGAAGTCCCGCGGCGTCGCGCTCGAGCCGTGGCTGGCGGCGAACGGCCTCGACATCCGCGAGGGTGAGACCTTCGAGGCCTGGTGGGCCCGGCAGGAGCAGCTGTGGCGCGGCGTCTTCGCCGAGGTCCGCTATTACGCGCAGGAGCGCTACGGCCGCGACGTGCATTTCAACATGGAAACGTACGACGTCCCCAGCCCCTCCGACCAGAACGAGCTCTTCGCGCTGGGCGCGGATGCCGCCTATTCGGGCAAGCTCTTCGAGGCCTACTACCGCATGGCGCGCGAGGGACGGCCCGCCTCGTCCCTGGAGCCGGCCGTGCTCGACGCGATCGCCCGCCGCCCGCACGTCCTGGCGTATCTGTCCAATTTTGACCAGCTCTCGCTCAAGGCGATGGGAGGCCCCTCGCGCCCCGCGGCGATGCTCCTCCTGGCGCTCGCGCATCTGGGCGTGCCCGCGATGATCGACCTGCGCGATTTCATCGGCCATCGCGGCCAGTTCATCAAGACGGTCGGCGGGAACCGCGACCCCGACGACCTGCACACGCATCCCTTCCTGACGCTCGAAGAGGCGCGCTCGCGGCCCGATTTCGCGGCGCTCAAAGACCTGGTCGAGGAGGCGCCGTGGGGAGGACTGCTCCAGGAATTCCTGCGGCGCGTGCCGGCCGGCGAAGAGCGCTTCCTCCGCGTGCTCAACAATTCGAACCGCGACCGCTATTTCACTCTCGCCTGGAAGGGGGACGCCGGGGACTGGACGACGCTCCTCCTGGACCTGCGACCCTGGGAAACGAAACAGCAGGTCCGCATCGAGCTGCCCGACCGCGGGGAAGCGGGTTTCGATCCGGCCCTGTTCACGGCGTCCGACGCCGAAGGGCGGGCGTTCGACTTCAGCCGGTGGGAACCGGCCAACGCCGCCTCGCCCGCCGTCCTCGCCGTGCCGGTGGAAGCGCAAGCCGATGATTTCAAATTCATCGCTCTCAAGCGCCGCGAACCCGCGGAGCCCGAAGGCCTGCCCGCCGAGCTCGACCAGGCGGAGCTCCTGCGCCGGACCGGCGCGATGCTTCGCGCCGAGTACGTCAGCGACCGCCTCGGCGCGCTCGAGCGCATCCTGAACGACCCGCGCTTCGCTTCGGTGCGCAGGGAAGCCGTGCTTTACGCGCTTCTCGACCAGGATTACACCGTGCGCGCGTACGCGGCGAACGCCGTCGCGCACAAGACGGAAAAGGCGCGCGCCCCCCGGCTGTCGCCCGGCAAACTGATCCAGCACCTGGCCGACCCCCTGGCGTCGGTCGTGACGTTCCTCGCCGACCCGCGCACACCGCGCGGATTCGATCCCGTCCGCGGGCGGCGCAACAAGCGTTACGCGATCCTCTGGAGCCTGGGCCGGCTTCTTTCGCCGCAGCCGCCGCGCGACGCCGAGGCGGCCGCCTACGCGCTGGCCGTCCGACGCGTCATCCATAACCGCCTCGAGCGCGAAGCCCGGCGCTGGACGCCGGGTAAAGAGGCGCGCCTGCGCGCGATCCTTTCGGAAAAGGGCGAGGAGTTCGCTCTGGGCGGAGAAACGCATTTCACGCTTCTGGAGACATTGCGGCTTGTCCAGCTGAGAGCGCAGTCCCTGCGGGGGGCATCCGACAAGTTCTACTGGGTCGCCGAACAGGCGGCGAACCTCTATCCCGAGCGAGCGGGTGATCCCGTCTCGGATATCCTTTACGCGGGAGCCCGCCTGGCGGGGCCTTCCGCGCCGGAGGACGGTTTCGAGTTCGCGCGCCGCGGCCTCGGCTACTTTGCGAAGGCCGTCGACGACCTGATCGCCGAGATCGGCCGCGCGCCCGAAGAAACGCCCGAAGCCGGACCCATCGCGGAGACGCTCGCGCGCCTGCGGCAGTTCTCGGACCATGCGGCGGAGATGTCCCGTCAGCGGCAGCTCGAGCCGCTCCGCTCCGCCCTCATGCTCGCCTGGGGGCTGGTCGTGCGGCTCGATTTGCCGTTCGCGGCCGGCAGCGCGGATTTCAGCCGCGCCATGGAATCGTTCCAGAACGAATTTCAGATTTTCTTCGCGGATTGGGCGTCCAAGGCCCTGCCGACTCCCCAGCGGGTGAACGTCCTGCTGGTTTTGGCCGCTTCCCACGTCCATGAGGCCAACCGTCTGATCGCGCACCTGGACGAAGCCGGCGCCGGCGCCGCCGGGATGCGCGAGGACGCGCAGGAACTCCTGGCGGGCCTGCGTTCCGCCAGCGGCGCCGCTCTGCGCCGCCCGGACGACGACGCGGCGGCGGTCCGCGGACTCCGCACCTGGACGTCGAGGACCGCCGATCTTCTGTCGGCCGCGCGCCAGCATCCGGATCTTTCGGATTCCGCCCGCGAGCGCCTGGTGGTGTCGCTCGAGAAGGCGTGGTGGCTTTTCCGCGAGATGGAAAGCGTCCTCGACCGGGAGCCCGCGGGCGCCCGGCTCGCCGTCGAACTCTCGCGGCCGCTGGAGCGCGCGGTGAAATCGCTGGCCGCCGTCGAGCAGGTTTTCTCCCAGGGCGATCTGGACGACCGGCGCGCCCGCGAATTCGTCCGTCACGCCGCGGAACTTCGCGCCGCGCTCGGGCGTCTGGCCGACGCTCCGATCGGGGAGACGCTCCGGACGACGTTTGAATGGGCCGCGGGCCGGTTTGAGGACCTCGCCGAGGAGCTCAACGCGCTGCCGTCCTTCCGGTCGCTCTCGCGGTTCGGCCCCGCGGGCGCCGAGGTCGAGGTGAACGAAAACGGCCGAGAGATCTCCGCTCTCTACCTGGCGCGCGCCGCCTCGCATTTCAGCGACGCCGGCTACGCGCTTTCCGAGCTGATCCACACCGGCGGCATCAATCCCTATCTCGCGCCGGGGAACGTGCTGCGGCCGCTCTCGACCGAAGACAACCTTTACGCGGGAAAACTCGACGACGCGATCCGCGACGCGATCGCCTCGCGCGGATCGGCCCGCATGCTCGTGGTCGGCGCGGGCGGGGGAGAGGTGATCCGCAATCTCCGGGGCCGATACGGCCGAGCGCTCGACCTGACGTTCGTCAACAAGGACCCGATCCGGGTTCCCTCCCGCGTGTACGAGGAATACCTGAAGGATCTGGCTCGCGGCGGGTTGGTGGCGCGCGTGCCGTCCCGCGAGGAGCTCGAAAATTTCCTGGCCGACTTCGACGCCCGCGTCCAATACCACGATCTCGAGGAGGGCCTGGCGCCCGTCTACGGGAAGGAGAGCTTCGATCTGGTCCTCGTGACGTTCGAGACGCTGCCGTACGTGATCGACAAGATGGCCGCCGTGCGCGACGTGAAAGAGCTCCTGCGCCGCGGAGGCAAGGGCTTCGTCAGCGGCCTGCGGGAAATGCACATCGAAAACCTGCTGCAGGAGGACTACTTCCGCGCGCTGAACGCGGCGCCGCGCCGCGGCGCTTTCTTCGATTACAACGACGCCAGGGGTTCCCTCATCGTCACGAACGAGCGGCCCGGCGTCGTTCCCTCGGCCCTCCTGGTGAGCAACGTCCTCCTGGCGCCGCGCCACGACGAAGACGTGAGCGGCCGCCGGCGTCTTTTGCCGATGCGCTACGAGACCCTGTACGAGGCGCCTCCGGCGCCGTCCGCCCCGCCGGCGGTGCGGGGAGCCAGGCTCGCGCCGATCGGAAACTTTTTCGTCTCGCTCGTGCCCGTCCTCACGGCCACCGCCGCGCTCCATCTTCTGGGGCCCGTCGCCTTTTTCCCGGCGCTGGCGGCCGGTTACGCGGGACTCCTGGCGCTGCGCGCCGCTCAGGCGCTCGCGTACGGCAGGGCGTCCGCGTACGCCTGGACGTTCGACGCGACGGTCAATCTGGCCTACCTCTCCGCGTCGTTCTGGCCGATGCAGAGCCTCGTGTCGACCGCCCTTTTCATGATCGTCTACGGCGCCGTCGCGCTCGCGCGCAGCTCCGGGCGCCCTTCGCAGGAGACCTTCTCGAAACCCGTCGTCTGGGCGCTCCTGGGAGGGATCCCGCTCCTCGACTGGTGGGTGAAGTCTCTCGCGGGCGACCGGATTTATTACGGCGGAATCTTCCAGCCCTGGCAGTTCCTGACGGCGCTGGTGATCGCGCAGGCCTTCTGGACGGCCGCCGTGGTGTTCGCGCGCCGCGCCGGGGCGCACGTCGGCTGGGTGGTCATGGTGGCCGGATGGATTTCCAACGTCACCGAAGTGTTTCTCTTCCAGGGCGCGACGGACATGATCGTGATGTACCGCTCGATCGCCAATCCCGCCGACTTCGCGATCCTCATCGGCATCTCGCTGGTCGCGGCCGACCGTTTGGCGGACTTTTATCCGAAACAGCGGCCGCCCGCGCCGATCCGGCGCGAAGAGCCGCCGGCGCCGTCCGAGACGATGGTGAGGGCGGGCGCTCGACTGTCCCTCGAGGGGAACCCTCTCGGGACTGCGAGCCTGGGGGCTCGGCTGGCCGCCGTGAAGTTCGAAGGGCTGGAGGTGAGGCCCGTGTTTACGGGGACGGAGACCGAACGTCTCGAACAGATCAAGACGACGCTGCAGGGCCTCGCCTCCGACCGCGAGATCGAGATCCGCGACGCCTTTACGCCGGAGCCGGTTTACTGGTCGATGGACTTCTCGGGCCGGGGCCTGTCGCTCGATCTGCCGCCCGGAGCGCCGCTCGAGGTCGAGAAAGTCCAGTTCGTCTTCGACCGCCTGCTCATGGAGGGCGCCCAGGCGGTTTACGTGCCCTCGCAGAAGCGGCTTGTTCTCCTTTTCGAGCCCGACGACATGCGCAACCCCTATTATTTCCCGCCGCGTTTTCTGGACCTCCTGAAGGGGGATGAATTTGAGCTCCACACCGGCGTCTCGTTCGGACAGCCGTTCGAGGACGGCCACTGGAACTCGTGGCAGCGGCAGGACGGCTACCGTTTTTACGATCAGGGCATCGACGCCGCGATGGTGGACGCGTCCCTGCGGGTCCTGCGGGCGCTGAACGGCGCGGGCGTCTCGCGGGCGGTGGTCGCGGACCTCGGCGGAGGGGACGGCCGGTTTCTGCGCAAACTTCACGAGGCGTTGTACGACGGCTACGCCGACGGCGACTACGACCTGCCGTTCGCGCAGCTGGTGCTGCTCGAGCGGAACGCCGGTCTCGTCCGCGCGGCCCAGGGGCGCATCGGCGACTCGGGCGTCGCGCGCGTGGTCCAGGCCGACCTGACCGAGGACGCGCCGCTCGAGGCGAAGATCGGCTCGAAGGCGCATCTTCTGACGACGCTCGGCGGCATCAACTACATGGTCGTCACCCGCGAACAGGCGCTCGTGATGGCCCGGCGGGCCTATGAAGCGCTCGAGCCGGGAGGTTACTTCATCGCGACCGGCTACACGACGCTGATGGTCGATTCGGACGACTTCCGGGCGCTCGGCTTCGAGGTGCTCAACAAGGCGGTGCCCGCTCACGCGCTCCACACCGGCGTGCCGCGGCAGGTATACGTCCTTCGCAAGCCCGAAAGGCCCTCGCCGGTGCGCGCGGGAGAGCCTCCTTCGGCCGCGCGCCCGATGGAAGCCGTCACGTCCCGTCCGCCGGCTCCGCCCGTCGTCGCCGGCGCGCGTCTGGCGTCCGCGCGGCTTCGCCTCACCGTCAACGACGTCCCGTTCGAAGTTCCCGAACGCGGCTTTTTACCGTACGCGCAGGACCAGCCGATCAACTTCCGGCAGCTCCTTCATCTTTTGGCCCGCTGGGACGCCCTGCCCGGCTACGCCAACGGGCTCGACCTGGAACGCGAAGACGTCTTCATTTCGCGCGGCGAAGACGTCTACGTCCTCTCGAAGGCGACGCAGGTCAAGATGAAGGACGGCGAAGAAGGGGCCGCGAACGAGTGGAGCGCCTTCCAGCCGGTCAAGGACGGCGACGAGATCACGATCGAGACGCGCGAGCGCAAGCGCTCGGGCAAGACCCGCGACATCGACTACCGGCGCTTCACGCCGTTCGAGATCGTCCGCAAGGGCGACGGCTTCGCGATCCGGTATTTCCCGGTTTCCGCGGCCGAGCCGCAGGTCCTGCGCACGCTGCTCGAGAAAAACGCCTACCGGCCCGGGGAGGACGGCCGGTTCCCGCTGGGCGTCCCCTCGGGGTCGTATGAAGAAACGGCGGGCTCGTCGAGGACGATCCAGCACGTCTCCTGGCAGCCCGAGGGGGCGGCCGGGCGGATCGCGGTCCTCACGCGTCACGATCCGGGCACGAAGGTGCGCTTCCGTTTCACGACGGTCCAGGAGCTCAGAACCAAACTTCCTTACCTGGGGCCGATGCTCCCCGAGAAGGACGAGATCCTCTTCGTCGCCGAGGAGGAAGGGGAGGGCCGCTCGCCCCGTTATTACCGCTTTTCGGAAGACACGGGCACGCATCTGACGGAGCTTGCGCTCTCGCCGCGGGACTTCATCGTCTGGGCCGCGCGCGGCGCCAAATTCGCCGACCCGGAGGTCTTGAAAGCGCTCGACGCGACGGCCGAAGCGGACAAGCCTTCCTATTCGCTGACCGCCAAGTTCCCGTTCCACCATCACGGCGGCTGGCGCGAGGGGGAGACCAAGGAAAAGATCGAAAACGGGCCGTGGGTCCCCGGCGAAACCGCGCGATACACGGTGCTGACTCTCGAAGGCCTGCGAGCGAAAGTCCCGGCCGCGGCCGCTTATCTTCCTTCCGGAAACCGGATCGTGCTCCGCGCCGCGTCCAAGAGGGACTACGACGCCTATTATCTCCTCGCGGACAACAAGAGCCACCTGCAGGCGCTCCTGCGCGTCGTGAAACGCTCCGGCGAGGTGCGCACGGCCAAGGGCTCCGACATCGAGGACCCCAAGAAGCGCGTCGCCCGTTTCGCGCTGGCCGGCGCCTACTCGAATCCCGAAAGCCGTCCGTTCGCCGAGAAGGAGATTTCGCTCAAGACCTCCGGCAGCGGCCGCGCGGACGCCGCCACGCTCTATTTCGGAAGCGGCCGGGGCCCCGACGAGAAAACGCACGCGGTCGCGATCGGCCTGTCGGCGATCAAACCGGGGGCCGTCGTGCGCGTCTCGGCGTATTTTCTCGAAGCCTCTTCCGACGGCCCGCCCGCGCAGTGGGTGCTCCGCCTGAAGTGGGGCCAGGGCGAATCGGAGAGGACGCTTTTCACGCGTTTCACCGGCCAGGGCTCCTATCTCGAGCAGATCCAATTGCCGGCCGGCTCCTACGCCGTGAACGAAGCGGAAGCCACGATCACGAAGGTCGCCGGCGCGAGGCTGGCCCTCGTGGACCGGCTGAGGGACGAGGTGGCCGAGCTTTCGATCCCTCCGGCGCCCGTCGCCGCCGGCGACATGGTCGGCCGATTCCCTCTCGAGGAAGTGCTGCGCGAGCGCGACCGGCGCCTGCCGGAGATCCAGCCGGATTCGGACGAGGCGATCTTCCAAAAGTCGGAAGAGCTGAAGCGGCGGCTCCGCGGCCATGAGATGACCGCCGAGGACGCCGGATACGCGGTGGCGCTCTTTTCGGTCGCCGCCGGGCGCATTGCCGCGCAGAACGAAGTCACGTACGTGATCCGTCACGCGGAACTGCCCGGCGGCCAGGCCGAGGTGGTGATGCGAAGCGGCAAGATCCAGAGCTCCACGCTCCCGGCCGGGTACACGCCCGTCATCGAGTCCGGCCAGGTGACCGGTTTCCGCCACCGCGAGACGGGCCGGGGAGGCAAGGGCGAAATCCGCGCCGAGATCGAGCGCAACGACGAGCGCATCGGCCTGTCGAGCGTGAAACGCGTCCATCCGGACACCGTGCAGTACGTCGGCGGCGCACCGGCCAGGAACCAGATCCAGGCGGCGCTCCTCCTCCTCGAGAACAAGAACATCGTCGGGATGCAGCCCTCCGAAGGCAAGACGCTGACCACGGTGCTCGCTTCCTATCTGCAGGTGCTCTCGGGCCGCAAGGTCGAGGTGCACGACTGGAGCGCGCTCCTGACCGCGCGCGACTCGCAGGTGGCGGGCGCCATCCTGCACCGCCTCGCTCTCAAGGTCGCGACCGTGCTGAACAACAACGCCTACGAGTTCGACGAGGAGCCGAACAACCTGCGCAAGACCAACAAGCACCTGCGTCCGCTGGCCGCCAAGGGCCAGGGGAGCGTGATGACGCGCCGCGCCGGCATCCGCAAGATCTTCGCGGAGTCCGACGTCGTTTACGGGCCGTACGACGAGCTCATCTTCCTCTGGATGAGCGACTGGTTCGGCACCGAGGGGGAAAAGCTTCATCCCGAGGGGACTCCGCCGTGGCTCCTGGTCGAGGAGGCCGACACGCCGCTCTTGGATGTCGTCAACGATCCGCTGGCGTTTTTCAGCAAGGTCTACCGGCTCGACGCCAAGATGGCGAAGGTGTACCAGACGATCTGGGCGGCGGCCGGCTCGCTGCGCGAGAACGTCGACTACGCCGTCGAGCCGCTGTCGGTGCGCTTCCTCGGGGACCGGCAGGAAACGACCCGCCGCCTGCGGGACAGACTGAAAGACGTGAAGAATCTCGACGCGCTCCTGGGCTCGCGCGATCTCTTCGACATGCTTTTGGCCGCCCTGGAGGCGATGAAGGTCTTCGAGAAGGACGTCAGCTATTTCGTGAAAGAGGGCAAGGTCATGATCCGCGACGAGAACACCGGCGAGACCAAGCTGCAGAAGCGCTGGGGCCGCAGCATCCACACGTTCCTCGAGATCAAGGAGGGCATCCCGGTCCAGAGCGAGACGGTCATCGAGTCGGTGATGACGACGCCCGAATTCTACAACCGGCTCCCGTTCAGCGCCGTCGTCGGCGTGATCGGCGATCACACGCGCGAGGAGATGCGGCAGCTCTACCGCGCGCGCATCAAGGAGCTCCCGCAGGTCTACCGGAGCCGCCGCGACGAGAAGCCGGTCCGTTATTTCATGACGATCGAGGAGAAGCACGCCTACCTCGTGGAGCTCGTCGAGAGCGCCTACGCGAGCGGCCGGCCGATCCTGATCAACGCCGAATCGCCGAAGGAGGCCGAGCGCCTGCGCGAGCTCATCCAGCAGGCGAACGCGCGGCGGCCTTTCCTGCAGCCGAACGCGGTGCGCGTCATCGACGGCCGCGACGAGAACCGCGACGCGGGCCTTTGGAACAAGATCGGCGACGCGTTCTCGGTCACGATCGCCGCGCAGGTCGCCAGCCGCGGGCAGGAGATCAAGCTCGACAAGGAGATGTACGAACCCTACGACACGCACGGCCCGCTGGGCGTCGTCGCCGGGCTCATCGTGCTCAGCACGCACCACAGCCGCACCGAGCGCGCCGAGCGCCAGGTCGTCACGCGCGCCGGCCGCCGCGGCCGGCCCGGCGTCGTGCAGATCGTCGACCACGTCCGCGGCAACCGCTACCTGCGCCAATTCGCGCCGGCGGAACTCGCCGAGTACCTGGCGTCGGCTTCGACCGCTCCGACCGACGCGGAAATTCCGCTCCTCTTCAAGTTGGCGCGCCTGCGCCGTTTCCATGCGGGCGCGCGGGAACAGCGCGCGATGACCCGACTCTACGACGAGATCGTCGAAGGGCAGTTCCGGTACACGCGGATCGCCCGCAAGTCGATCGAGCTGGGCCTGCCGCTGCCCGCCGCCCGTCCCGACCTGCCGTCTCCGCACACGCTCTACGTCAACGCGCTCTACGGCGCCCTGGAGCGCAGGGACACGGGGACGTTCCGGATGCTTGCCGACGAGTACCGCCTTTTCCTCCAGGAGCTGGAGACCCCGGTCATCGAGCGGCTTCTCGCGAAGGACGCCAAGACTCCCGACGACTGGAACACGCTCTTCTGGTCGCTGGCGATGCGTATTCCCGACCCCGCCCGGCGCACGCCCGAGAACGTGGCCGAGGAGTCGAAAGCGTTCCCGAATCCGATCACCGCCGACCAGGTCTACCGTCATCGTTCCGGCGACTTCAACGCGGCCGTGCAGGAGCTGGAGAAGCCGGAGATCGAACGGCTCCTGGCGAAGTCCCGCAGGGACCGCGACGAATGGATCGTCCTCCTGCGGGCGCTGGCCATGCGCGTTCCCGATTCGCAGCGCAAGACCGTCGAAAACCTCGCCGAGGCGGCCCGGGCGTTCGCGAGCCCCCTCTCCGTGCGCCAGATTTACGCCGCGTTCGACTACGAGTCGATCCCGTTCACGGCCGACGGCGACGGACCCACGTACGTCCTGAAAACGCGCCGCACGAAGGAGGAATGGATCGAGTACCTGTCGAAACTGGTGAAGAAAGTGCCCCCCGGCACCCGGCCCACGGCCAACAACGTCGCCGCGCAGTCCGACGGCGCGGTCGACGCGCACACGATCCGGCTCAACATGGACTTCCACGGCATCCCGTACGACGCGGACGCGCCCGGCGTCGTCTCGGAATACAAATCCATCGACGAGCTCCTGGTCGACCTGAAGGCGATCATCGCCACGAAGTTCGCCGCCGGCTCCCAGCCCTCGATCGACCAGGTCGCCGCCGCTTCGGACGGCCAGTTCACCAAGAGCCTCATCTACAACCTGCTTTACAAGCTCAAGAAGGCGAGCAAGCCGGTCACGTACCAGGAGCTCGGCATCAAGCCCGCGACCCAGACGCCCGCGGAGACGCTGGCCGAGATCAAGACCCTCGTCGCCGATTACCGCGCCGAACACGCCGAGCACCCCGACGTCGAGACCGTGATCGGGATGGTCGAGCAGTTCCGGACCGCCAACGGTTACGAGCCTTCGGCCAACCAGACGGCGGACCTCGTGTTCTCCTGGAGAGCCGCGCACGGACCGCTGCCGACGCCCAACGAGCTGGCCGAGCATTCGGAAGACCGGTTCAGCGCGGCGGACATCCGCTCGCTGTTCGGGAAACTGAAGAGGGCCGCCAGCCCCGAGACCTACGAAACGGTGGGCATCCGGGTCGAAGGCCGCACGGCCAGGCCGGTCCCCGCGGGGGCGCGTCCCGACGCCGAGCTGCTGGCCGACCTGAAAGCGCTCGTGGCCCGCTACCGCGCCGCGCACGAAGACCAGCGTCCCGCGCCGGACGAAATCGCCGCGATCTCGGAGGGCCGCTTCACGGCGGTCGACGTGCGGAACCTGTTCAAGCGGCTCAAGCTCTCGGGCAGTCCCGAAACCTTCCAGACGGTGGGCATGCGCGCGCGCACCCGCGGGGCCGGCCCGTCCGAAGCGACGGCGGCGGACGAGGAAGTTCCTCCGGCCGGTGAAGAGGCTCCGGCGGGCGCGCGTCTCTCCGCCGAGGAAAATCTTCGCGCCCTCCTGCCGGGAGCCGACCTGCGGAAACTGATCGTCCGGAGCGAGTCCTTCCTGCCCCGAACGGCGGGCGCCGTTTCCTTCGTCTCGCTCGACCCGGCGGAATTCATGCAGGGCATCGCGCCCGAACGCCGCCCGGCCGAAATGCCCTGGAGGATCTATTATCTTTCGCGTTCGCCCGCCGCCGCGGACGACAAGGACGGGTTCGAGTCGCTGGTGGCGATCTACGGCGCCGGCCAGCCGGCGAACCTCATCATCGCGGACGGCCCGCTCGATTATTTCGCCCCCGCCGACGACGCCGAACGGCGGGCGCGCGCCGCGGACCTGACTTTCGTGCCGCTTTTGGCTCACACCGCCGACGACCTGAGGAGGGGTTCGAGCTTCCTGGACGGCGCCCAGATGCAGATCGTCGCCTCGCCCGGAGCGGACAAGACGCGCGTGCTGGCTCGCTGGACGGAAACCATGAGAAAACAGGGCGTCCTGGGCCGGCACCTGATCGTGGGCCCCGGCCAGGGGCTGGAAATCCAGGACATGGACGCCATTCTCCGCGTCGTGAAGCGCGGCCGCGCGCGAGGCGGCGTTTCGCATCCGGTGGTCGGCGTTTCCGAAAGCAGCGGGGGCCTCCCGCGTTACATGACGAGCCTGGGCGACGGGATGGCCGCGGCGCTGGCGTTCCTGGCGAAGAGCCCCTACCTCCGCGGGGACGGGAAGCTCTTCATGGAAGGCCGCCGGCTTCGCGTGGCCTTCCTCGGGTACAGCATCAAGAGCGTGACCGCGACGACGAGCCTGATGGACGGTTACGCGTTCGACACGGGCGTCGAGATCCACGGCATTCAGGAAGCGGGAACCGTCCTCGAGAGCCAGCAGCCGCTGTCGTGGCCCGTCCTGAGACGGGTGAACGCGAAGCTCGTCAACGGCATGCCGTTCGACCAGATCGTGGAGATGAACCACCTGCCCGAGCGCGCGGAGGTCCGGCGCGTGGAGAGATCGGAGCCGCTCCTGCCGCAGGAGTTCGAGGACGCCAACGCGCTGGTCGTCGACACGGCCCCTCACACGTTCGACGAAGACAGCGTGCGTCGTTTCCGCGGCGAGATCGTCATAGAAGCGTCCGCGAACGCGGTCACCACGCGGGCGGTGGAGCTCATGAAACGCGAGAAGATCCTCTTCATCCCGTATTCGACGATCAACATCGCCCGCGCGACGATCGCCCGGCAGGAAACCCTGATCGACGTGTACGGCATCCCGCCGGCCCATCTCGGCAAGTCCCAGCTGAGAAGCCGCATCAACGAGAGGACGCTCTCGAATCTGCTGGAAGTGTTCGAGACGCTCGAAAGGGAGGGTCGCCACCCGTCGGAGTTCGCCGAAGTGGTCTCGAGGATGAACCTCGAGGAGCTCCGGCATCTCAACCGTCTCATCTCCTCCGAGTTCTCCGGCCCTCTCAAGGCGCGCTACGAATACCTTCTGACCAAGAACACGAACGACGCCCTCGCCCGGAAGATCGCGGTCTTCGACTACGCCAACGGCGAGCTCTATCTCAGGGATTTGAAACAGCTGAAACAGGAGCTGTCTTCGCGGGACCAGACCACCCGGCGCGCGGCGGCCTACCGCCTCGGAAGCATCCCCGTGCAGATGCTCGAACCGGCGGAGGCGCGCGAGCTCGTCGCGCTGATGGGCCGGCTGCTCCTGTCCGGCTCCTCCGAGTACTACCGCGTGCGCGCCAACGCCGCGCGGACGCTGGGCCGCCTCGGCGGGCCCGAGGCGGTGTCGCGCCTCAAGGAAGCCTATTTCGACCCGAGCGAGGCCGAGCCGCTCGTGCGCGAGTGGGTGGAGTGGGCGCTGCGCGAGACGCATACCGACTTCGCGGACGAGATCCGCGCGCTCGAGGCCGTCATCGAACGGGAATCGGTCCGGGTCGAGCGCCTGGTGGTCGAGGCGGAGCGCAACCGCGAGCGCACCGGACATCTCTACAACGTCCAGGCGGACCTCATCGACCTCGGGCGCCGCGAATACACGCTCGCCTCCATGTATTTCTTCGACGGCAAGGATCTCGCCGCGGCGAGGCTTCACTTCACCAAGGCCGTCAATTATTTCGGCCTGTCCGCCGAGGAGGGTGGGCTCCTCCCGATCACGATGCTCCGCAACACGGCCCTGGTTTATCACCGGATGGCCGAGGGCGCCAACGGGGAAGCGCCGCACTTCGAAGAAGAGGCCCGCCGGACGCTCCTGTCGATCCTGATGCCCGGCGAGTCGGCCAACGTCACCGGCGGTTTCGCCCGCACGGCCGCGCGGAAAAACTCCCTTTACGTCTATTTCGAAACGCTCGGGCTGACCTACGACCGCGCCGTGTCGCTGGCGGGGGCGATGGACGACCTGCTCAAGAAGTTCGAAGCCGATTTCGGCCGCGGCCTCGCGCAGGAGACGGCCGCCGAGCTGAATGCCCGGTTCGCGAGCGTCCAGGACCTGGCGGTGGACTACGAGGCGGACCCGGAGTACGTGAGGACGCTCTTTCACGCGCTGGCCGGCCTTTACAAAGAACCTTCGGAGACGGCCGAGATCAAAAAAATGCTCATCGCCGGCTTCCGCCGGCCCTCGGCCGAAAGCCGGGGCGCCAGGCTCGCCTCCTCGACGCTGGCCGACGGCCTCGAGCGCTTCGCCCTCGCGGCCGACGAAGTGTACTGGGACGGTCCCGTGAAGGACGTCCCGGCGCGCCTCGAAGAGCTCGAAAAACTCGTGATCGCGGCGTACGCCCAGGGCCCGCGGCCCTCCGCGGAGGAGCTGGCCGGGCTCGTGGAGGCGTTCGCGACCCTGCGCCAGTCGGAGCGGACGGAAAACGTCGCCAAACTGATCCTCCACGCCGCCGCCCGGGACGAGCGGGTGTTCCCGATCCTGGCGGCCGCGCTCGAGAAAGAGGCCGGCCGTCCCGACGCCGTGCCGCTCGAGGAGAGGCTCCGGGCGAATTCAAAGGCGCGTCTCATGATCCTCCTGACCCGCGCGCTCCTGGCCCGCGACGAGACGCTCGCGTCGCTCTACCGGAGCCTGTATCCCGCCGCGCGCGTGCGGTTCCTCATGGACGGCGGCGAGGGCTTCCGGTCCGGCCTCGACGCGGCCGCCGTCACGGAGAAACTCAAGGCCGATTACGCGGCCCGCGCGAGAGACGACTCCCAGCGGAAGACGGATCTGACGGCCGGCACCGAGGTCGAGGTCTGGCGGCACCACGTCGACGTTTTCAATGCGTCCGACGCGAAGGCGTTCGCGGCCGTCGCCGGGATCCCGCTGGGCTACGGCGGCATCGTGGAATACGCGCTGCCGTATTCCGAGGATCCCCGCGACCAGGAGGCGATTTACCGCTTCCTGAGAAAATTCGGCTATCTGCCCGATCACGCCACGCTCGCCGCGTATCCCGGCAGGGAAGCGCAGACCGGCCCGTGGGTCGCGGACGGGAAAAAAGGCGGCGCGTATTCCTTGCACCTGAATCTCCTGCTTCCGGAAGGGATCGCCGACTCCCGCGTGGCCGAGGTCGGAAAGACGCTTTCGGTGCTGACGGCGATCCTCTTCACGGGCAATGCGAGGCTCTTCCTCGCCAAGATGCTCGTCCCGTTCCGGAAAAACGACGAGGCGCAGGACCCGTCGGATCCGGCCCGGAAACGCGACCGCCTGGAGCTCCGCTTCGGCAACCTCGTCACGAACCCCGACTGGCATTTCGCCGGCATCCACGGGGACGTCGCGGACAACCACCGCCGCTGGATCGACCTGTCCTACTGGGGCTACCGCGCCTATCTGGCGTCGCTCGCCGAAGGCGAGAGCGGCGATCGCGGACGCGCCGCCTGGGGAGCGCTCCGCGCGGCCGTGCGGGAGGGCATGAGGAAGCTCGGCGTGCCCTTGGCGACCTTCGACGCGGGCACGGCGCTCGAATTCTGGACGACCCTGAGCCCCGAGCAGAGCCGCTTCTGGATCCAGTTCGCCGACGCCAAGGACCTGAAGGCGGGCCATAAACTCAAGGAAGAGCGGACGCGTTCGCCGCTTTACGCGATCCAGGACGAGCTCGACGGCTCCGTCCGCTCGCTCATGGCCGCGTATCCCGAATTCCTGCCTCCGTCGGGCGCGCGGCTCTCCGACGCCGCGGATCCGGACCGTTTCTTCATGAAAGAGGCGATGAAGGAGGCGAGGAAATCGCAGAAGGAGCGGAGCATTTTCTCGGCCCGGGTCGGCGCGGTCGTCGTCAGGGACGGCGTGATCATCGGCCGCGGGTACAACAAGGCGAAGAACCAGCTCCACGCCGAGCATTTCGCGTTTCTCGACGCGTTCGAACGGATCGCCCGCACCGCTCCGATCGCGCCGTCGGTTCGCGACGAGGCGCTGGCGCGCCTGGCGTCGGTGCGCGCCCAGTCCGCCCGGTATCTCGACGACTCCGAGGCCTATGAACGCCTCTTCGACAGCGTGGCGAACGATTTCGTCGCGCTCGACGCGAGCCTCGCCGACGCGATCAAGGGCACGACGCTCTACGTGACGCTCGAGCCGTGCGCCAAGTGCACGAGGATGCTCGCGCGTCTGGGCCTGGCGCGGGTCGTCTACGGCGCCCGCAAGGAAGGCTATTCGGGGGCCCTGCAGGTGAACGGCACCGAGGTGCGGGGCGGCGTGATGGCGAGCGAGTCTTTCCGCCTGAACGCCGTGTTCCATTTCTTCCTGGGTTATTTCCCGTCGCTCTACACGTGGGTGCAGTGGAGGATCCGCCGCGCGCTCTACCGCGCGCAGCACGGACCGGACGCGGAGCCGCCCGCCTTCCATGACCACGATCATGACCACGAGCACGACCACGGCGCGCGTCTGCCCCTCGAAGCCCTGGGGGCGCGGCTGGCTCTGGACCCGGCGAAAGCGGGCCGGCTGATCGATGACGCGGATTTCAGGAACGCGATCCGTTATTTCAACCGGGAGGTCGACCCGGTCGCGCCGCTGACCTGGGAGAAGGTCGTGACGCTCTACGAATTGTTCCGCGGGGACCGGCGCAACGCCGCCTACACGCCCGCCGAACGCGCCCGGCGTCTGGCGTCGCTCGCCGAGGTGTGGCCGGACGTGCTGAGGGCCGCCAACCGTCGCTTCGCGTCGCCTGCCGAGACGGTCCGCGCCGCCGCCGCCCTGTACGCCGTGATCAGCGTCCACCAGCTGCTCGCCGAGCTGCCCGGTTTCACCCGGGTGCGCGCGTCCCGCCAGGACAAGATTTTTGAGAGCTCCCACGCGGCCGAAGGCCATCACCGCCTGGCGTGGTTCATGATGAATTACCTGCTGATCCGCAACGGCCTCGAGCCTTTCTATTTCGAGGACCGCGACGAATACCGCTGGACGCGCGCGGCCCTCAACCTGGACGGGAGCGGGCGGTTCCTCGAGGGCCTGCTCCGCGAACGCCTGCTCGGCGAGAACGCGGGCGCCCGCCTGGCGGTCTCCGCGCTCGACGAGTCGGAGAAGCAGCGCCTCCGGCCGGTTTTCGAAACGGCCGCCGGGTTTTTCGGAGGGTTCGACGCCTGGCGCGCCGAACATCCGGACGCGAAGGTCGTCGTGCTCGCGCGCCACGGCGAGTCGGTCTCGAACCTTTTCCGCTTCGTGCAGTCGCACGACGCGTACTCGCCGCTGACGATGCGCGGCCGCCGGCAGGCGCGCGCGCTGGCGGAGTTCCTGAAGGCCGCGGGCCCCCGGTTCGACCGCATCGTCTCTAGCGATCTCGAACGCGCCTACGAGACCGTCGGCGCCTACGCCGGGCTCTCCGGCCGCGCGCCCGAGATGCTGAAGGAATTCCGCGAGGTGCTCATCCAGCCGATCGGCGGCGTGCCGGTGTCGAGCGGCATCGATCTCTTCCCGGGATGGATGGCCCGCTTCACGCGCGATCCGGACGCGTACGAGGTGAACGGACTCTATTCCGGGCGCCGCTTCCGCGAAGGGCTCGCGGCATGGCTCGACGCGGTCACGCGTTCGAACGACGAGAACGTGCTCGTGGGCTCCCACGGGATGACGATTCTCCTGGCGGTCATGACGGCGCTCCAGATCCCGTCCCGGAAATACAAACCGATGTACGAGGCGCTGCTCAACCCCCGGAACGCGAGCGTGACCGTGCTCGCGTGGGAGCCCGCCGAACGGCGCTGGAAACTGCTCGTCTTCGGCGACAATTCGTTCCTCCCCGCGAATCTCAAGGTGCACACCGAAAGCCGCTTCGAGCGCGCGCTCGACAAGATCCGTTACTACGCGCTGGCGATCGCCCGCGCGATCGGCCGGCGCCTCGGCTTCACCTCCAAGCTCTCCGACTACCTCCCGAGCCGGCGCACCTTCCTGACGCCCGGGCGGGAGGAGATGGAGGAGCTGGCGCGGCCCTTCTTTCCGCCGGCCCCGCAGGGGACGCCGTCGTCCGGCGAGGCTTTCGCCTCCCCGGCTCCCGCCGAGACCTATCTTCTGTCGCTGGCCGAGCAGGGGTTCCCGCTCGAGGCGTTCGACACGAAGAACCCCGCCCAGGGATCGTGGCCGATGCGCGACGCCGAGGGGCGGCAGGTCGGCCGCCGGCGCACGCGCTCCGAGCACCTGCAAATCGACGCGCGCGCGATGGACGCGCTCCTGGCCGGCGACTTGAGCGGTTTCCTCGCGCTCGACGAGTTCGGCGCGGTCCGCGACCAGCGCAGGCTCGAGGCGCTGATCGTCCGCATCGGCGCGCTGAGCGAGCGCGGCCGGCGCATCCTCGTGTACGCGAACGCGTTTCACGACATCGGCTACGCGACGGATCTGGGAGGAGGCTCCCACCAGCTTTACGGCTCGGAGATCGCGCCGGCGCTGCTCCACGCGGCGGGGGAGGGACAGCTCGTGCAGGAGGCGGTCTCGAAAGTCGTGCTCGGACACACCGATCCCTGGCTTCTGACCGACGGCTGGAAGCAGGAGAAGCCGCGCTTTCTCACGGGACGCGACCCGATCGGGGACTGGTCGCGCGGGCTCGTGCGGCGCGGCATCCTCGCCGAGACGGAGCGCGCGGCGTTCGCCGAGGAGATGAAGACCGTTTTCCTGGCCGTCGCCGCCTCGGACATCCACGCCTCCGGAGACCGGCATCTCAGCGACGGACTCCTGAACCGGCTCTTCGAGCTCCCCGCGTTCGGCCAGGGCGCCCGGCTCGCCGGCAATCCCGCGGTCCGCGCGAAGATCCTGCAGAGGCTCGACGCCCTCATCGGCGAATTCGAAGTCGATCCGTCGAAGCGGTTCTATCCGGTCCGCGGGTACCGCCTGAACCGCCGCCTCGAGATCTCGAAGCAGACGTTCCGAGTCCATTTCGACGACAGCGAGCCGGTCCGCGAACGCGTCGCCCGGCTCGAGCGGATCGCCGAGGCCGACCGCGCGGGGATCCTGGCGCGCGCCCGCGCCCCGCGGCTCGGCGAGCTCGACGCGGCCATCCTCCGGGCGGCCGACGGCCTGCGCCGCGCCAACCGCTCCGGCGCCGTCGTCCGGGAAGTGGTTTACGAAACCATCGTCGCCGAGCTGAAGGCCGACGGGGTTTCCGTCAATCGTCACCTGCTCGCGCGCCGGGTGGCCGAAAACGCTTCCGTGAGGCTCGCCGTGCGGGGCGCCCTGATGGACGAGTGGACGGCCGCGATTTTGAATTCGACCCGCGTGACGCGCCTGCGCGCGGCCGCCGCCGTCTCGTCGCCCGAGGCGGAATACCCCGTTTTCACGCGCCAGACGGTCGCCGCCGCCGCCGGGGTCGCGGACGAGACGGTGCTCGACCGACTGCGCGGCGACGCGGCCGTGCGCGCCGAATTCTCGGCCGTTTACGGGCCGCTCATGTTCGACGAGAAGGAACTCGCGCGCCTCAGGAAGCTCAAGCCGTTTCCGATCGAATCTTTTGAAATTTCCGAACCGCAGGCCCGCATCTTGAATGCCGCCAAGCGCGCGTGGATCGCTTCGCGGCAGGCGCCGGAGTCGAAGCCCGTGCTGATGAAGGGCGTGAACGGCATCGCGACCGCCGCCGGCATCGACTCGACCGGGATCCAGCGTTACCGCCGCGTGGACCCGGGTTTCCGAGCGCTTCTCGACCGGTATCTGATCAGCCTCGCCGCCGCGCGCATCTTCAACGCGCTCCGCCGCGACGCGGTCTTCGCCGGCTCCCTGAACGGCAAGACCCTGACCGGCAACGAGGAGCTCGCCCGCCGCGCGGGGATCCCCGTGCGCTCGCTCGACCGCGAGCTCGCCCTGCCGGCGGTGAGGAAAGAGGTGGAGCGCCTCACGGGCCCCAAGTCGGTCGAGCAGGCGAAATTCGCCGACGCTTACGCGCGCGGGCGCGAGATCGTCGACCGCATGGAAGCGCTCATCGCGGAGGAAAAACTCGCCGAGGCCGCTTCGCGCTACGCCCAGGCCATCAACGCGCTCGACCGGGCGCGCGGGATCGCCGTGAAAAACGGCCTCGATCCCGAGCTCTCGCTCGTCGACGCGCAGTTCACGCGCCTGAGCGCGTGGACCGTGAGGCTCGCCGCCTACGGCGCGAGGCTCGCGTCGATCACCGAGGTGGCCGACGACGTGCTCAAGAATTTCACGCCCAAGAAGGGCCGGGAGCTCCTCGAAGCCGTCGCCGCGCTGGGAACCGTGAAGCTCGCGGAGATCAAGAAGGAGGCGCGGATGCCGCATCTCACGAAGGGCGACATCAAGCGCAACGCCTCCAATAAATTCGTCGTGCAGACCGTCGCGCGCGCCGTGAAGAAAGCGTTCGCGCCCAAGGCGCCCGCCCCGGCGTCCGTGCCGATGACGCAGGTCCGCGAGGGCCGCTGGGCGTTCAAGTCCTCGGTCGAGCTTTTCGGCGACACGCTGATCCAGGGGCTCGCCGGGAGCGGGCAGCCGACCGGACAGCTGGCCTCGCTCGCCGGGCCGCTGCCGTCGTACCGCCGTATTCTCTCCGACGCGGACCTGGAGGCCGTCGCGGCGACGCTCACGACGGGCGGGTTCGGATTCATGCTCGAGCGCGTCGCCTTCGTCCGCACCCGGGTGAACCTCGGCGCGCAGGGATTCCAGTACATCGTCCGCAATATCCAGGGCGCGCGCGACGAGTCCGACGGCCGCCGGCGGGCGATGCGCAGCGAGATCCTCGTGCCGGATTTCTCGGGGACCGAGATGACGGAAGCCATGCAGAGCGACATGTACCCCGAGCATTTGATGCGGCACGTCCGCAGGGACCGCAGCCGCTTCCCGAACCTTACCGACGACCGCATCGCCGAGCTCGAGGCCCTGGCGCGACGCCTCGCCGCCCGGCCGCTGCCGCCCGCCGACGAACAGACGCTCCGGCGCACGATGGCGATGGGCGTCCTCCACGAGATCGGCGAGGCCCTCTTCATCGTGCTGGAGGCCAAGGGCCAGCTGGACGCGGACCCGGCCTCCCGTTCGGCCGCGCAGGCGCTCATCGAGGAGTGGCTCACGCGCTTCCAGGACCGGGGCGAGTCGATCATCGCGCTCAAGAACGAGTTGAAGGGGGGCCTCGAGCGCGGGGACCGGCCGGAGGAAGAGGCGTTCGCGGACCGATTCGCGATGTACGCGGATCCGGCGTCCGTCTATTACGATTTCGGCGAAACACTCGACGCCGAGCGGCGCGACTACTTCGACCGCGTCAAGGCGTTCTTCCTCGCCGAACAGGCCAAGGACGGGAGCGGGGCCTTTGTCCGCCTTCAGCTCCCGCCCGGCGCGCGCCTGGCTCTGCGCGACCTTCAAGGTCGCGAGCGCGCCGGCGCGCCGCCGGTTGAAACTCCCGTCGTCGTCGGCGTCGGTTCCGAAGAGGCCCGCCGGGATGTTCTCGAGGCGATGGGGCCGCGGGCGGACGTCCGCGTGGTCGTCGTCGCGGACGGTCTCGAGCCCGAGGCGCGTCTGGCGGCGCTCGAAGCCGAGGCGGCGAAGACGGGCGCTTTCACGCTCTTCGTCGACGCCCAGGACCTGAACCGGCAGGCGAAGATCGCTTTCCTCCGCGCGCTCAACGCCGCGGACCTCGAGGCGCGCCGCTCGCTGCGTCTGCTGCTCGACGGCGACACGAAATTCTCCGATCTCACGGCGGCCGACCAGGAAGCGGTCTACCGGCAGATCATCGGGCTCCTGCCGCGCATGGCGCCGCGGGACGTCGACGATTTTGCCGCGTTCGCCGATCCTCAGGAGGCCTGGGAGGTGCTCAAATTCCGGCTCTTCCATCCGAGCTTCGGCGACAGTCTGGGCGACGTGACGCTGGACGTCCGCGCCCCGTATGCGGCCGTCTGGTCGCTCGAGACGGTGCTGAAAGATCCTTTGTTCCTTAAGTCATTGAAAGACAGAGACTTAAAGTTGAAGCGTCCCGACGGAAAACGGGCGATCCGCGATTACGTCGCGATGACGCGGGCGGATTTCGATTCGCTCGACCGCACGCTGATGGACCGGCTGAGCGATCAGGGATACGCGGATTTCATGGAGCGATTCCGCGACAACGTCGTTTTCGTCGAGGCGGGGGAGACGCTTTCGACCGCCTTCGCCAAGCTGGGCGGGCTCTATACGCCGGAGCACGTCTTCTTCGTGGACAGCGAAGAGCGCCCCATCCTGCGCCGCGACTCCGCGAGGGACGGCGGCCTGGGCCTCCTTTACCTGGGCGGGAATTTCACGCTGACGCTCGACAAGCTGGTCGTCCGGCTCCTCGCCGCCGGGGGCAAATGGGAGGACGTGATCGCCCGCGGGCTCTCGTTCCGCGACGGCGTCCTCATCTTCCACCCGATCCTCCCGATCGACTATATGAGGAAGCTGCGCGAATTCTATCTCACCGCCTCGGCGACCGCGCAGGCCGCCTGACGCGTCCCGATTCGGTTTCCTTTTCTCCCCCTCATTTGATACAATAGGGGAAATTTCGAACCCACCTGACCGTTACTTCTTAGGAGACGACATGAATAAACGCGCTGCCAAGTGTCCCTGGGTGTATTCCGCCGCCGTCCTCGCGCTGCTGTCCGGCGCGCCGGCGCACGCCGCCGCCGCGGCCGCCGCGCGTCCGGGCGACAAGGAAATGACCTTCCTCCAGCTCATCGCCTCCGGAGGCGTGTGCATCTACTTCCTCGGCGTGCTTTCGGTGGTCGTCGTGGCCGTGGTGATCTATCACTTCCTGAACGTGCGCGTGGAGAAGCTGATCCCCCAGGACATGACCGAAAACCTGCTGTCTCTCATCGAGCGCAAAGAATATGACAAGGCGCTCTCGGTCTGCCGTCAGCAGCCGAACCTCATTTCGGCGATCGTCGAGAAGGGCCTGCAGAAAGCCGCCAAGGGCAAGGGCATCGTCGAAGAGGCGATCCAGTACGAAGGCAAGGCCCGCATCGAACGCCTCTGGCAGAACCTCACCTATCTCGGCGACATGGCCGTGATCGCGCCGATGATCGGCCTCCTGGGCACGATCCTGGGCATGATCGACGCGTTCAACTACTTCAAGCTCGGCACGCTGAACCCCGCGGTCCTCACCCAGGGCCTCGCCAAGGCGATGATCAACACGGCGTTCGGCCTGGTGATCGCGGTTCCGGCGCTCATCGCGTACTCGTATTTCCGCGGGCGCGTCAGCCGCATCACGACGACCGCCGAGGCCCTTTCCTCCGAGATCGCGCGGGTGCTCGCCCGATGATCAGCTTCAAGCAGAGCGATTACGTCCGTCCGCTGCCGGTCGTCCAGATGATCGCGCTGATCGACGTGCTCTTCATCAACCTCTCGTTCTTCATGGCGCTGTCGCTGCATTTCAATTTCGAGTCCGAGCTCTCCATCTCGGTCCCGCAGGCCAACGCCGCGCAGGAGGCGCGCATGGCGCCCGAGGAAATCGTGATCAACATCCTCCGCGACGGCGGCGTCGTCGTGAATCAGGAGAAGGTCTCGCTCGAACAGCTCGGGGCGCTCCTCCAGAAGACCTCGGCCCTCTACCCGGGCCAGGCGGTGATCGTGCGCGCCGACCAGAAGACCTACCACGAGCACGTGGTGCGCGTGCTGAACACCTGCGCCAAGTCCAAGAT